>JBFWQW010000069.1:0-15051 GCA_050249235.1 Acidimicrobiia bacterium | reverse complement strand
GGCCGTGGGCAACCTGCTCGACCGCCTGCTGCGGGAGGGTCACGGCGGGCTGCTCGGAGGCGCGGTGGTCGACTTCGTCGACCTGCAGTGGTGGCCCGTGTTCAACCTCGCCGACGTGGCCATCACCTTCGGGGCCGTGCTCCTGGCCCTCACCGCCGGCCGGGAGCCATCGTCGACGGCCGCCGGTCCCGGGTCCGGCTCGGGTGCCGGTGCCGGTGCCGGCGCCGATCCCGCCGGGACCGGGCCCGAGGGGGCGTCGTGAGGGTGGTCGTGCCGGCCGCGCTGGCGGGGGAGCGGGTCGACCGGGCCGTGGCCATGCTGACGGGGCTGCCCCGGTCCGAGGTGGCCGAGCTGGTGGCGGGCGGTGCCGTGCAGCTCCGGGGCCGGCTGGTCACGAGCCGGTCGGTCCGCCTGGCCGAGGGTGACGAGCTCGACGTCGAGGTGCCGCCGCTCGACGCCGCCGGGCCGGGGCTGGTGGCCGAGCCGGGCGTCGTCGTGCCGGTCGTCCACGCCGACGACGACGTGATCGTGGTCGACAAGCCTCCGGAGCTGGTGGTGCACCCGGGCGCCGGCAACCTGGCCGGGACGCTCGTGGCCGGGCTGCTGGCGTCGTTCCCGGACATCGCCGGCGTGGGCGAGGCCGACCGGCCCGGCATCGTCCACCGGCTGGACAAGGGCACGTCCGGCCTCCTGGTGGTGGCCCGCAACCAGGCCGCCTACCTCTCGCTGGTGGCCCAGCTCGGGGCCCGCACGGTCGAGCGCCGGTACGCCGCCCTGGTGTGGGGCGTGCCGGATCCGCCCTCGGGCATGGTCGACGCCCCGATCGGCCGGTCGAAGCGCGACCCCACCCGGATGGCCGTCAGCGCGTCCGGTCGGGAGGCCCGCACCCGCTACGAGGTCGAGCAGGCCTTCGCCGAGCCGATGCCGGCGGCGCTGCTCGGTTGCCGGCTGGAGACCGGGCGCACCCACCAGATCCGGGTCCACCTCGCCGCCATCGGACACCCGATCGTCGGCGACCCCCGCTACCGGGGCAACCGCCAGTCCTTCCCCTGCCCCCGCACCTTCCTCCACGCCCGGGCCCTCGCCTTCGACCACCCCGGCACCGGCGCCCGCGTCGCCTACGAGTCGGCCCTCCCTCCCGACCTGCGGGCCGTTCTCGCCCGCCTCACCTGATCCCGCCGCTCGGTCTCTGGCGGCCACCTCACAGCAGCTGTGGCTGGGCGCCACAAGGGGGCTACTCGGCGCGGGTGGGGACCGGGAACGAGTTGGGGGCGAAGTTGCGGGCCCGGTCGATGCAGTCGGCCAGGGTGAAGGAGTCGAGCACGACCCGCATGTGGTTGCCGACGTGGGCCCAGAGGTCGAGCAGGACGCACTGGCCCTCGTGGTCGCAGGCGCCGTTCTCGTGGGGGAGCCCGAAGTCGCCGACGGCGATGGGGCCGTCGACCGCCGAGACGATCTCCCCCAGGGTGATCTCCGCCGGCTGGCGGGCCAGCACGTACCCGCCGCCGACGCCCCGCTTCGAGCGCACCAGCCCGGCGCCCTTCAGGGCGAGGAGGATCTGCTCGAGGTAGGGCTGGGGCAGCCCGGTGCGCTCGGCGATGTCACGGACCGACGTGGGTCCGGCGTGCTCGCCGTGGAGCGCCAGCGACAGGAGAGCCCGGGCCGCGTAGTCCCCCCGGGTCGACACCTTCACCCCGACAACTCTACGGTCGGCCCCGCCATGGAGCCGCTCATCCCGGACTACGCCGGTCCGTGCCTCTCGAACGTGGCCCCCACCATCCTCGAGCCGCCCGCCTCCCGCCCCGACTGGTTCCCGGCGGCGGCGTGGGGTGCCACCCAGGTCGTGCTGCTCGCCATCGACGGCCTCGGCTTCGACCAGCTGGCCGAGCGCCGCCACCTGGCGCCCACCCTGGCGTCGATGGACGGCGGGCCGATCCTCACCGTGGCCCCGTCGACCACCGCCACCGCCCTCAGCTCGCTCACGCTCGGCGTGCCGCCCGGCCGTCACGGCGTGGTCGGCTACCGCATCAACGTCAAGGGCGACGTGCTCAACATCCTGCGCTGGCAGACGCCGTCCGGCGATGCCCGCACGGAGATCCCGCCGGCCGCCATCCAGCCCCTCCCGGCCTTCCTCGGGCGCCGCCCCCCCGTGGTCACCCGCACGGAGTTCGCCGGCACCGGCTTCACGACGGCCCACCTCTCCGACGTCCGCTTCACCGGCTACCGGGTGCCGAGCACGCTCGTCACCGAGGTCCGCCGGGCGCTCCGCAGCGGCGAGCCCTTCGTCTACGCCTACTACGACGGCATCGACAAGGTGGCCCACGAGTACGGGCTCACCGACTTCTACGACGCCGAGCTCTCGGCGGTCGACCGGCTGGTGGCCGACGTGGCCGACGTCCTGCCGCCGGGCGCGACGCTGGTGATCACGTCCGACCACGGCCAGGTGCAGGTGGGCGACGCCGTCGTGACGATCGCCGACGAGGTGCTGGCCGAGCTCGAGCTCCTCTCCGGCGAGGGCCGGTTCCGCTGGCTCCACGCCCGGCCCGGCCACGAGCAGGCCCTGGCCGAGGCAGCTGCCCTCCACCACGGCGCGAGGGCCTGGGTGCGGACCCGGGCCCAGGTGATCGAGGACGGCTGGTTCGGCCCGACGGTGAGCGAGTCGGCCGCGGCCCGCTTCGGCGACGTGGTGATGGCCGCCATCGACCCGGTCGCCTTCCACGACCCGGCCGACACCGGCCCGTACCGCCTCCAGGCCAGGCACGGGTCGCTCACGGCGGCCGAGATGCGTGTACCGCTGCTGTCACTGCGGGCATGATGCCCCCCATGTCCGAGGCCCCCCCTCCCGCACCCACCGACCGGCAGGCGCCGCCGACCGACGTCGCCGAGGTGGTCGACGGCGTCCCGGCGGTGTCCGCCGGCACGGTGGAGTCCGTCGACGAGCCGGCCAAGGTGATGCGGATCGGCTCGATGATCCGCCAGCTCCTCGACGAGGTGCGCCAGGCCCCGCTCGACGCGGCCAGCCGCAGCCGGCTGAAGGAGATCTACGAGACCAGCGTCACCGAGCTCGCCTCCGGGCTGTCCCCCGACCTCGCCGACGAGCTCCATCGCCTGGCCCTGCCCATCGGCGACGAGCCCAGCGATGCCGAGATCCGGGTGGCGCAGGCCCAGCTGGTGGGGTGGCTGGAGGGCCTCTTCCACGGGATCCAGGCGACGCTGTTCGCCCAGCAGATGGCCGCCCGCCAGCAGATCGAGCAGATGAACCAGCGCGGCCTCCCGCCCGGCGCGCCGGGCCGGGTCGACCCGGCCGGCGTCACCGGCCAGTACCTGTAGCCCCGGGTCCACCGGCCGGCCGTCCGCCGGTCGTACGGTCGGACCGCCATGGCGACAAGCACGACCTCGCACGTCGTCCACGTGCTCGACAGCCCGGGCGCCGCCACGGTGGTGCGCCGCCGGCGGCTGCTCCACCGCCTCACCACCGGGCTCATCGGCCTCATCATCGGACTCGCCGCGCTCGACGGCCTCGGTCTCGTCGACGCCTTCGGCGTGGACCATGCGACGGTGTCGGCGTCGGCCGACGGCACCACGCTCGAGGTCGTCTACCCGGACGTGACCCGCCCGGCCCTCGCGTCACCCCTGCGCATCACCCTGCACCGCGAGGGGGGTTGGGGCGACCAGCCGGTGACCATCGCCATCGACCGCTCGTACCTGGAGATCTGGGACGTGAACGGGATCATCCCGGCCCCCGCCTCCGAGTCCACCGACGGCCCACTCGTGCTCTGGGAGATGGAGCCGCCCGAGGGCGACACGCTCGTCGTCACCTACGAGGCCAGGATCGAGCCCGCGGTGCAGTCGTCCCGCCGGGGCCGGGTGTGGCTGGTCGAGGACGGCGAGAAGGTGCTCGGGGTCCGCTTCACCACCCGCGTCCGCCCGTGACCGCATCGCGTCGGGGGACATCCCCGGGGAGGAGAAGGCGCTGATGGAGGTCGTGCTCCGCGCGTCCGTCGTGTTCTGGTTCCTCTTCCTGGTGACGAGGGGGTTGAAGAAGCGCACGCTTGGCGACCTCGCACCCTTCGAGCTGCTCTTCCTCGTCACGCTGGGCGACATCGTCCAGCAGGGCATCACCCAGGAGGACTTCTCCGTCACCGGCTCGATCCTGGCCGTGAGCACGTTCGGGTTCTGGGCTTCGCTGCTCACCTGGCTGTCGTGGCGGTGGTCGGGCGCCCGGCGCGTGATCGAGGGGGTGCCGCTGGTGCTCGTGCAGGACGGGGTGCCGGTCCGGGAGGCCCTCGCCCTCGAGCAGCTGCCCATGGCCGAGCTCATGGAGGCGGTCCGCCAGGCCGGCGTGGCCGACCTCGCCGACGTGCGGCTGGCCATCCTCGAGCCGAGCGGCCGGATCTCCGTCATCCGCGCCGGCTGAGCGGGCACCGGGCGGCGGCGGCCCCGGGGGCGGGCGTGCGACCGCGGCGCGGGGAGGACTAGGGTCGGCCGACCGGAATGACACGCCTGTCATTCCCATCCACAACCGCTGTGGACTACTTGTCCACAGCGGGGGAGAAGTCGTGGCGAGCAGCTTCACCCACCTTCACCAGCACACCGAGTTCTCGATGCTCGACGGCGCGGCCCGCATCGCCGACGTGGTCGCGGCGGCCGCATCGGACGGCCAGCCCGCCCTCGGCATCACCGATCACGGGAACATGTACGGGGTGCTCGACTTCTACGCCGAGTGCCGCCGCCAGGGCGTCAACCCGGTCATCGGCACCGAGGCCTACATGGCCCACGACCACCGCTCGGAGCGGCCCACCCGGCGGGGCCGGCTCGACGACTCGGGCGGGGACACCGAGGGCGGCAAGAAGCTCTACTACCACCTCTGCCTCTTCGCCGAGAACGACGTGGGCTACCGCAACCTCATCAAGCTGTCGAGCCTGGCCTTCCTCGAGGGCTACTACTACAAGCCCCGGCTCGACTGGGAGCTGCTGGCCCGTCACGCCGGGGGCGTGATCGCCACCACCGGCTGCCTCGGCGGCCACGTGCTCCAGTCGCTGCTCCAGGGGGACGAGAAGGCGGCCCTCGAGAAGGCCGGCCGCCTCCAGGAGATCTTCGGCCGCGACAACCTCTTCGTCGAGCTGCAGGACCACGGGCTGCCCGACCAGCACCGCACCAACCCCCAGCTCACCGAGATCGCCCGCAAGCTCCGGGCACCGCTGCTCGCCACCAACGACAGCCACTACGTGCACCGCCACGACGCCGAGGCCCACGACGCCCTCCTCTGCGTCCAGACCGGGTGCACGATCGACGACCCCAACCGCTTCAAGTTCAGCTCGGACGAGCACTACCTGAAGTCGGCCGTCGAGATGCGCCACCTGTTCGCCGAGCTCCCCGAGGCCTGCGACAACACCCTCTGGATCGCCGAGCGCTGCAACGTCGAGATCGAGTTCGGCAAGCCCAAGCTGCCGGACTTCCCCCTGCCACCCGGGTTCGCGACGTCCGCCGACTACCTGCGCCATCTCACGGTCGAGGGCGCCAAGCAGCGGTGGGGCGCCACCCTGTCGCCGACCGTGATCGAGCGCATCGAGTACGAGCTCTCGGTCATCGAGGGGATGGGCTTCGCGTCCTACTTCCTCATCGTCTGGGACCTCATCGCCCACGCCCGGGGCAACGGCATCAGGGTCGGCCCGGGACGAGGCAGCTCGGCCGGGTGCGCCGTCGCCTACTGCCTCCGGATCACCGACCTCGACCCCATCAGGTACGACCTGATCTTCGAGCGGTTCCTCAACCCGTCCCGGATCTCGATGCCCGACATCGACATGGACTTCGACGACCGCTACCGGGACGAGATGATCCGGTACGCGGCCGAGAAGTACGGGCGCGACCACGTGGCCCAGATCGTCACCTTCTCGACGATCAAGGCCCGGGCCGCGGTGCGCGACGCGGCCCGGGTGCTCGGCTACCCCTACGCCGTCGGCGACCGGGTGGCCAAGGCCATGCCCCCGCTGGTCATGGGTCGCGACACACCGCTGCACGCCTGCCTCGAGCTCGACGAGAAGTACGAGGACGGCTTCAAGGCCGCGTCCGAGCTGCGGGACATGTGCGCCACCGACCCCGACGTCAAGCGGGTGGTCGACGTGGCCCGCGGCCTCGAGGGCCTCCGCCGCCAGGACGGCATCCACGCCGCCGCCGTCGTCATCACCGCCGAGCCGCTCACCGAGTACCTCCCGGTCCAGCGCAAGCCGGAGTCGGGCCAGCCGGTCGAGGACGCCCCGATCGTCACGCAGTACGAGATGCACGGGGTCGAGGAGCTCGGCCTCCTGAAGATGGACTTCCTCGGGCTGCGGAACCTCTCCGTGATCGAGAACGCCCTCGACCTCATCGAGCGCAGCACCGGCGCCCGGCCCGACATCGACGCCGTCCCGCTCGACGACGAGGCCACCCTCGAGCTCCTCAAGCGGGGCGACTCCATCGGCGTGTTCCAGCTCGAGGGCGGTCCGATGCGGTCGCTCATGCGGTCACTCGCGCCGACCAACTTCGACGACGTCGCCGCCCTCGTGGCCCTCTACCGGCCCGGGCCCATGGCGGCCAACATGCACAACGACTACGCCGACCGGAAGAACGGTCGCAAGCCGGTGCAGTACCTCCACCCGGACGCCGAGGAGGTGCTGGGCGACACCTACGGCCTGATGATCTACCAAGAGTCGCTGATGCGGGTGGCCCAGAAGTTCGCCGGCTACTCGCTCGCCGAAGCCGACAACCTCCGGAAGGCCTGCTTCCCCAAGGGGACGCTCGTCCTCACGAAGTCCCGCGGCTACGTGCCGATCGAACGGCTCCTGTCGTTGACCGACCGGCGACTGCAGACGATCGACACGGAGACCTACGTCACCCGCCACGAGGACGTCGTCGACGTCTGGCCGGTCGGCGTGAAGCCGGTGTATCGACTCACCACGTCGACGGGCTACACGATCGAGGCGACGAAGGACCATCCCTTCCTGGGCGAGGACGATTGGGTCGAGCTGGGCACGCTGAAGCCCGGCGATCTCGTTGGGGTGGTGGCGAGGACCTCGACCGAGGGAGGCGCCAAGGCGTCGGTGGCCGAGGTCGAGCTGGCGGCGCTGCTCCTCTCGGAGGGCTACACGCCGGACATCCGGTCTGGTCCGCATCGGAACGCCTTCTTCTGCAATACCGACCCCGAGCTCCTCGCGACGTTCACCTCGGCCTTCGTCTCTCACTTCGGACGCGTGCCGAGGTCGGAGAGCGTGGGTGGTGTCACCCGCATCCACCTTCGAAAGGCCGAGCTCCTCGCGCTCGAGCCCATTCTCGGGGGTCTCGGGCTCTCGCACGACAAGGTGATCGCCCGCCGTCTCCTCAACCTTCCGGCGGCCAAGGTGGAGCGCTTCCTGGGTCTCTACTTCTGCGCCGACGGCTGGGCCGACCGGTCGGGCGCGCACTTCGGGACGAAGAGCAAGACCCTTGCGCTGGGTCTGAAGCGGATGCTCCTCCGCTTCGGGATCCTCTCCAACCTCCACCGGCGTGAGGTCGCCGGTCACGGCACGCATTACACGCTGTCGATGGCCGACAAGGGCCAGGCCAAGGCGTTCGCTCGCCTCGTCGAGCCGCACCTCACCAAGGTCAAGGCCGCCAAGGTCTCCCGTTGGCTTGTCGAGTGGAAGGGCGGCCGGAGCGCGACCCGGATCGGCGTACCGGCGTCGTTCCTCGACGCCGAGCTCCGCCGCCGCCAGGAGGCGGCCGGGCGTTCGGCCCGCGACCTCGGAGTCGATGGGACGGGCTCGATCCGATCGAAGGTGCTCCACCGCGAGACGCTGAACGGGCTCCTCTACTCGGAACGACTGGAGGACCTCCGCACCGGCGACCTGGTCTGGGACACCGTGACCAGCGTGGAGTACGTGGGGGAGGTCGAGTGCTTCGACTTCCGCATGAAGGACCAGCGGCGACCGTGGGCGGTCGTCGAGGACTTTCTCGTCCACAACTGCGGGAAGAAGATCCGCGAGCTCATGGCGAAGGAGCGCGAGACGTTCGTCGCCGCCTGCGAGGCCACCGGCTACGGGCGGGAGCTCGGGGGCCAGTGGTTCGACATCATCGAGCCGTTCGCCGACTACGCCTTCCCGAAGGCCCACGCCTACGGCTACGGGCTGGTCGCCTACCAGACGGCCTGGCTGAAGGCCAACCATCCCGTCGAGTACCTGGCCGCTCTGCTCACCTCGGTGAAGGACAACCAGGACAAGTCGGCCGTCTACCTCAACGAGTGCCGCACCAACTCGATCAAGGTCGAGGTGCCCGACGTCAACCGGTCGCTCTCCGACTTCTCCGTCGCGCTCGAACCGGCCGAGGGCGGCGGGGCGACGCCGGTGATCCTCTTCGGGCTGTCGGCGGTGCGCAACGTGGGCGAGGGCCTCGTCGGGCTCGTGATCGAGGAGCGGGAGCGGGGCGGGCCCTTCACCTCGTTCCACGACTTCTGCGACCGGGTCGACTTCTCAGTTCTCAACAAGCGCACCATCGAGTCGCTCATCAAGGCCGGCGGCTTCGACTCCCTCGGCCACGAGCGCAAGGGCCTCCTCGAGGTCCACGAGCTGCTCATCGACCGCACGCTGGCCCGCCGGCGCAAGGAGGCCGAGGGCCAGTTCGACCTGTTCGGGTCGATGGGTGGCGACACGGCGCCGGTCGAGGCGCCCATCACGATCCCCGACTCGGCCTTCGACAAGATGACCCGGCTCACCTACGAGAAGGAGATGCTCGGCCTCTACGTGAGCGACCACCCGCTCATGGGCATCGAGCACCAGCTCCGGCGCCAGACCGACTGCACCCTGGCCGAGCTGCGCGATGCCCCCCAGGGCGGCGACGTGGGGTTCCGGACGGTCGGCGGGGTCGTCACCGGGCTCCAGCGCAAGTACACGAAGAAGGGCGAGCTCATGGCCGTCTTCGTGCTCGAGGACCTCGAGGCCGCCCTCGAGGTGATGGTGTTCCCGAAGACGATGCTCGAGCACGGCTCGAAGCTGGCCGACGACCGGGTGATCGCCGTCCGGGGCCGCCTCGACACCCGCGACGACCTGCCCAAGATCATGGCCATGGACATCGTGCCGATCGAGGTGAGCCACGAGGCGCCGCCCCTGAAGGTGCGCTTCCCGGCCCACGGCCTCGACGAGCAGCGGGTGTCCACGCTGAAGCGGCTCCTCGTCGCCCATCCCGGCCCGTCGCCGGTCGTGGTGGTGGTCGGCACCCAGACCATCCGGCTCTCCGACGAGTTCCGGGTCGACGAGTCGAACGGCCTCCGGGGCGAGCTCCTGAGCGAGTTCGGGGCCGCCGCGCTGGCCTGACGAGGCCGTTCAGGGACTCGAACGAGGGATCGGCCGGAATTTCCGCGATACTTGTGGCGGCACGTGTCGAGAGATCGGGGAGCCCAGACCTCATGGCCATCGACGTCGAGACGAAGGATTGCACCGCACTCAGTGATGCCGAGCTGGCCGAGATGGGCGATCTCTGCGCCGACGGACCGGCCAGCTACGACATCGGCCTCCTCTCCAAACAGCGCGAGGAGTGGGTGCTCATCACCCAGGCCCGGAGCAACGGCGTCCTGCAGGGCTTCTCGTTCTGCACGCTCGAGCGCATCGGGGGCACCCCGTGTGTGCTCATCGGCCTGGCGTCGATCAAGCGCACCGCCAAGCGGGGCGAGGCGCTCAAGGCCACCATCGGCGACCAGCTGCGGCGGGCCGTCCTCGCCTTCCCCGACGAGGACGTGCTGATCGGCACCCGGTTCGTCGACCCCTCCGGCTTCGACGCCTTCTCCGCCTTCATCAAGCTCCACGACGTGGTGCCCCGCCCCGACCACAAGCCCACCGGCGAGGACCGGGCCTGGGGCCGGCGCCTGGCCAAGCGCTTCGGCGTCGACGCGGAGTACGACGAGCGGGCCTTCATCGCCAAGGGCGACGGCGGCCCGGCCTGTGCCCTCGACCACGACTCGGCCAAGCCGGACAAGATCACGGCCGAGGTCCGGGCCCTCTTCGACGCCGTCAACGCGGCCAAGGGCGACACCCTCGTCGCCTTCGGGTGGGCCATGGCCGAGGACCTCGCCGCCCTGGCCTAGGCCGGCTACCCCCTCCCGGGGCCCCCCCGGGTGCCTGACGAACCCCGGGACGACCGCCTGGCCTGGCTGGCCCACCCGCGCTGTCGCCGGCCCGGGCCCGATCGGCGAGCCCGGGCCGAGCACGCGAGGATCGTGGCCGTGGCCGGGGCCGGTTTCGACGAGGTCGTCGCCAGGCGCCGGATGGTGCGGAGCTTCGACGGGCGACCGGTCGACGACGAGGTGCTGGCCCGGGTGCTGGCCACCGCCGGTCGGGCTCCCTCCGCCGGCAACAGCCAGGGCCTCGACCTGGTGGTGCTGCGGGGCGACGAGACGGAGCGCTACTGGTCGGTGACGTTCCCCGACCCGGCCGGCCGGGCCCGGTTCCGCTGGCAGGGGTTGCTTCGGGCGCCCGTGTTGGTCGTGGTCGTCACCGACCCGCAGGCCTACGTGGCCCGCTACGCCGAGGCGGACAAGGCGGCGACGGGCCTCGGTGGCGGCCCCGACGCCTGGGCGGTGCCGTACTGGTGGGTCGACGCGGGGATGGGCATCGAGCACGTCCTGCTGGCCGCCGTGGCCGAGGGGCTCGGGGCCTGCTTCTTCGGCCTGTTCGACCACGAGGAGGCGGTGCTCCGGGCCCTCGGGGTCCCCCCCGGGCGGCGGGCCGTGGGCACCGTGGCGCTGGGCCATCCGGTCCCCGACGGGCCGGGCCGATCCGTCCAACGACCGCGCCGCCCGAATCTGCACTGGACCGGCTGGTCAAGATAGCGTCGCCGCCATGGCCAACCAGATCCCGGTCGTCAGCTACCTGAAGCTGGACGACGGCAACCCCCACCTGGTGGCACAAGAGTGCGGGAACTGCGGTGCGCTCTACTTCGGCCGCCGCAACGCCTGCGCGAGGTGCTTCCAGCCGGGACCTTTCACCGATCGCGACCTCGCCAACACGGGCACCGTGCGGGCCTTCACGATCGTGCAGCGGGCGGCGCCGGGGCTCACCGCGCCGTACGTCTCCTCCATCGTCGACCTCGACGGTGGCGGTCACGTGAAGGGGAACATCCTCAACGCCGAGGCCACCCCTGAGAGCATCAAGCTGGGGATGCCGGTTCGGCTCACCACGTACACGCTGGGTACCGACGACGATGGGAACGAGGCCGTGGCATTCGGCTTCGAGCCCGCTTAAGGGGAGCGCACATGTCTGAAGACGTCTTCATCATCGGGATCGCGCAGCACAAGTTCGGCCGGTTCCCCGACAAGGACTCGCTCGACATGGCGAGCGAGATCGCCATGGCCGCCCTGGCCGACGCCCAGGTCACGATGGCCGACGTCGACGTGCTCGGGTGCGGGACGATGCAGGAGGCCGGTGCCGGCCAGCGCATCCTCGACCAGATCGGCGCCACCGGCATCCCGGTGTACAACGTCGTCAACGCCTGCGCGACCGGGGCCAACGCGGTGCGGGTCGCCTACCTCGAGATCAGGGCCGGCCTGTCGGACGTCGGCCTGGCCATCGGCTTCGAGAAGATGGGCAAGGCCGGCCTCCTCGGCGTCGGTGGCCGCGGTGGCGGCGGCGAGAAGAAGGTCTTCACACCGGCCGGACGCCAAGGCTCGATCATGTACACCGAGGGCGTGCTCGGCACGGGCCTCATGCCCGGCGTGTTCGCCGAGATCGGCATGGAGTACGCCAACAACAACGAGGGCGTCGGCTTCGAGCAGTTCGCCAAGGTGGCGGTGAAGAGCCACTTCAACTCGTCGCTGAACCCGTACTCGCAGTACCAGAAGGTGTTCTCCCTCGAAGAGGTCATGAACGCCGAGGTCATCGCCTGGCCCAACACGCTGCCGATGTGCGGGCCCACCGGCGACGGCGCCGCGGCTCTCGTGCTCGTCAGCGGCGAGCGCCTGAAGTCCATGCCCGACGACGTGAAGAAGCGGGCCATCAAGATCTCCGCCTCGGTGATGACGACCGACCCGTACGTCGACACCGAGATGGCGGCCCCGGACGTCAACACCCTCACCCGCCTGGCGGCGACCGGGCCTACGAGATGTCCGGCGTCGACCCGCAGGACCTCGACCTGGTGGAGCTGCACGACTGCTTCGCCACCGCCGAGCTGGTCCACTACGACAACCTGCGGCTCTGCGAGCCGGGCATGGCCGGCAAGTTCATCGACGAGGGCCAGTCGTCCCGCGACGGCAAGATCCCGGTGAACGTGTCGGGCGGCCTCGTGTCGAAGGGCCATCCCATCGGCTGCACCGGTGCCGCCAACCTCGTCGAGGTGTCGATGCACCTCCGTGGCGAGGCCGGCGACCGCCAGATCCCCGACGCCAAGGTCGGCATGACCCACGTGATCGGCCTGGGCTCGACCTGCGCCATCCACGTCCTGGAGAAGGCCACCGTCTAGTCGGCCCTCGGCCACCAGCACGGCCCTGCACTGCGAACTCGGTGCGGACGTCGCCCCTCAGCGGCGATCTCCGCACCGAGTTCGTGCTTTTCGGGGCTCGGGGCCGGTAAGCCATGGGTGCACCCGAGGCGTGGGCCTTCCGGGTGGCGGCACCGACGGCGAACTCGGTGCGGATCTCGCCGCTGAGCGGTGACCTGCGCACCGAGTTCGGGACCGGGGGGTGGGGCGGGTCAGCCGAGCTGGGCGAGGAGGGCGTCGGGGGTGTCGACGGGGAGCCGGCAGGCGTAGCCCTGGCAGACGTAGGCCCGGCCCCGGTCGCCGGGGAGGGGGTCGGGGCGGCCCTCCCAGAGGGGCGAGGCGGTGCGCTCCCCCCACGCCAGCACGGTGCGGGGCAGGTAGCGGGCCTGCACCGCGGCCAGGAGGTCGGGGCGGTCGCCGGTGACGACGACCTCGCGGCCGTCGTCTCCCAGGTCGGCGGCGGCGAGGAGGTGGGCGAAGGCGGTGGGGTGCTTGGCGGCCAAAGGACCGAGGCGGCGCAGGATGCCGTCAGCGGCCTCGCCGTAGCGGGCCACACCGGTGAGCGCGCCCAGCCGGGCCAGGCCGACGGCGGCCATCGAGTTGGCCGACGGGGTGGCCCCGTCGAGCACGTCCTTCTGGCGGGCGACCAGCCGCTCGGCGTCGTGGCCGGTGGTGAAGAGGCAGCCGTCGGCGTCGTCCCAGAAGAGGTCGAGCAGGGCGTCGGCGGTGCCGGCGGCCCGGTCGAGCCACACCGCCCGGCCGGTGGCCTCGGCGAGCCGGGTGAAGGCGTCGACCAGGGCGGCGTGGTCGGCGGCGACGGCCAGGTGGCGGGCGCCGGTGTCGGCCTGCCAGCTGCGGTGCCAGCGGCCGCCGACGAGCAGCTCGGCCACCAGGAACTCGCCGATCTCCTCGGCCGCGGCCAGCCACTCGGCGGTGCCGGTGGCGGCGGCCGCCTCGGCCAGGGTGGCGAGGAACAGCCCGTTCCACTCGGCCAGGACCTTGTCGTCGAGGCCCGGGCGGACGCGGCCCTCGCGGCGCTCGAAGAGCGCCCGGCGGGCGGCCTCGATCGATGGCGGGCGCACGAGGGGCTCGCCCCGGGGTCGGAACAGGATGTTGGCGCCCTCGAAGTTCCCGCCCTCCGTGACCCGCCACCAGGCGGCCGCCTCCGGCCCGGCCACCTCGAGCACCTCGGCCAGGGACCAGACGTAGAACCTGCCCTCGACGCCCTCGGAGTCGGCGTCCTCGGCCGAGCACAGGCCGCCGCCGGGGGAGCGGAGGTCGCGCAGCACGTAGCCGACGGTGTCGTCGAGCACCTGGCGGTAGGCGGGGTCGCCGGTGACCTGCCAGCCGTGGAGGTAGACCCGGGCCAGCAGCGCCTGGTCGTACAGCATCTTCTCGAAATGGGGGACGAGCCAGCGGTCGTCCACCGAGTAGCGGGCGAAGCCGCCGCCGAGGTGGTCGGCGATGCCGCCGGCGGCCATGGCGTCGAGGCAGAGCCGGGCCGCGGCGAGCAGGTCGGCGTCGCCGCTGCGGTCGTGGGCCCGGAGCAGGAGCTCGATCGCCATCGTCTGCGGGAACTTCGGCGCCCCGCCGAGCCCACCCCAGCGGGCGTCGACCCGGGCCAGGACGGCGGCCGCACCCTCGAGCACCGCGGCCGCTCCCGGGAGGTCGCCGGTGCCGTCGCCCGTCCCCAAGGGCCGGTCGAGCGCCCCGGTCAGCTCGCCGGCATGCTCGAGCAGGGCCGGCCGCCGCTCCCGCCAGGCCTCGTCGGCGGCCCGGAGGACGTCGACGAACCCGGGCATGCCCCTCGTGGCGCGGGGCGGGAAGTAGGTGCCGGCGTGGAAGGGCCGGGCGTCGTGGTCGAGGAAGACGGTCATGGGCCACCCGCCCCCGCCGGTCATCGCCTGGAGCGCCTCCATGTAGACGGCGTCGACGTCGGGCCGCTCCTCCCGGTCGACCTTCACGTTGACGAACAGCTCGTTCATCACCGCCGCCGTGGCCGGGTCCTCGAAGGACTCGTGGGCCATCACGTGGCACCAGTGACAGGCCGAGTAGCCGACCGACAGGAGCACGGGCACGTCCCGCTCCCGGGCGGTGGCGAAGGCCTCGTCGCCCCACGGGAACCAGTCGACCGGGTTGTCCCGGTGCTGGCGCAGGTACGGGCTCGACTCGTTGGCCAGGCGGTTCACCTCCCCGAGGCTAGGGAAGCCCGTTCTCGGTCGACTCATCCGGAACGACCCCGGCTGGGTCGCCAACGAACGGTCACGTCAGGAGGTGGCGGCGGAGCTTGCCGAGGGGGGTGCGGGGCAGGGCGTCCACGAGGACGAGCTCCCGGGGAGCGCTGTAGGCCGGCAGGACGGCCTTCACGGCGTCGCGGAGGGCGTCGAGGGCGGGTGGCGCCGACCGGTCGGCGGGCACGACCCAGGCCACCACCCGGTGGCCCCACGCGGGGTCGGGGCGGCCGCCCACGGCCACCACGGCGATGCCGGGCAGGGCGGCGAGGACCGGCTCCACCGCGTCCGGCCACACCATCTCGCCGCCGGTGACGACGACGTCGCCGATGCGGCCGAGCAC
>JBFWQW010000068.1:0-15081 GCA_050249235.1 Acidimicrobiia bacterium | reverse complement strand
GACGCCGACTCCGACATCGGCAACGAGACCGCCCTGAAGACCGGTGCTGTCTACGCCCTCGTCTGGGCCGGCGCCGACGACAAGGCGCAGATCACCATCGAGGACCCCTCGCAGTCGATCGTCGCCTACCGCCCGGGGACCCGGCGGGAGCGCGCTGCCGGCCTGAAGCGCTGGGTCGACGAGTCGGGGATGCTCTTCGCCACGCTCTACCTCCCGAACGGGATCTGGAAGTACAAGGGCGTCTCCCGACCCGAGGGCGGCGTCCCCCGGACCTCGAACCCGACCGCCATGGCGTTCTTCGACACGCCCCGGTCGACGAGCCAGCTCGTGCTCCCCTCCGGGGTCAGTCGGTGGACGCAACGCACCGTCGAGGGTGAGGAATGGCCGCTGCCGAACCCACTCGGCGTCGTCCCGCTGGTCGAGCTCAGCGTCAACGGCCCGGTTCGCCGTCCGGCCTTCGGTGGCGGCCTCCCCGAGTTCTCTCGCCAGCTGACCGACCAGCGGCGGATCAACCAGACGATGCTCAACATGCTCATCACCATGGAGCACCAGGCCTTCCGGCAGCGCTGGGTGGTCGGGTGGACCCCGCCGGTGAACAAGACGACCGGGGAGGTCGACAAGCTCGCCGTGCTGAAGGCCGGCGCCTCGACGTTCATGATGTTCGGCGACTCAGCCGAGACCGTGAAGGTCGGGGAGTTCGCCCAGGCCGACTTCGCCCCGTTCCTCCAGGCGATCGAGAGGGACGTCAAGAGCATCGCTGCAACGTCGGCCACGCCGCCCTACGCCTTCCTCCTCGGGGACATGATCAACGTGGCTGCCGACTCCCTCGCCCGGATCGAAGGTCAGCTCACCTCGAAGATCCGGCGGCACCAGCGCGGCCTCGGCGAAGGGTGGGAGGAGGTCCTCCGCCTGGCCCTCGCCGTTGAAGGGAGCGCGAAGGCGTCCGACACCTCCTCGAGCATCATCTGGGCAGAAGCAGAGGAGCGCACCGGCGCCGAGCAGGTCGAGATCGCCCGAGCCATCAAGGAGCTCGGCGGGCCCGACGAGGCAGTGTGGGCGGCGCTGCCCGGCATCGACCAGCAGGAGGCCCTCCGCTGGAAGCGCAGCACCGAGGCCGGCACCATCCTCTCCGACTCCCGCCAGCTCTCCGCCGCCGAGATGATCCAGAAGCTCTACCTCGGCGTCGGCGTCGTCGTCACCCGCGAGGAGGCTCGCAACATCCTCCGTGACGCCGGCGTCGACCTCAGCGAGATCGGCCCCGAGGACTTCCCCGAGCCCGTCGAGCCCGTCGCTCCGTGACACCGGAGCAGCTGGCCCGCCAGTACCAGCAGCGCTACGGCGCCATCCGGAACCGGGCCCAGGCGGCGGCCTCCCTGGCATGGGCCCGCACAGGTGGGCTCACCGACGGCGACGCCGACCGCCTGGCCGAGGTCGTTTCCCGCATCGTCCTGTCCGCCGAGCTTGCCACCACCCGCCTCGTGCGGGCCTTCCTCCAGGCACAGCTCGACGAGGACCTCGACATCGACGCCGAGCTCACTACCGGCGCCGCCCTCCGCAATGGGGTCGACCCGCTCGAGGTCTACCGCCGGCCCGCCGTCAACGCCCGCGTGGCCGTCGCCCTCGGCCACACCTTCGACGAGGCCATGGCCCGAGCCGGCCAGCGCGCCTCGGTCCTGGCCCAGACCGACGTCGCCCTCAGCCAGCGGGCCGCCATCTCCCTCGCCACCGACGCCACCCCACGGATCGTGGGTTACCGCCGGGTCCTCACCGGCCGGTCCTGTGCCTTCTGTGCGACCGCCTCCACCCAGCGCTACCGCCGCGGTGAGCTCATGCCGCTCCACCCCCGGTGCGACTGCTCGGTCGCCCCGATGATCGGCGACCGGGACCCCGGGCACGTCATCAACCGGCCGCTCCTGCGCCAGCTCAAGTCGGCCGGGAACGCCTCAGGCGACCCGCAGTACTGGAAGAGCCGGCACCTCGCCGTCGACGCCGACGGCACCGTGCACCTCCCCGAGATCGTGGTGCACGAGCACGGCGAGCTCGGCCCCTACCTCCAGGGCGCCGAGCACCACTTCACTGGCCCGGACGACCTGGCCGCCTGAGCCCCGCACGGGGCCCTCGTTCCACGCCCCGCCATGGGGCTCCATCCCCGCATGGGAGGCACCTGCATGACCACCCCGTCACTCCTCGACGACTTCCTCTCCGGCTGGGCCGCACGCGGCTGGCCGATCACCGACACCGCGCGACTCCGCATGGGGCCCGACGGTGACGGCGAGGGCGAGGGCGAAGGCGGCGAGGGTGGTGAAGGCACCGGCGAAGAGGGCGGCGGGTCCGGCGAGGACACCACCGACTGGAAGGCCGAGGCCGAACGACTCAAGCAGGAGAGCCGCAAGCACGAGGACCGCTGGAAGAAGAACGCCAAGGAGCTCGCCGACCTCAAGAAGGCGGGCCTCCCCGACTCCGAGAAGGCGCTCAGCGAGGCCGAGGACCGCGGCCGCAAGGCGGCGCTCCTCGAGGCCGGACAGCGCCTCGCCGGCGCCGAGATCAAGGCGGCCCTCTCCGGCGTGGTCCCCGACCCGGCCGCGATCGTCGAAGACCTGAACCTCGCCAAGTACCTCACCGACGACGGCGAGGTCGACGACGACAAGGTCAAGGCGCTCAAGGCGAAGTACGAGACCCAGTTCCCGAAGACCGCCACCCGGGTCCAGGGGAGCGCCGACGGGGGAAGCCAGGGAGGCTCCGGCGACAAGCCGAAGCAGCTCACCCGGGCCGACCTGAAGTCCATGAGCCCCGAGGCGATCGAGAAGGCCGAGGCCGCTGGCCAGCTTGCCGATCTCCTCTCGGGCAAAGCCACCTGACCCAAGGAGGGTCCCCGTGAATGCCCTGTTCACCCTGCTCCTGGCCCTCGGCGTGCTCTACGCCGTCCGCCTCGCCCTCGGGGGCGCCATCGACCGGTTCCGCCGGCCGATCGCCCGAGTCCCGCTCTGGGCCCGCCTCGCTGGCGAGTTCGGAGGGGTCGCGTCCTTCGTGCCGGAGATCTGGTCGGCGAAGCTGCTCACCTCGCTCAAGAAGAACCTGGTGGCAGCCCAGCCGAGCGTGGTCAACCGGAACTACGAGGGCGAGATCGCCCAGGCCGGCGACACCGTGCACATCAACTCGATCAGCCGTCCCACGATCGGCACCTACACGCCGAACTCGACGACGATCACGCCCGAGAACCTGACGACCGCCCAGCGGACGCTCATCATCGACCAGTCGAAGTACTTCGCCTTCGAGGTCGACGACGTCGACGCCCGCCAGGCCGCCGGCGACATGCTCAGCGCTGCGCTCCTCGAGGCCGCCTACGGCCTCCGGGACCTCGCCGACCAGTACGTCATCAGCCTCTACGCCGGCGTCGACGCCGCCAACGCCCTGGGCACCGTCGCCGTGCCCGTCGGCACCGCGACGGCCGCCTACGACAGCGTCCTCGTCCCGCTGAAGGTCAAGCTCGACGAGGCCAACGTCCCCACCGAGGGCCGCTACGTGCTCGTCCCGTCGTGGTTCCACGGCCGGCTCCTCCTCGACGCCCGCTTCATCAAGGTCAACGAGTCGGGCACCGCTGAGGGCCTCCGCAACGGCATGGTCGGCCGCGCCGCCGGCTTCGACATCCTCGTGTCGAACAACATGCCGCTGATCACCGGCGACGACTACCTCGTCCTCGCCGGGCACCCGATGGCGATCACGTACGCCGAGCAGATCAACAAGGTCGAGGGCTACCGCCCCGAGAACGCCTTCTCGGACGCGGTCAAGGGCCTCCACCTGTACGGCGCCAAGCTCGTGCGCACCAACGCCATCGCCACGGCGGTCGCGTCGATCACCTGACGCCGGGCGTCACCAACCCCCGGGGGACCATCGGGTCCCCCGGGGGTGCGCTTGTCCCCTTCGCCCTCATCTGAGAGGAGAGCCCTCCATGGCTCGCACCGCAGTCACTGTCACGGCGATGACCCCGAACACCGTCGCCGCCTTCGTCGCCGGCACCACCGGGACCACCATCGACGCCACCAACCACCACGTCATCACCCCCCCCGCCGGCTGCCCGGTCGAGGAGCTCCTCGTCATCGTCACGAACACGACCGCCTCGACCAAGGCCGCCACCGTGAAGGCCGGCGACAACCCGCCCGCCTTCGAGGCCGGCCAGGGTGACCTCGCCATCTCCCTCACCGACGGCTCCACCACCCCGCAGTCCGGCGCGGTCGTGCTCCAGTCCGGCCGCTTCGTGCAGGACGACGGCACCATCAACATCGACATCGCGGCGTCGATGACCGGCAAGATCACCTGCTTCCGGATCCCCCGGACCGCCTGACCGATGGCCGACACCGTGCTGGTCAAGGGCGCAGGCGGCGCGATGTGGGTCCTCGACATCCCCCCGGCGGGGACGATGGCCCGCGAGCGCCACGACGGATCCCTCGCCAAGGGCGACTTCGCCATCCTCCCTGTCGACGTCCCGGCCGAGGGAACCTCGGCCCGGGCGAAGTTCGACGCCCAGCTCACCGAGGGCTCCCTCAAGCTCGAGCTGAACGTCGTCGCCGTAGCGGAGCCCGCCCCAGGTGAACCCCCGGCCGACCCGGGTGAGGAGGAGGCGCCAGCCGGGAACGCCTCCCGGCCTGCGTGGGCCGCCTACGCGGCGACCCTCGGCGTCCCAGTCGATGAGGGAATGAGCCGAGACGACATCCGGGCCGCGGTGACGACCGTCCTCGCCTCCGCCCCAGGTGAACCCCCGGCCGACCCGGGTGAGGACTGACCGATGGCGCTGGCCAGCACCGTCGACTACGAGGAGCTCCTCGGAGTGACCCTGGAAGGGGCCGACGTGACGCGCGTCGAACGCCTCCTCGAGTTGGCCACACAGTCGGTGCTCGCCAGCGCACACGGTCAGCTCATCGCCGAGGACGTGACGGTGGACCTTGAGCTCATCCCGGTCGACGGGCTCATCGTCCTGCCCCAGCGCCCCGTCACCGCTGTAGCCGAGGTCGTCTACCAGGGCTCGGTCCTCGGTGCCGAGGACTACCGGTGGACACCCGGTGGAGACGGCCGTCCCGCCTACCTGATCCGCGTCGTCAACGGCTTCGATCGGGGATGGACGCACCCCGTGACCGTCACCTACACCCACGGCTGGGCGACGACCCCCGAGCAGGTTGTCGCTGCGGTGGTGTTCCTCGCAGCGGCCCTCCGACGCGCCGGCGACGACGACGGCCGCACCGTGTCTACCGAGAGCGTCGGCAGCTACTCCGTCGGGTACCGGGGCGACGCCAGCGGGCTGCCGCCTGACGTCGTCGAGATGCTCGACAACCTCTTCGGACTCCATCCGCCCACATCGGTCGCCGCAGTTCGAGCCCTGTGACCATCCGTGGGCTTCTCACCCAGACGGTGCTCGTGCACCACCACTCCACCGGGGCCGACAACGCCTACGGTGTGGCGGCCGACCAGTGGGACGCCGGCACCTCGCACCGGGCCCGCCTCGAGCAGGCAACCGGCAGCGAGTCCACCGTCGACCAGGACGTGCAGGCCAGCGACTGGCGGCTCTTCCTCGATGCCGGGGTCGCCATCGGCGGCCGGGACCGAGTCGTCGCTGACGGCGTCACCTACGAGGTCGTGGGGCCTCCGCTGATCCAGCGCACGCCGCGCGGCCCGCATCACGTCGAGGCCACCCTCCGCGTCGTCGCGTCGTGAGGTTTCGTCCGAACCGCCGCTTCGCCGAGGAGCTCGGCCGAGGCCCGAAGATGCAGGCGTACCTCGCCGACCTGGGCCGGTCGGCGGCCGCCGAGGCCGAACGCCGGGTGCCTCACGTCGAAGGCGAGCGGATCGTCGTCTCCTCGGGCGTCGAGCTCGGGCCTCGCGGCTGGCGGGCGGTGGTGCACGCAACCTCGTCGATCTGGCACCTCCCTGAGTTCGGCGGCGGACGCTTCCCACCTCGTCCCTACCTGCGCCCCGGCGTGCAAGCCCTGCTCTCCCGTGTGGGCGGCCGCTGGCGGTCGTCCTGAGCCCGAAGGAGGCCTCCGTGGCCGACACCGTCAAGGTCACCCTGTCCGCCCACCACAAGGGCCAGAAGCCGGGCAAGCAGCTCGAGCTCCCGAAGGCTGAGGCGAAGCAGCTCATCCGAGCCGGCGTCGCCCATGCCACCACTGACCCCGAGCCCGAGGTCGGTCCCGACGTCGACAAGGCATTCGACACGCCGTGACCGTCCGACTGCTGGTGTCGCCGGAGAAGCTCACGGTGGCCTGGCTCCGAGCCTCTACCGACGTCGGCGCCCTCTGCGGCGACCGGATCGGCACCGAGCTCTACGGCGGCTCCACGGCTGTCGTGTGGCTGACCCAGGTCACCGGCGAGGAACGGGTCCGCCGACACCTCACCGCCCACCAGCTCGACGTGCGCAGCTACGCGCCGAGCAAGGGCGACGCCGAGACACTTGCCCTGACCGTCCACGACGTGCTCCACCAGATGCCCGGCGTCCACGCCCTCGGGATCGTCAACGACGTCCGCTGCCTCACCCTGCCGACCTGGTTGCCCGACACCACCTTCGAGCCGGTCCGGGCCCGGTACATCGGTTCGTACGAGATCGCCGCCCATCCCGCCCTGTCCTGAACCCCCTGTCCCGCACTTCCACCCCGGCCCGTCACCGCGCGGGCCAGCGTTCCTGAGGAGGAACCATGGCCGTCGACGTCGACGAAGTA
Organism: Acidimicrobiia bacterium; assembly: GCA_050249235.1. GTDB lineage: Bacteria > Actinomycetota > Acidimicrobiia > Acidimicrobiales > CADCSY01 > JAEKLB01. The sequence goes on along the minus strand of JBFWQW010000068.1, from coordinate 8,374 downwards.
GTCATCGCTGGGAACGGCCAGGTGTACGTCGCCCCGCTGGGCACGGCCGGGCCGACCAACATCGCTACCGCGCTCAACGCCGCCTTCGTGGAGCTCGGCTACGTGTCCGAGGAGGGCGTGAAGCTCAGCCCCGGCATGGAGACGAAGGCCATCATGGCCTGGCAGGCGTTCTACGGGATCCGCCGCATCGTCACCGGCCGGTCGCTGAGCGCCGCCATGACGCTGCTCCAGTGGTCGGACGTGAGCATCAAGCTCGCTTTCGGCGGCGGATCCATCGCCACCGCCTCGGGCGTCCACACCTACACCCCGCCGGACCCCGAGGACATCGACTACCGGGCGATGGTCCTCGCCTGGCAGGACGGAGTGAAGAGCTACCGCCTCCACCTCCCCCGGGTGATGGTGACCGAAGTCGGCGACATCAACCTCACCCGCGCCGACGCCGCCGGCCTCGCCATGACCTTCTCCGTCGACGCCGTCGACGGCGCCCAGCCTCTCGTGCTGATCACCGACGACGCCGCCTTCGCGGAGGCCTGATGGCCGAGCCATTCGACCTCAACGCCGTCATCGCCGAGCAGACCGCCGAGCCGTTCCGGTTCGTCTTCGGTGACGGGACCTACGTCCTGCCGGCCACGCCGGACATCCGGGCCGTGGCCTTCCTCGCCGAAGGTCACCTCGAGCAGGCGCTCCGCGCGCTGCTCGGGCCCGACCAGTGGGCGCAGCTCGAGGCGGAGCCGTCGGTCTTCGACGTCCTCGCCTTCCGCAGCCTCCTCGACGCCTACATGGCCCACACCGGGGCCGCGGTGGGGGAAGCGTTGGCCTCTACCGACTCCTGAGCGAGCACGGAGAGGCCGTCGAAGCCGACCTCCAGGCGGTCTACGGGATCCAGCTGTCCGGGCTCGGGACCACGCTGAGCTGGCGACGACTCGGGGTGCTGATCCGCCAGCTGCCACTCACGTCCCGTACCGCACGCGCCCAGTTCGGCCCGGCGGCCGACTGGGGGCCGGCGGAGCACCTCCTCGCCCACGTCGCCGACCTACTAGCCGGCGCCAACTGGCAGCGAGGCGGCGGCAAGGGGCAGCGTCCGTCGCCGATCCCCCGTCCACGCTCGACCACCACCCACGACCGCCCTGAACGACGGCGGCTGTCACCGAGCTCACTGCTCCACGCCCTCGGCGGCAACGTCACCGTCGTCTTCAGCCCGTCGCAGGAGGTGGCCCGTGGCGATTGAAGTGGGTCGCGGCGAAGTCCCCATCGATGCCGACTTCACCGGGTTCGACCGCGACGTCAGCCGGCACATGCGTGGGGCCGGGGAGAAGGCCGGCAAGGACTTCGCCGATCGGTTCCTCCCCGGCATCAAGGCTCTCGGGATCGCGGCCGGCACGGCGCTCGTGGCCGGGGCCGGGATCGCCGGCGCTTTCGGGATCCGGGCCGCGGCCGACTTCCAGCAGACGACCATCGCGTTTGAGGGGATCCTCGGGTCGGGCGAGAAGGCCAAGGCCATGCTCGACGATCTGCGCAAGTTCGCGGAGCGCACCCCGTTCGAGTTCCCCGGCCTCGCCACCGCCGCCAAGCAGTTGCTCGCCGTCGGCTTCGGCGCCGAGGACGTGATCCCCACCATGACGACCCTCGGGAACGTCGCCGCCACCCTTGGCGTCGGCGAGGCCGAGATCCAGGGTGTCGTCCGGGCCCTGGGCCAGATGAAGGGCAAGGGCAAGGCGTCCGCCGAGGAGCTCCAGCAGATCAGCGAACAGGTCCCCGGCTTCTCGGCCGTGAAGGCGATCGCCGAGGACATGGGCGTCACCGTCGCCGAGGCCTTCAAGCTGCTCGAGAAGGGCGCCATCCCGGCCGACCGGGCCATCGAAGCGATCCTCAACGGGATGGAGAAGTTCCCCGGCGCGGCCGGGGCGATGGACCGCCAGTCGAAGACCCTCAACGGGGTCATCTCGACCTTCAAGGACACCCTCACCGGCGTCGCCATCGACTTCATCACCCCGTACCTGCCGGGCATGTCGGCCGCCGTCACCCGGCTCTCCGGGTTGCTCACCGGGACCTTCATCCCGGCGCTGCACACGATCGTCGACGTCGCCACCCAGGTCTTCAACGTGCTCGTGAAGGGCGACTTCACCGGCGGTCCCTTCGAGGAGGACTCGTCGTTCATCCTCGGGCTCTTCACCGCGCGGGAGACGTTCGAGTCGATGGTCGACACCGTCCGGACCCGGGTGCTCCCGATCCTCGGCAACCTCGTCGACTATGCCCGTGATGACCTCGTCCCGATCTTGGCCGCCATCGGCGGGTTCATCACCGACACCGTCGTCCCCGCCCTCTTCGACCTGGGCTCGAAGCTCCTCACCGTCAGCGGGTGGATCACCGAGCACAAGCCGGCTCTCGTGGCCCTCTCCGTCTTCGTCGGTGGGGTCCTCGCAGGCGCCTTCATCGCCTGGACTGTCGGCGTCGTCGCCAACACCGTCGCGCTCGTCGCCAACGGCCTCGCCACCGTCGCCTCCAACCTGAAGCTGGTAGCGCTCACCGCCGTCATCATCGGCCACGGGATCGTGGTGGCCGCGGCGACGATCGCCGTCGGGGCGCTCACGGCCGCGCAGTGGCTGCTCAACCTCGCCGCCAGCGCCAACCCCTTCGTCGCCGTGGCCCTCGCGCTCGCCGGCCTCGTGGCCGGGGTGATCTGGGCCTACCAGAACGTCGACGCCTTCCGGGGCTTCATCGACCGGCTCTGGCAGATCATGCAGTCCACCTTCCGGTGGGTGGTCGACAACTGGCCGCTGCTGCTCGCCATCATCACTGGCCCCTTCGGGCTCGCCGCGCTGGCCATCTCCCGGAACTGGGACTCGATCAAGGACGGCTTCACCGCCGTCAAGAACTGGATCGGCGACCGGATCGAGGACATCGTCGGCTTCTTCACCCGGCTCCCCGGGCGCATCACCGATGCCGCCTCCAGCATGTGGGACGGCTTCAAGGATCTCGCCCGAGAGGCCGTCGAGTGGGTGGGCGACAAGCTCGACACCCTCCTCGGCCCGCTCGACGAGATCGCCGGGAAGATCGCCGGCCTTGCCCGCGGGCTCACCGGCAGCGTCGATGACGTCATCGCCCGCGAGACGGCGAAGGCTAAGGGCCGCGCGTTCGGCGGCCCAGTCACGGCGGGCAAACCCTACGTCGTCGGCGAACTGGGTCACCCGGAGCTCTTCGTCCCCCACACCTCGGGCACCATCGTTCCCAGCTTCGGCGGCATGAACGTCACGCTCCGCATCGACGGGAACGTCTACGGCGTTGACGACCTCGAACGCCGGTTCGACGTCTTCTCGGCCGAGCTCGAGCGGCAGATCGGGGCGCACTGATGGGTGTGCTCGTCGCGGTTGGCGCCCTGGGCGACATCGAGACATCGGCCGATCATGGCGCCTCCTCGACCGACCGCACTTCCGGCGTGTCGGAGATCCTGCGCGGGGTGGCCGCGAAGCCGGACGGCAGCCTCGTCGTGGCGGTGGGGGACGAGGGCACCGTCGTCACGTCGGACGACTCAGGCGCCACCTGGGACGTCCAGACCGGCCCGAACACCACCGACTACCTGTTCTCGGTGGCATGGAACGGCACCTACTGGGTGGCCGTCGGCACCGTCCTGGCCGACTCGTCGAGCGTGGCGTGGCGGTCCACCGACGCCGTCACCTGGACCCGTCACGTCATCTCCGCCACCGTCGTGTCCGGGCTCGGCTCGAAGGTGGCGGTGCTCGGCACCACCTTCTACGCCGCCGTCGGCGAGGTCGACGCACTGCGGGTCTCGACCGACGGGGCCACCTGGACTCTCCGGTCAATCAACCCGGGGTCAGGCGGGGCCGTCGTCCCGAACGTCAAGGTCCACGTCGTCGCCTCGAACGGCTCCCGGCTCATGGCCGTGCACCGGCTGTCGGCGCCGGCGGCGCAGTTCCGCACCTCCACCGACGGGACGACCTGGTCGGACGCCGGGGTGGTCGGCGCCATCGATGTGCGCGCGCTGGCCGGCTACGGCTCCGGGTGGGTGGCAGTCGGGAACGCCTCCAACCGCCGGTCGGTGGCCACCGCCACCGACACCTTCGCCGGGAGCTCCGCCGTCGACGTCGTCCCGCTCGGCTGGCTCGACGGGGTCGCCTGGTCGGGCGAGAAGTACGTCGCCGTCGGCACCTCCGACGACGCCCACACGTCCGCCACCGGCGCCTCCTGGGCCACCGTCGACACCCCCGCCGGCGGAACCCTCCTCGGGATCTGCCTGGTGCCCGGCACCGCCCCCACCGCCCCGACGCTGCTCTCGCCGGCGAACAACGCCCCCGTCGACTTCGACGAGGACCAGGCCTTCGAGGGCCGGTTCAACGACCCGGACCTCCCCGCCGACCGCCTCACCGCGGTCGCGCTCAAGTTCACCCGCACCGTCCCTTCGCCGGCGGCGGCGAAGTGGTGGGACGGCTCCGCCTGGCAGAGCTCGGAGACGTTCATCACGCAGTCCAGCCCGATCGTGGTGGTGCCCGGCGGAGAGATCGGCACGAACGGCGAGGCCTACGCCTGGCTGATGACGATGAAGGACGCGGCCGGCAACGCCAGCCCCAACTCATCAGCCCGCACCGTCGTCGGCTCCGAGCCCCCCACCGTCACCGTCGACGCCCCCACCGGCACCGTGACCGACACCACCATCCCGCCGACCGTCGTGTCCTACGCCGACGCCGAGTCGGCCGCCCAGGAGTCGATCCGGGTGCGGACCTTCACCGCCGCCCAGTACGGCGCCGGCGGGTTCAACCCGGCCACCTCGGCGGCGGTGTGGGACTCCGGGGTCATCTTCACCGACGCCGAGACCGTGCCCCGCGGCGTCGACCTCGAGAACGGGGTCACCTACCGGGACTACGTGCAGGTGGCCCAGGTCGGCGGGCAGACCTCCGGCTGGGAGCACACCGAGTTCGAGCTCGACATCGTCGCCCCGGAACCACCGTCGCTGACCGTGCAACCCCAGCCGCAGAACGGCCGGGTGATGCTCATCGCCGCCGGAGCGCTCGACCCGTACGACGCCGGCACCTACGTCTTCCAGTACCGCGACGCCGGCGACTGGCTGCCGCTGCCCGGCGGCTCCGTCACCGTCCCCGAGTCCGAGACCTACGCGGCTTACGACTACTTCGTCCCACCCGGCGTGCTCCGCACCTACCGGGTCGCCACCGTCGTCGCCCTCTCCGAAGCCACCCAGGTTCGCTCGGCCTGGTCCCCGGAGCAGTCCGCCACCCTCGAGATCCGCAGCTGGTGGCTGAAGCACCCGACGCTCCCCGACCTCAACCGGGCCGTCGAGGTCGAAGGTCCCTGGGATCCGACGCACGGGCTCACGGCCACGACGTTCGACCCGATCGGCTCGAGCAGCTACGTCGTGCACTACGACGTCCCCAAGGGCATCAGAGGGACCCTCGGCCTGACCACGATCGGCGCCACTGAAGCTGCCGCCGTCGACGCGCTGCTCGCCGCCACGACCGCGGGCCTGCTGCTCCAGAGCCCGATGGGTGGCCACTGGTGGATCCGCCCGAACGGAGACATCCACGAGACCCTCGTGAAGGGCCCAGCGCTGCTGCGCTCCTGGTCCATCCCGTTCGCCGAAGTCGCATCCCCGATCGCGTGAGGAGGACCGCATGGCTACAGGGCACGTGATCCTCCCCGTTGCCGGCGCCTACCTGCCCGACGGGTCCGGCTCCGGGAACGCAGCGGCCCGCCCGACCCGCACCATCTCGTCCGGGACGCAGACCACCAACTCGGCCAAGGTCACCCTCGACGAGCTGCTGTTCGACCCGTCCACCGACCAGCACGCATTCTGGGCGTTCACCCTCCCGTCCGACTACGCGTCGGGTGGGACGCTGCGGCTCACGTTCTCCACCCGGGGCACGTCGGCGAACGTGGTCCGCTGGAAGGCGGCCGCCGGGATCCTCATCCCCGGCACCACCGACGGCGACGCCCTGGTGTTCGACACCGTCGTCGGCGTCGACGGCACCCCCTCCACCACCCAGGGTGTCACCACCCAGGTCACCGTGGCGTTGACGATGACGAACGGCGCGGCGAACCGGCCGATCGTGATCATGGTCGGCCGGGACCCCGACCACGCCAACGACACCAACGCCAACGACGCCGTGCTCGTCGCCGCCACCTTTGAGTACCTCACGACCTGATGCGAGCACGCGACTTCAACGGCTCCACCGACTTGCTGTCCCGCACCGTCGCCGCGCTCGACTCCGGGGCGGTGTCGGTGGGCTGCTGGTTCTACGCCGATTCGACCGGCGAGGGCGAGCTCGGCACCCTCATCAACGTCACCGCCGCCGGCCGCCCGGACGGGATCGCGCTGCGGTGCGCCGGCTTCGGTCTGAACCTGTTCGGCTGGTCCGTTCCCTTCGGCTCCTCGGACGCCGATGACGTCTACACCCAGTCGGCGACCAGCCGCCTGGTGACCGGGGCGTGGCAGTGCATCGTGGCCACCGCCGACGGCGGCACGAACCCGGCGAACATGGCGATCTGGTTGGGCACCCAGTCCGCGGCGATGGCCCAGCCGGGCACCCCGTTCTCCACCCAGTCCGGTGCCGGGTCCCGGCTGACGTCGGTCACCGCCGCCCGGATCGGCACCAACGGCGACGGATCGGCCACCTGGGACGGCCGGATCGCTCACCCGTTCATCGTGCCGTGGCAGATGACCCAAGCCGAAGCGGAGGCGTACCGGCTCGGCCGACTCGGCGCGCTCCTGAGAGGTGGCACCCCACGCTCGATCGTGCAGCTGTCCGCCGGGGCGGCCGTCGACCTGGCCGACTCCACCCTGTGGACCGCGACCGGCACCACCGACATCGAAGGCCCGCCGGTCAACGCCCGACTGGGCGTCCCCGGTGTCCTGCACGTCCAGCGTGTCGTTCCCGCCACCGGGGTGTCGATCCCCGTGCTCTCACACAGCTACCGCCGACGGAGGGCCGCCTGATGACCGCCTGGCTCAGATGTGCGCCCACGCCCGTCGATGGACGATCCGATGGATGTGGTTACGGCTCACGTCGAATCGTCGGGCCAACGAGGCCTGCGACTCGCCCGCTTCCCATCCACGCCGGATCGCCCGAACATCGTCCTCCCTTAGGACCGATAGATGATTCGCTTCCCCGAAGGTGGGCGCAGCTGTCCGGAGGCCGGTCCGATAGGCGTGCAGCGAGTTACCGCGATGGTCGGTCCACTCCAGGTTCGACGCGCGGTTGTTCGCCCGATCCCCGTCGAGATGGTTCACCTGCGATCGGCGCTCGGGCACCCCGAGGAATGCCATCGCGACAAGTCGATGGACCCAGCACAGCGTCACCTGCCCGTCCTGGGATAGGACGACCTGCAAATAGCCGCTTCGTGGCACAAGCTTTCGAGGGCGCGCGGTCGGTGTCCGGGGAGCGCCGGCGCGACGTCGAACCTGGCCCTCGTTTGACACCTCGTAGGTGCGCTCGAAGCCGACAACTGGGAGCCACCGGACAGCCACGACCCGACTCTACTGAAGCAGGGGTGACGCTGTGAGTGGATGGTTGCGCCAGTCGACCGCCGTCGACATCGCTCTTGGCCCGTTCCTCGACGACACCGACGGGAAGACCGCCGAGACCGGCCTCACCATCTCCCAGGCCGACGTCCGCCTGAAGAAGAACGCAGGGAACTGGGCGCAGAAGAACCAGGCGTCGGCCGCCACCCACGAGGAGAACGGCTGGTACGAGGTCAGCCTCAACACCACCGACACCGACACGCTCGGCGTGCTCGTCGTCGCCGTGCACGAGGCCGGCGCGCTGCCGGTCTTCGCGACGTTCATGGTGCTGCCGGCCAACGTCTACGACTCGCTCGTGCCTGGCACCGACACGCTCGACGTGCAGGTCACCGGCATGGGGGCCGGGGTGGTCACCGCGGCCGCGGTGGCCACGGATGCGATCGACGCCGACGCCCTGGCCGACGGGGCCATCACCTCCGGGGTGTTCGCCTCCGGGGCCATCACGGCGGCGGCCATCGCCGCTGACGCCATCGGGGCCAGCGAGCTCGCCGCCGACGCCGTCACCGAGATCCAGTCCGGCCTCGCCACCGCCGCCGCGCTCACCACCGTGGACGACTTCCTCGACACCGAGATCGCCGCGATCAAGGCGAAGACCGACAACCTGCCGGCCACTCCGGCCAGCCAGGGTGACGTCGCCGCCGTGGCCGCCTACGTCGACACCGAGATCGCCTCGATCATCTCGACACTGGCGACGATCGCCGGCTACCTCGACACCGAGGTCGCCGCGATCCTCGCCGCGGTCGACACCGAGATCGCCTCGATCAAGGCCAAGACGGACAACCTGCCGGCAGCGCCGGCCGCCACGGGGGACATCCCGTCGGCCGC
>JBFWQW010000067.1:0-15355 GCA_050249235.1 Acidimicrobiia bacterium | reverse complement strand
TGCGTCGGCTATGACAACGCGGGGGGGCGGGGAGCGTTTCCCGACTGACCTGGTCGGTTTTCGGTGGTGGTGTGGTGGGCCGGCGGGGGTGGGGTCGGCGGGCCGGGGGATGGGCCGGGCCGTGACGGCGGTGGGGCCGGCGGGCTGGGACTAGCTGGGGCCCTGGTCCCGGACCTCGTGGACCTTGCGGACGGCGGTGTCGAGCTCGTCGAGCCACTCGCCCTGGTGGCGGGCCACGAGACGGACGCACCAGGCGAGCGCCTCGCTGCGGCTGCGGGCCACCCCGGCGCCGATCAGGGTGTCGAGCACGGCCCGCTCCCGCATGCGGAGCCGGGTCATCACGGGCACGTTCAGGTTCGTGAAGACGAAGCGGTCGTCGCCGCAGTCGACGCCCCAGGCCACCTTGCGCTGGGCCCGGTGCTCGGCCTCGGCGGCGATGGCGATCCGGGCCTCCCGGGTGTCCTCCCGGAACTGCCGGGCCCGCCCGGCCCGGGCCGCGGCCCGGGCGTCGTCGCCCGCGCCCGCCGGGTAGCCGGGCTCCTCCAGCCGGCCCACCACGAGGATCTCGTCGGCGTCGACGGTCACCTCCGGAGGTCCCGTGAACCACTGGTCGGGCAGCCGGCCGGCGAACCACCCGACCAGCTCGTCGCTCGCTCGCGTCGTCATGCAATCGAGATTACGGACTTACCGAACGGCTTCCACCGCGGGACGACGACGGATCTGGCGGCGCCAGGAGCTCGGTGAACGCGGCTTCCCTCCGGTTGTCGATGGTCCGGGCCAGCTGCAACGACCGGACCGGCTCCACCCGGGGTCCGAACCGTCGGCGTCGACCCGGGCCCGCCACGCCTGCGGCACCGTCACCGAATCGGCCAACGCCAACCCGGCCAGCGTCGGGACCAGCCCGACCTCATGATCCGCCATGACGTCCAACGCCCGTTCGGGACGGCGTGCACGGCGGCCTGGACCTGCCCGTCAGTCGGGTCGGGCCTCCGGGAGGGCGAGGTCGTGGCGGCCGGCCCTGACCGCGGTGGACGAGACGTGGGGGAGGTCGACCTCGAGGACGGTGCAGCCGTCAGGAAGGGGAAGCAGGCCCCGGGGGGCGACGGCGAGGTGGGGGAGCGACCGCACCGCCCGGTCGCGGTGCCCGGCCGAGTCGTAGAAGGCCTCGTCGAGGACCTGGGCCCACTTGTCGGCGCCGAGCACCAGCACGTCGTAGCCGGCGGCGATGTCGACGAGGTGGCGGTCCTCGGTGACGGTCACGGCGAGCCAGGACCGGCTGGCGGCCACCGCCCGGAGGAGGTCGAGGCGCCGCCCGAGCGACCCGGCCGCGCCGGGCTTGCCGAGCGGGTCCCGGGACAGCACCAGGTCGACCCGGTCGAGCCGGCACTGGCGGCGGGCGGCCTCGGCGATCGCCAGGTGGGCCACCGTGGGCGGGTCGAACGTGCCCGGGTAGGCGCCCCGCCGCCCGCCCCCGTCGTCGGCCCCGTCCGCCATCCGCTCATGATGGCCGCCACCACGGTTGGCCGGGCCACCGGCACGGGCGCCCCCCGGTGCCGCGGGCCGGGGCGGGCATCGCCGCAGGCGGGCGGGCATCGCCGCAGTTGGCGGGCCGGGCGCCTGCCAGGATGCGCCGGTGGGCGAGCACATGGGCCAGGTCGCGGTCGTCACGGGTGGCAGCCGGGGGATCGGCGCGGCGACGGCGGTGCTGCTGGCCGAGCGGGGCTGGGGCGTCTGCGTCGGCTTCCGGGAGGCGGCCGGTGCCGCCACCGAGGTGGTGGAGGCCTGCCGGGCCTATGCCGTGCCGGCGGTGGCGGTGGGGGGCGACCTGCGACGCAGCGCCGACGTGGCCGCCCTGTTCGCGGCGGCCGACGAGCTCGGCCGGCTGACGGTGCTCGTCAACAACGCCGGCATCGTCGACCGGCGGGCCCGGGTCGACGAGATGTCGGAGGCCCGCATCGAGCGGATGCTCACCACCAACGTCCTCGGCCCGATGCTGTGCGCCGGGGCGGCGGTGCGACGCATGTCGACCCGGCACGGGGGCGGGGGCGGGGTCGTGGTCAACGTCTCCTCGGCCGCCTCCCGGCTCGGCAGCCCGGCCGAGTACGTCGACTACGCCGCCTCGAAGGGAGCGGTCGACACCTTCACCATCGGGCTGGCCCGCGAGCTCGCCGACGAGGGCGTGCGGGTCAACGCCGTCCGGCCCGGCCTCATCGAGACCGGGATCCACGCCAGCGGTGGCCAGCCCGACCGCGTCGAGCGGCTCCGGGAAGCGGTCCCGATGAAGCGGCCCGGGACGGCCGCCGAGGTGGCCGAGGCGATCGCCTGGCTCTGCTCACCGGCCGCCTCCTACGTCACCGGCGCCCTCCTCGACGTGAGCGGGGGCCGGTAGCCGCCACCGCGCTGGCGAACCGTGCTGCCGACCGCGGGCGGGTGCGACGGATGTCACACCCTGCGACGACGTGAGTGAGCGCTCACTCAATTACTCTCGGCCGGTGGCCCCTCCCGCATCCGGCCGGTCGAACACCGGTCCCGACGCCCCGCCGGCGCGCCCCCGGCGGGCCGCGCCGCTCTCCCCGCCCGAGCGCCGGGCCGCCATCGTGGCGGCCACGCTGCCGCTCGTCCGCCGCCACGGCCTGGGCGTCACCACCCGCCAGATCGCCGAGGCCGCCGGCGTCGCCGAGGGGACCATCTTCAGCGTCTTCCCGGACAAGGACGCCCTGCTGGCCGAGGCCCTCCAAGCTGCCTTCGACCCCGAGCCGACCCGGGCCCGCCTGGCCGCCATCGACCCGGCCGGCTGCCTCGAGGACCGCCTCGTCACCGCGGTCGAGATCGTGCAGTCCCACCTCTCTGGCGTCTGGCAGCTGCTGTCGGCCGTCGGCGGCCCCGACAAGCTGACCAACGACAAGCGGGGGGCCGGCGGCCCGAAGAAGGGCGGCCGCCCCGGCGGCGTGTTCGACTCGAAGGAGCTGGCCGCGCTCTTCGACCCGGCCCGCGACCACCTGCGCCTCGAGCCGGTGGCCGCGGCCCAGGCCCTGATCGGCCTCACCATGGCCGGCACCCACCCCCTCGTCGTCGGGGACGCACCCCTGCCGGCGGCGGAGATCGTCAGCCTCCTGCTCGACGGCATCCGCACCCGTGCCAACCCGACGACCTCACCGTCCGACCTGACCGGAGCCCGAGCGTGATCCGACTGCTCAAGACCTACCTGCCCCGCGTGCGCGGCCTGCTGCTGGCCGTGGTGCTCTTCCAGAGCGCGCAGGCGGTGTTCACCCTCTACCTGCCGCGCATCAGCGCCCGGATCATCGACGAGGGCGTGCTGCCCGGCGACACCGGCAAGATCTGGTCGATCGGCGGGTTCATGCTCGTCATGACGCTGTTCCAGATGGCGACCATGGTGTGCGGCGTCTACTTCGCCTCGAAGGCGTCGATGGCGGTCGGGCGCGACATCCGCAAGGACCTCTTCCAGAAGGTCACCGCCTTCTCGGCCCGGGAGGTCGGCCACTTCGGGGCGCCGACGCTCATCACCCGCATCACCAACGACGTCCAGCAGGTCCAGACGATGGTGCTCATGACCTGCACCGCCGCGGTCATGGCGCCGGTCACCGCCGGGTTCGGCACCCTGATGGCCGTCCGCGAGGACGCCGCCCTCTCCCTGGTGCTGATCGTGGCGATCCCGATCCTCGCCGCCATCGTCGGCCTGCACATGTACCGCACCACGCCGGTCTTCCAGGCCATGCAGGACCGCATCGACGACGTCAACAAGGTCCTGCGGGAGCAGGTCACCGGCATGCGGGTGGTCCGGGCCTTCGTGCGGGAGCCCTCCGAGCGCAGGCGCTTCGCCAAGTCGAACGACGAGCTGACCGAGACGGCGCTCGTCACCGGGCGGCTCATGGCGATGATGTTCCCGCTGGTGATGGCGGTGCAGAACGTGGCCAGCGTGGCGGTGCTCTGGTTCGGTGCCGGCCGCATCGACGCCGGCGACATGAGCGTCGGGTCCCTGGTGGCCTTCCTCGGCTACATCGTCCAGGTCCTGATGGCCGTGATGATGGCCAGCTTCATGTTCGTGATGCTCCCCAGGGCCGCGGTGTCGGGCCGGCGGGTGCAGGAGGCCCTCGACTCCGAGACGTCGGTCGTGCCGCCCGAGCACCCCGTCACCGACATCCGGGCCACCGGCTCGCTCGAGCTGCGGGGCGTCACCTTCGGCTACCCGGGCGCCCAGGCACCGATCCTGAACGACGTCTCGCTGGTGGCGTCCGGCGGCCAGACCACGGCGATCATCGGCAGCACCGGTGCCGGCAAGACGACGTTGCTCAACCTCGTCCCCCGGCTCTTCGACGTGACGGGCGGCGCGGTCCTGGTCGACGGCGTCGACATCCGCCAGCTCGACAGCGAGGCCCTCTGGTCGCGCATCGGGCTGGTGCCGCAGAAGCCGTTCCTGTTCTCCGGCACGGTGGCCAGCAACCTGCGCTACGGCAAGGGCGACGCCACGGAGGACGAGATGTGGGAGGCCCTCACCGTGGCCCAGGCCGCCGATTTCGTGGCGGCCATGCCAGGTGGGCTCGAGGCGCCGATCGCCCAGGGCGGCACCAACGTGTCGGGCGGCCAGCGTCAGCGGCTGGCCATCGCCCGGGCCCTGATCCGCCGGCCGGAGATCTACCTGTTCGACGACTCGTTCTCGGCCCTCGACCTCGCGACCGACGCCAGGCTCCGGGCCGCCCTGGTGCCGTGGACGGCGAGCTCCACCGTCCTGATCGTCGCCCAGCGGGTGTCGACGATCATCGACGCCGACCAGATCCTCGTCCTCGAGGACGGCCGCCGGGTCGGCCTCGGGACCCACCGGGAGCTGCTCGACACCTGTCCCACCTACGTCGAGATCGTGGAGTCGCAGATGAGCACCGAGGAGGCCGCGTGACGTCGCCGACGGAAGCATCGGGCGGCGAGCGGGTCGCCTCCCGGAACCAGGTCTTCGCCAGGGGCCCGTGGGCCGGTGGCACCCCGCCGCCCATGGCCGACACCAGGGACGCCATGGGCGCGGCCCAGCGGCTGTTGCGACGGCTCACCCCCGAGCGGGCCAAGGTCGTGTCGGTGCTCGTGCTGATCTCGATCAGCGTCGCGCTCAACGTCTACGGCCCCAAGCTGCTCGGCCGGGCCACCGACGTGGTCGTGCGGGGCGTCTTCGGCGGTGGGGGCGTGCCGTGGAACGACCTGCGCCCGGTACTTCTCCAGGCCCTCGCCGTCTACGTCGCGGCGTCGGGCCTCGCCTGGTTCGTGTCGTACACGATGGCCGGCGTCGTCCAGCGCACCATGCGCCGGCTCCGCTCCGACGTCGAGGACAAGATCAACCGGCTGCCGCTGAGCTACGTCGACAAGACCCCCCGCGGCGACCTGCTGAGCCGGGTCACCAACGACATCGACAACATCGCCCAGAGCCTGCAGATGAGCGTCACCCAGGTGCTCAACTCGATCCTCACGGTGCTCGGCGTCGTGCTGATGATGGTGCTGATCTCGCCGCCCCTGGCCCTGTTCGCGGTCACGCTCATCCCGCTCTCGACCGTCGTCGTGAAGCTGGTGGGCAAGCGGTCGAGGAAGCGGTTCGGCGCCCAGTGGCGCCACACGGGCGAGCTCAACGCCCAGGTCGAGGAGTCCTTCACCGGCCACACCCTGGTCAAGGTGTTCGGCCGCCAGCGGGACGCCGAGGAGCAGTTCGCCCGCACCAACGAGGAGCTCTACCAGGCCAGCTACCGGGCCCAGTTCGTCGTCGGCGTGATGCAGCCGGTGATGATGTTCCTCGGCAACCTCAACTACGTCGTGGTCGGCGTGCTCGGCGGGCTCCGCATCACCTCGGGCGCCATGTCGATCGGCGACGTCCAGGCCTTCATCCAGTACTCCCGGCAGTTCACCCAGCCCCTCACCACCCTGGCCGGGATGATGAACATGCTCCAGTCCGGGCTGGCGTCGGCCGAGCGGGTCTTCGAGCTGCTCGACGCGCCGGAGCAGTCGGAGGACCCCGCCGACGCACCTGCGCTCGACGCCGTCGAGGGCCGGGTCGAGTTCGACCGGGTGTCGTTCTCCTACGACCCCGACCGGCCGCTCATCGAGGAGCTCTCGCTCGTGGCCGAGCCGGGTCGGACGGTCGCCATCGTCGGGCCGACCGGGGCCGGCAAGACCACGCTCGTGAACCTCGTCATGCGGTTCTACGAGATCGGCGACGGTGCCATCACCCTCGACGGCGTCGACATCCGCGCCCTGCGCCGCGACCAGCTGCGCTCCCAGATCGGCATGGTGCTCCAGGACACCTGGCTCTTCGAGGGCACGATCCGCGAGAACATCCGCTACGGCCGCATCGAGGCCACCGACGAGGAGGTGCTCGAGGCGGCCCGGGCCGCCTACGTCGACCGCTTCGTGCACTCGCTGCCCGACGGCTACGACACCGTCGTCGACGAGGACGGCGGCAACCTCAGCACCGGCGAGAAGCAGCTCCTCACCATCGCCCGGGCCTTCCTCTCCGATCCGGCCATCCTCATCCTCGACGAGGCCACCAGCTCGGTCGACACCCGCACCGAGGTGCTGGTGCAGCACGCCATGTCGGCGCTGCGGTCCCGGCGCACGAGCTTCGTGATCGCCCACCGGCTCTCGACCATCCGCGACGCCGACCTCATCCTCATGATGGAGAGCGGCCGGATCGTGGAGCAGGGCACCCACGAGGAGCTGCTGGCCGACCGGGGCGCCTACTTCGCCCTCTACGACTCCCAGTTCCGAGCCCCCGCCACCGACCTCGACGAGGAGGCCGCCCTGGCCTCGGCCGGTTCCCCCTCGGGTGCCAACGCTCCCCCCTCGGCTGGGCCGGGCCCCGGCGGGCCCCCCGGCCGCGGCGGCCCCCGCCCCGGCGGCTGGTAGCCCACCCCCCGTTCTCTGTCGCGCCCTGCACCTCCGAGGTGCAGGGCGCGACAAAGAACGGAAGGGGGGGTGGGGGTGGTTGCCAATTCGGGGGAGTGGTGCCACACTCGCAGGGATGTCCCGCCCGACGAGCTTCCGCGTCGTACTCCTGACCTAGCGCACACGCCCATACCCGCGCGTGCGCTCCGACCTCCCAGCCGGGAGGTCGTTCGCTTTTTCCGGACCTGTTCGCGACCCGACCCCTCCCCACGAGAGAGAGCACCACCATGAAGCTGACCGGGGCCCAAGCCCTCATCAAGAGCCTGGAGATGGAGGGCGTCGAGGTCGTGTTCGGCCTCCCCGGCGGCGCCATCCTCCCGGCCTACGACCCGATCCTCGAGTCGTCGATCCGGCACGTGCTCGTGCGTCACGAGCAGGGTGCCGGCCACATGGCCGAGGGCTACGCCCACGTCACGGGGCGGCCCGGCGTCGCCATCGTCACGAGCGGCCCGGGGGCGACGAACATCGTCACCCCGCTGGCCGACGCCTTCATGGACTCGATCCCGATGGTCGTGATCACCGGCCAGGTGCCGAGCGGGTCGATCGGCACGGACGCCTTCCAGGAGTGCGACACCGTCGGCATCACCCGGTCGGTCACCAAGCACAACGACCTGGTGATGGCGGCCCAGGACATCCCGCGGGCCATCAAGGAGGCCTTCCACATCGCCACCACCGGGCGACCCGGCCCGGTGCTGGTCGACGTGCCGAAGGACGTCCTCCAGGACTCGATGGACTGGTCCTGGCCCGACGACCTCGACCTCCCCGGCTACCAGCCGCAGGGCGCGGGCGACCCGGCCGCCATCCGCGAGGCGGCCCGGCTCCTCGTCGACGCCGAGCGCCCCGTGCTCTACGTCGGAGGCGGCGTGCTGAAGGCGCGGGCGGCCGAGGCCCTCCGCCAGCTGGCCGACCTCACCGGCATCCCCGTCGTCACCACGCTCATGGCCCGGGGCGCCTTCCCCGACGACCACCCGCTCTGCCTCGGCATGCCCGGCATGCACGGCAACTACACCGCCGTCACGGCCATGCAGCGGGCCGACCTGCTCGTCGCCCTCGGTGCCCGGTTCGACGACCGGGTCACCGGCAAGCTCGACGGCTTCGCCCCCGAGGCCAAGATCGTCCACGCCGACATCGACCCGGCCGAGATCGGCAAGGTCCGCCGCCCCGACGTCGCCATCGTGGGCGACTGCCGGCTCGTGATCGAGGAGCTCGTCCACGCCGTCCGCGACCTCACCGCCACCGGAGCGGCCAGCCCCGACCGCACGCCCTGGAAGACCACCATCAGCGGCTGGCGGGAGAAGTACCCGCTGGCCTACGAGCCGTGGGAGGACGGCGACGCCCTGAAGCCCCAGCAGGTGATCGAGGCGCTCCACGCCTCGGCCCCCGACGGCACGATCCTCGCCTCCGGCGTCGGCCAGCACCAGATGTGGGCCAGCCAGTACTGGCGGTTCAACGAGCCCTACACCTGGGTGAACTCGGGTGGGCTCGGCACCATGGGCTTCGCCGTCCCGGCCGCCATCGGGGCCAAGGTCGGCCGGCCCGACAAGACCGTCTGGGCCGTCGACGGCGACGGGTGCTTCCAGATGACGGCGCAGGAGCTCACCACCGCGTCGATGGAGCGCATCCCGGTCAAGATCGCGATCCTGAACAACGCCTACCTCGGCATGGTCCGCCAGTGGCAGGAGATGTTCTACGACGAGCGGTACTCCGAGGTGTACCTCTCGCCCGACCTGCCCGACTACGTGAAGTGGGCCGAGGCGATGGGCTGCGTGGCTTTCCGGGCCGAGCACCCGGACGAGGTCCAGGTGGTCATCGACAAGGCCAACGAGATCGACGACCGCCCCGTGGTCGTCGAGTTCCGGACCGACTCGTCCGAGAAGGTGTATCCGATGGTCCCGGTCGGCCGGACGAACGACGACATCGTCGTCCCGCCCTTCCAGGAGGGCCGGCACGGGGACGGCGGCCGATGACCGGTGGCTACCGGCACCACACGCTGTCGGTGCTCGTCGAGAACAAGGCGGGCGTGCTCGCCCGTGTCGCCGGGCTCTTCGCCCGCCGGGGCTACAACATCTTCTCCCTCGCGGTGGCCCCCACCGACGACGAGCGCTTCAGCCGCATCACCATCGTCGTCGACGTCGAGTCGGCGTCGGTCGACCAGATCACCAAGCAGCTGTTCAAGCTCGTCCACGTGGTCGAGATCGACGAGCTGCCCCCGTCCGACTCGGTGGAGCGCGAGCTCCTGCTGGCCACCGTCGCGTCCGAGCCCGAGCGCCGGGGCCAGGTGCTCGAGCTGGTGCAGATCTTCGAGGGCAAGATCCTCGCCGTCGGCCACGACGCCCTGACGGTGAGCCTCGAGGGGCACCCCGACAAGATCGACGACTTCGAAGCGCTCCTGCGGGCCTATGGCATCGTGGAGCTGCAGCGCACCGGCCGGGTGGCCCTGCGCAAGCTGGACCGCCAGGCGACCCGCCTGCGCGCCGTTCCCACCGTGAGAGAGGTCTCCTAGATGCCCGCCAGCGTGTTGTACGAGAAGGACGCCGACCGGTCGGTGATCGCGGGCCGGAAGGTGGCGGTGATCGGCTACGGCTCGCAGGGCCACGCCCACGCCCTCAACCTCAAGGACTCCGGCGTGGACGTGCGGGTCGGGCTCCGCGAAGGCTCGTCGTCGGCGGCCAAGGCCAGCGAGGCCGGCCTTCCGGTGATGAGCGTCGCGGCGGCAGCCGCCGAGGCCGATCTCGTGATGATCCTGCTGCCCGACACCGAGCACAAGGACGTCTACGAGGCCGACATCGCACCCAACCTCAAGCCCGGCGACGCCGTGTTCGTGTCCCACGGCTTCTCCGTCCGGTTCGGCCAGATCGCCCCGCCCGAGGGCGTCGACGTGGCCATGGTCGCCCCGAAGGGTCCGGGTCACCTCGTGCGGCGGACCTACACCGAGGGCGGCGGCGTGCCCTGCCTGGTCGCGGTCCACCAGGACGCCACCGGCAAGGCCCGTGAGCTGGCCATCTCCTACGCCGACGCCATCGGCGGCACCCGGGCCGGGGTGCTCGAGACCACCTTCGCCGAGGAGACCGAGACCGACCTGTTCGGCGAGCAGGTCGTGCTCTGCGGCGGGCTCACCGCCCTGGTGCAGGCCGGCTTCGAGACTCTCGTCGACGCCGGCTACCAGCCCGAGTCGGCCTACTTCGAGTGCCTCCACGAGCTGAAGCTCATCGTCGACCTGATGTACGAGCAGGGCATCGGCGGCATGCGCTACTCGATCTCCCACACGGCCGAGTACGGCGACGTCACCCGCGGCCCCCGCATCATCACCGACCAGACCAAGGCGGAGATGCGCAAGATCCTGGGTGAGATCCAGTCCGGCCAGTTCGCCGAGGAGTGGATCAGCGAGTGGCGCAGCGGTCACAAGCACTTCGACGAGCTGCGCCGGGCCGGCGAGGCCCACCAGGTCGAGCAGGTCGGGGCCCAGCTCCGGTCGATGATGCCGTGGATCTCGCAGGGCAAGCAGCGCGTGCAGGACGCCTCAGGGGGTTGAGCACGCACCTCATCGGTGGGTTCCTCGGCCGGATCGTCGCCGGCACGGTGTCGGTCGAGGGCCCGGCCGGGGCCCGGGTGCTGCAGGTGCGCATGGGCCCGTTCTTCCGGGCCGACGTGCCCCTCGACCGGGTCGCCGGCGTCGCCGTGGCCACGCCGCCCCGCCTGGCGGGGGTGGGCGTGCACGGCTGGAAGGGGAGCTGGGTCGTGAACGGCCGCCTCGGCCCCGCCGCCGTGGTCGACATCGACCCGCCCGTCCGGGCCCGGGTCTGCAGCGTGCCGGTGAAGGCCCACCGCCTCGCCCTCGGCGTCACCAGGCCGGCCGCCCTCGTCGCCGACCTCGACGCCGAACGCGCCCCCTGACCCGCCGTCCGGGTCTGCACGGCGAACTCGGTGCGCTGCTCGCCGCAGAGCGGCGAGCAGCGCACCGAGTTCGGTTCAGGCCGGGCCGTAGCCGTTCTCGAGGCCGGTGCCGTCGTCGTCGACGTGGAGGTGGACGGCGGGGCAGCAACCGCCCGAGTCCCGGCCGACGCCTTCCAACGTCCTGAGAACGGCGTGGGCGTCGTCGAGCACCTCGAGGCGCACCGTCCGGTCGTCCGCCTCGCGGTCCGAGGTCACCTGGAAGCCCGCCACGCCGTCGAAGCTCACGGGTTCGGCCGGTCGTCGTCGCAGCACCCGGTTCGGGGGGCAGCAGACGGGCAGGGGCCGGCGGCGTCATGTTGCGTTCACACGTCCGTGACGGCTCGGGCATGTCGGGGGGCGTACGGTGCCCGCCCATGGCCGATCTGTTCGCCGGCTACGCCCACGACGGGTTCTTCGACGAGGTCTTCGACGGCGACGGGTCGGTCCGCAGCCACTACGACGACCTGGTGGCCAGGCTCCGGGCGATGAGCCCGGCCGAGCTGGCCCGGCGGGAGCGGCTGCGCGACGCCGCCTTCCGCACCGCCGGCATCACGTTCACCGTCTACGGCGAGGAGCAGGGCGTCGAGCGCACGTTCCCGATGGACCTCCTGCCCCGGATCATCCCGGCCGAGGAGTGGGCCGACGTGGAGGCCGGCCTGATCCAGCGGGTGACGGCGCTCAACCGGTTCCTCGACGACCTGTACGTCGGCGAGCGGGCCGCCATCCGGGACGGCATCGTGCCCGACTGGCTGGTGAAGAGCTCGGACGGCTTCCGCCGGGAGGCCTTCGGCGTGCCAATGCCCAAGGGGGCCCGCTGCCTCGTCGCCGGCATCGACCTGGTGCGCGACGTCAACGGCGTCTACCGGGTGCTGGAGGACAACGTCCGCAACCCGAGCGGCATCTCCTACGTGCTCGAGAACCGGGCGGCCATGACCCGGGTGCTGCCGAACGTCTTCGGCAGCCTGCGGGTCCGCCCCGTGGACCACTACGGCGTCTCGCTCCTGGCCGCCCTGCGCAACGTGGCCCCGGCCGCCTCGGGCGACCCCACCGTCGTCGTGCTCACGCCCGGCGTGCACAACAGCGCCTACTTCGAGCACGCCTTCCTCGCCCGCCAGATGGGCGTCGAGCTGGTCGAGGGCCGCGATCTCGTGGTCGACGACCACATCCTCTACATGCGCACGACCCGGGGGCTCGAGCGGGTCGACGTCGTCTACCGCCGCATCGACGACGCCTTCATCGACCCCGTCGTGTTCCGCCGCGACTCGATGCTCGGCGTGCCCGGCCTCCTGGCCGCGGCCCGGGCCGGCAACGTCACGCTCGCCAACGCGGTGGGCAACGGGGTGGCCGACGACAAGGCGGTCTACGCCTACGTTCCCGACCTCGTCCGCTACTACCTCGGGGAGGAGCCCATCCTCCCGAACTGCGATACCTACCTGCTCTGGGACGCCGACCAGCGCAAGGTCTGCCTCGACCGGGTCGACCAGCTGGTCATCAAGCCGGTGGCGGAGTCGGGTGGCTACGGCATGTGCATCGGCCCCAGCGCCACCGACGAGCAGCTGGCGGAGATCTGCGTCGCGGTCGAGGCCAACCCCCGCAACTACATCGCCCAGGAGATCGTCTCGTTGTCCCGGCACCCGACGCTCGTCGAGGATCACCTCGAGGGCCGCCACATCGACTTCCGCCCCTTCGTCATCACCGGCGAGTCGGTCGAGGTGATCCCCGGGGGCCTCACCCGGGTGGCGCTCCGGCGGGGCTCGCTGGTCGTGAACTCGAGCCAGGGCGGGGGATCGAAGGACACCTGGGTGCTCCGGGCCGCCGACGACAAGAACGACGGTGCCCTCGCCGACGACATCGACCTGACGATCGCCGCCCTCGAGGAGGAGGCGCTCGACACCGAGCTGCTCGAGGCGAACGGGCTCGACGGGCCGCCCGGCACCGTCGCGCCCGACGGTGACCGCCGCCCCGGGTTCGACGTCGAGGTCCGGGGCGCCATCCGCTCGTCGGAGGAGGCCTGATGCTGTCCCGACACGCCGAGAGCCTCTTCTGGACCGGTCGCTACGTCGAGCGGGCCAGCGACACGGCCCGCATGCTCGACGTCACCTACCACGGGCTGCTCGAGTCGCCCGCGGCCGAGTCGCGCCGGGCCTGGCTCGACCTGCTCGACGTCCTGCACCTGCGGGTCGACTTCCAGAAGCACCACGAGATCGTGTCGGCGGCGGCGGTGAGCGAGTACCTGGTGCTCGACGCATCCAACCCCGGCGCCATCGTGCCGAGCGTCGAGCGGGCCCGCGAGAACGCCCGCACCGTCAGGGAGCTGATCTCCACGGAGCTGTGGGAGTCGCTCAACACGTTCCGGCTCGAGCTGCTGGCCCGCGACCTCCACGACGACCTGGCCGAGCAACCCTCCGAGCTCTACGGCCTCGTGAAGCGCCGCTGCCAGGCCGTGGCCGGGACCGCCGACGAGACCATGGCCCACGACGACGGCTGGCGCTTCCTCATGCTCGGCTGGATGCTCGAGCGGGCCGAGATGACCTGCCGCCTGCTCAACGTGCGCCTGGCCCGCTACAGCCGCGGCCCCGACGAGCTGAACTTCCACCACGCCCTGCAGCTCCTCAAGTCGGCCTCGGCGCTCGAGGCCTTCCGCAAGGCCCACTCCGCGTCGATGACGCCCGTGCACGTGGTGGAGTTCCTCCTCCTCTCGCCGACGTTCCCCCGGTCGGTCATCTACTGCCTGCGGTCAGCCGAGGAGATGCTGGCCGAGCTGGGCGTGCCCGGCCGCCTCACGCGGTCCGAGCGGGCGCTCGGGCGACTGCGGGCCGACCTGGAGTTCGTCGAGGTGGTCGAG
This sequence comes from Acidimicrobiia bacterium, assembly GCA_050249235.1. Lineage (GTDB taxonomy): Bacteria > Actinomycetota > Acidimicrobiia > Acidimicrobiales > CADCSY01 > JAEKLB01. Next base: position 1,641 of record JBFWQW010000067.1, on the reverse strand, counting down.
CTGATGGCCGGCCGGCTCGACGACTTCCTCGACGACGTCTCCGAGGGCGTGCGCCGCGTCTCCGAGCTGGTCGGCATCCAGTTCTTCCGCAACGCCGAGGAGTTCGCCTCCCTCCAGTCCCTCCACACGGCGGTCTGACCATGCGCCTCGACATCCGCTACAGCTGCTGCTTCGAGTACGGCGAGCTGGTCCGCGAGAGCCAGAACGAGCTCCGGGCCTGCCCGGCCACCGACGACCACCAGTCGCTGCTCACCTACCGGGTCGTCACCTCGCCGTCCGCCAAGGTGTTCTCGTTCGAGGACTACTGGGGCTCGCGCGTCGACACCTTCGGCATCCGGGAGCCGCACGTGCTGCTCGAGGTGATCGCCGAGGCGACGGTCGAGACCCGCTCGTCGCCGCTGCTCACCGCGTCGCCCCGGCTCGAGCGCTTGCGGGACGAGCCGTTCGCGGCCGAGCACCTCGAGTACCTCGAGCGGACCCGCCATGTCGACTGGAACGGGCGGGTCACCGCCGAGGCGACCTCGCAGGTCGAGCTGTTCGGGCCCGATCTCGTCAGCGTGGTGCTCGGGATCCACCGCCGGGTGCACAGCCTGGTGCGCTACACCCGGGGCAGCACCTACGTCGGCGTCGGCGTCGACGAGGTGCTCGACCGGGGCGAGGGCGTGTGCCAGGACTACGCCCACCTCGCCATCGCCATCTGCCGGGCGGCCGGCATCCCGGCCCGGTACGTGTCGGGCTACCTCTTCACCGCCAACGACGCGGTCGGTGCCGACAGTGGGACCGACGTGGTGGCGGTCCAGACCCACGCCTGGTTCGAGGCGGCCATCCCCGGCCACGGCTGGTTGGCCCTCGACCCCACCAACCAGCAGGAGGTGGGCCTGCGCCACGTCAAGATCGGCCACGGCCGCGACTACGACGACGTGCCGCCGCTGCGGGGCACCTATGCCGGCAAGCCCGGCGGGCACCCCCAGGTCGCCGTCGAGATGCGCCGGTCGACCATGGCCGACCTCCAGGCCCAGCAGCAGCAGGCCCAGTAGCCAACCAGCTGAGGGGCCCGGCAGTTCGGCAGGCCGAGCAGCCCCGCAGGCCGAGCAGCCCAATGGCGCGGCCCGGCCGCCGCGGGCCCGGTGGGGGGCCGCCTACGCTGCCGGGCGTGAGCGACGTGACCGTGTACCACAACCCCTCGTGCAGCAAGTCCCGGGGGGCACTCGAGATCCTGGGCGAGCGGGCCGTCGACGCGGAGGTCATCCGCTACCTGGAGGCCCCGCTGGCCCGGGAGGACTTCGACCGGATCCTCGACATCCTCGTCGACCCACCGGCCGACCTCGTCCGCAAGGACAAGCGCTTCGCCGAGCTGGGCCTCGACGCCGCCGATTACCAGACGCGGGAGCAGGTGGTCGAGCTCCTGCTCGAGCACCCCGTGCTGATGCAGCGGCCCATCGTGATCCGGGACGGCAAGGCGCTCATCGCCCGGCCTTCGGAGCGGGTGCTCGAGCTCCTCTAGCTGCCCTAGCCCTTCCTGTCCGTAGGTTGAGGTTCCAGGTCCACCCGAAGGGTGGGCCCGGTGATGGACCTTGTGTTCCTTCCACAGAGCACGAGGAGTCCATCACCGTGACCCATGACGAGATCATCTACCAGCGG
>JBFWQW010000066.1:0-15372 GCA_050249235.1 Acidimicrobiia bacterium | reverse complement strand
GGCGCCCCACGGCGGTGCCCCACGCCGGGCGGCGCCGAGGGGTGGCGGCGTACCATCGGCGGGCCGGGTCGGGCGACCGTCCGGCGGGGACGGGGGTGGCGATGGCCGGGACGGGTTCGAGCTTGAGCGGGGCGGCCGTGGTGGGGATCGGCCGGACGGCGTTCGTGCGCCGGTCGGGCCGCACCACCCTGGCCATGGCGGCCGAGGCGTCGCGTGCCGCGCTGGCCGACGCCGGGCTCACGCCCGCCGACGTGGACGGGTTCACCTGCTACTCGACCGGCGACTCGGCCGGCCCTATGCAGGTCGCCCACGCCATCGGCATCGACGACCTCGGGTGGAGCGCCAGCGTCTCGGGCGGTGGCAACGCCGTCGCCTCGGTGGTGGCCGGCGCGGCGGCGGCGGTCGTCACCGACCAGGCCGACGTGGTCGTGGTCTACCGGGTGCTCGGGTCGGGCACCCGGTACGGCAAGGCCACCGGCGTGATCCACGCCGCCGGTGAGGGTCAGTTCGCCGCGCCCCACGGCTACCTCGTGCCGCCGCAGTGGTTCGCCATGTGGTGCCGCCGGCACCAGGCCGTCTACGGCTCGACCTCGGAGGACCTCGGTGCCATCGCCGTCCAGGAGCGGCTCCACGCCTCGACGAACCCGCACGCCATCGCCCGCGACCCGATCACCCTCGACGACTACCTCGAGGGCCGGTGGGTGAACGAGCCGTTCCGGGTCTACGACTGCTGCTACGAGGTCGACGGCGCCGTCGCCCTCGTCGTGACGTCCGCCGAGCGGGCCGCCGACCTCCGGCACCCGCCCGTGCACCCCCTGGCGGTGGCCGACGCCAACGGGCACGGCGGCTCGGTGAGCGGCTGGGACGACCTGGCCTGCATGTACTCGAGGGACGCCGCTCCCCGGCTCTGGCGGAAGGTGGGGCTCGGGCCCGGGGACATGGACCTGGCCCTCATGTACGACTGCTTCACCTACACGGTGATGGCCACCATGGAGGACTTCGGCTTCTGCGAGAAGGGCGAGGTCGGCGACTTCTTCCGGGACGGTCGAGCCACCTACGGCGGGGACGTGGTGGTGAACCCCCACGGCGGCCTCCTCTCGGAGGGCTACCTCCACGGCCTCAACCACCACTACGAGGCCGTGCTCCAGCTCCGGGGCGATGCCGGCGAGCGCCAGGTGGAGGGGGCCGAGACGGCCCTGGTCACGGCCGGGGCCGGGCCGTTCGGCGGCGCCCTCGTCTACGCCACGGCACCGGCGTGACCGACCTGTCGTCCCTCCCGCCCCAGCCGGCGCCCGACGTCGACAGCGAGGGGTTCTGGCGGGCGACCGCCGAGGGTCGCCTCGCCCTGTGCCGCTGCCGGGCCTGCGGCCTGTGGCACCAGCCCCCGCTCGAGCGCTGCCGCCGCTGCGAGGGGCCGACCACCTTCGAGGACGTCGCCGGCACGGGATCGGTGTACAGCTTCATCGTCGTTCGCCAGCCGTCGGTACCCGGCTACCTCGACGACCTCCCCTACGTCGTGGCCCTCGTGGAGCTCGACGAGCAGGCGGGCCTGCGGCTGCCGGCCCGCCTGGTCGGGATCGACCCCGACCATGTGGCCGTCGGTCAGGCCGTCCGGGTGGAGCTCGTCGAGCTGCCCGGGGGCGACTTCACGGTGCCGGTGTTCCGGCCCCGCTAGAGACAGCCCGCTCGCTGCCCGACGAGCACCTAAGGTTCTCGCTACCGAATTCTTCGGAGGGGGAGCAGGGGCATGGACGACATCGTCGACGGCGCGGCGGCCTACGCGCAGGGTGGGCTGCAGGACCTGTTCGACCTGGCAACCCCCCAGCCCCGCTACAAGCAGCTCATCGAGCAGGGCGGCTGGCTGCGCCCCGTCGACGGCATGGTCATGACGTCGAGCCGGGAGCTCACCGACCACGTGCTGCGCCACCACGAGCTCTTCTCGTCGGCGGGTGGGCTCGACCTCGGCAACATCCGGCCGCTCATCCCGCTCAACGTCGACCCGCCGATGCACTCGAAGTACCGCAAGCTCCTCGATCCGCTCTTCTCCCCGAAGCGGATGGACGCGATCGAGGACGACGTCACCGCCAGGGCCAACCACTTCATCGACGCGTTCGTCGCCGACGGCGAGTGCAACTTCACCGAGCAGTTCGCCGAGCTCTTCCCCTCGGCGGTGTTCCTCGGCCTGATGGGTCTGCCGTGGGACGAGCTCGACACCTTCCTCCGGCTGCGCGACGGCATCCTGCGCCCCGACCGCACCGATCCGGACGCGGCGCTCGACTTCGAGAAGCGCATGGCGATCCAGCGAGCGACCGGGCTGGAGATCTACGACTACTTCGGCGCCTTCCTCGACGAGCGGGAGCGGGTGCCCACCGAGGACATCCTCACCCACCTCATCCGATCGGAGGTCGACGGCGAGCGGCTGTCGCGGGAGGACATCCTCGACATCTGCTTCCTGTTCCTGATCGCCGGCCTCGACACGGTGAGCGACTCGCTCACCTGCTTCTACGCCTTCCTCGCCAACCACCCGGGGCACCGCCGCGAGATCGCCGCCGACCCCTCGATCATCCCGAGCGCGGTCGAGGAGCTGCTCAGGTGGGAGTCGCCCGTGCCGAGCGGCGTGCCCCGCATCGCCGTCCAGGACACGGAGCTCCCGAACGGGGAGCTGATCACCGCCGGCACGGCGATGCTGGTGAGCTACGGCGCCGCCAACGTCGACCCGGCCGAGTTCCCCGACGGCTTCGAGGTCCGCTTCGACCGCGAGGTCAACCGGCACATCGCCTTCGGTGGCGGGGTCCACCGCTGCCTGGGATCGCACCTGGCCCGGCGGGAGCTGCGCATCACGCTGCGGGAGTGGCACCGTCGCATCCCCGAGTACTCGATCAAGCCGGGCCACGAGGAGCTCGTCTACCCGCCCGGCCTGCGGTCAGTGAAGGACCTCACGCTCGTCTGGCCGACCTGAGGCGGCGACGGGGTCGGACCCGATCCGGGTTCAGCGCGCCCGGGGACGGGCCGGCGCCCGGCGGGGCGCCGCCTCGGGCACGGGTTCGCCCGACACCCACTTGAGGCGGGTGTTCGGGTCGACCGGAGCCGTGGTCATGAGCATCTGCGCGTGCCAGAGAGCGGCCGCGGCCTGCCCCTCGCCAGCTTCGAGCAGGTCGACGATCTCGCCGAACCGGTCGGCATTCCAGACCATGGCCTCACCCACGGGGCGGTCGTCGAGGCGCCGGTGGATCCCCTGGCGGATCAGGCTGCCGGTCATGAGCGCCCAGAGCTTCAGCGACTTGTTGCCCGACGCCTCGAGCAGCAGCACCACGAAGTCGGCGGCGGCGTCGCTGAACTCGCTCATGGTCGTCGACGCCTGCGCCCGGCTGGCGCAGCGGCGGAGCGCGGTGAGCTGCTTCTTCGTCCGGCGCTCGGCGGCGAGCGCGACGGCGCCTGGTTGGAGCAGCACCAGCGACTCGAGCAGGTCGGCGAGATCGGCGCCGGCCACCTGCAGGTAGAGGCCGGCCTGCTTGGCAAGGACGTCGACGTCGAGCTCCTGGACGCGCGGGCCGCCCCCGGCGCCCCGCTTGATCCGCACCAGTCCCTCCGACTCGAGGATCCGCAACGCGGCCCGCATGGTGGGCTGGGAGACACCGTGGGTGCCCATGAGGGTCGACTCGGGCGGCAGCGAGTCGCCGGGCTTGAGCCGGCCGCTCCCGATCCGGGCGCGGATCTCGTCGGCCACCTGGCGGGCCTTGCTCCCCGCCGACTCGGCCGATCCGCGAGCGGAACCGTCCGTCGGTCCGGGGTCGTCCTTCTGCGCCATCGCTCCTCGTCGTCCCTGCGCCCCGAGGGTCAGGGTAGAGGACGACCCTCGGGTCCGGGGGGCCCGGCGAGGGTCGACCCGCCCGCGGTCAGTCGAGCGGCGGGAAGGTGGTGCCGCTCAGCGCCTCCATCCACTCGAGGGGGGCGCCCGACTCGTCCTCGCCGTAGCCGACGCACCCGCCATCCCACGTCCAGCGGAACAGCGCGCACCCGCCCGGCCGGCTGCCCCAGCGGGAGAGCAGCTCGCCGTCGGAGGTCAGCCGCCGGCCGAGGGCGTCGACCGCCTCGATGTGGACGTTGGTGACCCACTTGTGCTCGGGGTCGATGACGGTCTCGCGGTAGCCGCGAACGAGAGGGGCGTAGACGCCGTCCCGCACGAGGTAGCCCGCACCGGCGTCGAGGTCGTCCGAGAGCGTGCCGTCCGCGTCGACGAGCGGGCTGGTGCCGACCAGCCAGGCCTGCTGCGCGTCCTGGGCGGCGTACATGTAGCCGACCGAGTAGGGGAGGGCGGCTCGGGGTGGGCGCTCGTTGAAGGTCCACGAGCCCCGCTCGAGCTTCTTGTCGGGCGGCGTCGGGCCCTCGGGGCGAGGGCCCCAGGAGCGGTCCCTGATCGAGTAGCAGTCGACGGGGATGGTCTCGCCGGCGACGACGATCGTGCCCGTCGTGTGCATCGGCTGGTCGAAGTGGCGCGAGTTCCAGTAGGGCCAGGCGCCGATCGGGTGGGAGTGGGGCGGGATGATCCCCTCGTGCACGAGGTCGGCCTCGAACCGGCCGGGATCGCGGTAGGTGGTGCGGTACTTCATGAGCGGCTCGAGCATCTCGATCGTCACGCCGTTCGGCGCGGTGAGATGCCGGAGGTCGCCGCCCCGGTTCGGGAAGGGGAGCCCCTCCGGCTGCTCGTCGTAGAGCGTGTCCGCCGACGAGTCGTCCCACAGCCAGGCGCCGCCGTCGCAGGTCTCCTGCACGGACCGGGCCTTCACGTAGAGGGAGCCGCACATGGCCCGCTCGGGCACGTTGAACGTGAACCAAGCGGTCTCCGTCTCCCACCAGTGCGGTGAGTGGTCGTGCCAGCCGTCGTCGGCCGCGGTGAGCTCGGGCTGCGCCGGCCATGCCTGCGCCTCCGCGGTTCGGGTCGTGTCGGCCACGTGTGCTCCTCGGTCGGGTGGCCCGTGCCGGGCCTTCGGGCGGTTTGCGCGGGAATCGGTGCTGCTGTGGGCGCTGCGGTCGGACGGCTTCACGTCCCCCCGGGCCGGCCCAGAGCGTAGGGCCAACCGGTCAGGGGGTGACAGGGTCGGCGGGCCCCACCACCGACCACCCCGGATGCAGGGCCGGTCAGGGTCGGGTTGGCTGCAGGGCCGGTCAGGGCCGGGCCGGTCCGCTCCCGGCGCCGCTGGCGGTGATGGCCTCGGCGGCGGCGGTCAGGTCGGTGGCGTCCAGCTCGAGGGAGGCGGCCGCCAGCCAGCCGTCGATCTGCTCGGGCCCCCGGGCCCCCACGATGGCGCCCGTGACGCCGGGGAAGGCCAGCGTCCAGGCGATGGCCACCGCCCCGACCGACACCTGGTGGCGCTCGGCCACGGGGCGCAGGCCGTCGGCGAGGGCCAGGGCGGCGGCCAGCCGGTCGCCCTCGAAGGTCGGGTTGCCCTTCCGCCAGTCGCCCGGGTCGAGCGCGGCCGAACGCTCGGCGGTCCAGGAGCCGCTCAGTAGGCCGGACGCCATGGGGCTGTAGACGACCACACCGGTCTCGTGGGCGGCGCACCACGGCACCACGTCGCCCGCGGCGCGGCGGTTGATGGCGCTGAGGGGTGGCTGGAGGGAGTCGACGTGAGCCAGCCGCTCGGCCGCCTCCAGCTGGGCCACGTCGTGGTTCGACAGCCCGATGGCCCGGACCTTGCCTTCGTCGCGGAGCTCGGCGAAGGTGCCCCAGTAGTCGTCGAGGGGCGTGCCGTCCTCGGCCGGCCAGTGCATCTGGAAGAGGTCGAGCCGCTCGGTCCGGAGCCGGCGCAGCGACGCCTCGACCTCCCGGCGGATGCTGGCCGGCGCGCCCACCCGGGCCGGCCGCGGGTCGGCCTGCGATTCGGACCAGACCAGGCCGGCCTTGGTGAACACGTAGGGGCGGTCGGCCTCCGGCAGGCCGGCCAGGGCGGCGGCCACCACCTCCTCCGAGTGGCCGAGCCCGTAGGCCGGGGCGGTGTCGATCCAGTTGATGCCCGACTCGACGGCGTGGCGGATGGCGGTGACCGACCGGGCGTCGTCCTGGGGTCCCCAGCCGAAGGCCCACTCGCCACCGACGGCCCAGGCGCCGAAGCCGACCCGCGTGATGTCCATGCCGGTGCGGCCGAGCGGGCGGGTGGGGAGCGGGGTCTGCATCGCCGAAGCATCGCAGCATGCCGACCCGGCCCTCACGCCGCCCACGGTGCCCGTCGCCGTCGGGGCCTCGGTTCGCCTACCATCCGAGGTGCTCCACGCGCGCCTCGTGTGGGAGGAGCTCGGTTCCACCACGATGCGCGGTCAGACCGGCACGTTCCCGAGGGTTGGTCCATGGTCCACATCGAAGACGTGCTCGTGCAGGCGATCGCCCAGCGGGGCGACCGCTACGTGTTCGGCAGCGAGACGAGCCCGCTCGACCCCGACCCGACCACCTTCGACTGCTCGGAGCTCGTCCAGTGGTCCTGCCTCCGGGCCGGGATCGACCCGACGGTGCCCGACGGGGCCTACTTCCAGTGGAGGGACACCACCGAGCGGGGCATCGTGCTCCCGGTCGAGGAGGGGTTGCGGGCCCGGGGCGCCCTGCTGTTCAGCGGATCGGGCCAGGGGGTGGGCCGGGAGGCCATCACCCACGTGGCGTGGAGCCTCGGCGACGGCACCACCATCGAGGCCAGGGGCTCGAGGTGGGGGGTCGGGACGTGGGCCGCCACCGGCCGCTTCCGCTTTGCCGGGCTCCTTGCCGGCGTCGACTACGGGCCCCGCCCGCCGGCGTGGCCCCACGAGTTCGTGGAGGACGAGATGCGCCAGTTCACGGCCCCGATCCTGTGGCAGCCCCCGGGCGCCGACGGGCGCGACCCCTACCTGATCGTGAGCGAGGTGCCCGGAAACCCCCGGGAGTTCACCGTCGCCAGCGTCAACCACGCCCCCTTCGACGGGCCGATGTGGTCGCTCGACCAGCGTCATCCCCGGGGGTGGTGGGTCGACGAGTGGTTCCCGGAGCCGGGCGGGCTGTGGGTCCGCCGCTACCTCAACGCCACCGGGCGGCCCCAGGGCGTCCTCGTCTTCCCCGACCGGGTGGCGGTGGCCTGCGACGCGGGCGGCACCTACACGGTCTCCAGGCAGGCCTGATCGCCGTCGGGTCCGGGCGGTCCGCTCGGCCCGGGCCCCGCGACCGGGGTCCCGACGCGTGCCGGCAGCTCCGTAAGATCCGGCCCGAGATGGGGTCTCGCGATGCCACACCGCGCGGGGTCGAGCGGCGAGCCCCGGCGGCCGGCTCGTGACGCTCCGGAGCCTGGTCGGCGGTCGGGTGTTCGCCGACGTCGTCGGGTCGGGCGGTCCCCTCGTCGTGCTCCTCCACGGGTGGGGTCGCGACCGGCGCGACCTGCTGCCGGTGGTCGACGGGCTTCCCCTCGCCGTCGCCGCCCTCGATCTGCCCGGCTTCGGCACCTCCCCGGCGCCGCCGGAGCCGTGGGGTGCCGCCGACTACGCCGCGGTCGTCGGCGATGCCGTCACCGACCTCCTCGGTCCCGGTCTCGGCGCCGGTGCCGGGTCGGTGGTGCTCGTCGGCCACAGCTTCGGCGGGCGGGTCGCCGTCGCCCTGGCCGCCGGCGACGACCGGGTGGCGGGACTGCTGCTCACCGGTGTGCCGCTCCTGCGGGGCACGGGCGGTCGCGCCGCGCCCGCCTTCCGCGCCGTCAGGGCCCTCCACCGCCTCGGCCTGGTCCCCGACGTGACGATGGAGCGGGCCCGCCAGCGGCACGGCTCGGCCGACTACCGGGCGGCGCGGGGCGTGATGCGCGACACCCTGGTGCGCCTCGTCGGCGAGAGCTACGAAGCGGAGCTGGCCGCCCTGCGGTGCCCGGTCCGGCTGGTGTGGGGTGCGCTCGACACGGCTGCCCCGGTCGAGGTGGCCCGCCGGGCGGCCGGGCTCCTCCAGGTCCCTCACGACCTGCTCGTCCTCGACGGGGTCGGCCACGACGTGCACCGGGAGCGCCCCGAGCCCCTCCGCCGGGCCCTCGACGCCCTCTGCGGGATCGGGCCGTGAGCGCCCTCGCCGTCGTGGTCGCGGTCCTGGCCGCAGTCACCTCGCTCCTCCGCTGGCAGCGGGTGTCGCAGCGCGAGCACTACCTGCCGGGATCCGTCGCGGTGACCGCCGGTCGCTGGCTGCGGCGCCGGCCGCCCAACCCGGTCCTCGGCCTGGCGTGGCTGGCGCTGGTGGCCGGGAGCATCGCCACCACCGGCGACGGCGGTCCCACGTCGGCCTCGCTCGGCGCCGGCGCAGCCGTGCTCGGCGGGCTCTTCCCGCTGGGCCTGTCGCCGGTCGGCTCGCCTCGACTGCGGCCCACCCGGCGGGCCCTCCAGCAGCTGGCCGTGGCGGCCGTGGCCGGGGCGGCGGTCGTGGCGGCCGTCGGCAGGCTGGCGGGGGCCGGCCCGGCGGCCGCGCTGGCGCCGGTGGTCCTCGGCCTCGCCGTCGACGGGGCGGCCTGGCTCAACCGTCCGCTCGAGCGCGGGGTGGCGGCCCGGTTCCGGCGGGCCGCCGACGAGAAGCTGGCCAGGAGCCGGCCCCGCGTCGTGGCGGTCACGGGCTCGTACGGGAAGACGACGGTCAAGAACCACGTGCGGGACCTGGTCGGCACGACCTTCGACACGCTGGCCAGCCCGGCCAGCTGGAACAACCAGGCCGGCCTGTCCCGGGCCGTCAACGAGCAGCTGAGCCCGGGCACCGAGGTCTTCGTGGCCGAGATGGGCACCTACGGGCCCGGCGAGATCCGGGCGCTCGTCGAGTGGCTGCGGCCTGAGGTCGCCGTGATCACCGCCATCGGCCCGGTCCACCTCGAGCGGATGCGGACCCTGGAGGCCATCGTCGAGGCCAAGGCCGAGATCCTGGACGGCGCCCGGGTGGCGGTGCTCTGCGTCGATTCGCCCCTCCTCCGCGACCTCGCCGACCGGGTCGCGGCCGGGAGTGCCACCGAGCTCTGGCGGGTGGGGAGCGACCCCTCGGCGGGCGGGCTCGACGTGCTGGTGTCCGAGGACGATCTGGCAACGGGAGGTGCCCAGGGCGCCGAGGGTGCCGAGGGCGCCGCCCTCACGGTCCGGGTGCGGGGCGAGGTGCTGGCGGTGCTGCCCCGCGGTGAGCTGCACCCGGGCAACGTCGCCTGCGCGGTGGCGGTGGCGTCGGCGCTCGGCGTCGACCGGCGGTCCCTCGTCGCCGCCCTGCCCCGGCTCGGCCCCACGGCCAGCCGGTCGGCGACCACCACCACCGCCGACGGCCTGACGATCGTGGACGACACGTTCAACTCGAACCCGGCCGGGTCGGCCGCTGCCCTCGCCACCCTCGGCCGGCGGGTGGGGGAGGGGCGGCGGGTGGTCGTCACCCCCGGGATGGTCGAGCTGGGCCCGCTCCAGGACGAGGCCAACCAGCGGTTCGCGGCCGAGGTGGCCGCCAGCGGCGCCGAGCTGGTGGTCGTGGGCTGGACGAACCGCCGGGCCCTGCTGGCGGGGCATCCCGGCGCGGTCACGGTGCGGGACCGCGAGGCGGCCCGGCGGTGGGTGCGGGACCAGCTCGGCCGGGGCGACGGGGTTTTGTGGGAGAACGACCTTCCCGACCACTATCCCTGACGCGTGCATCCCTGACGGGCCCGTCCCCGACGCTTGCGACGGCCGACGGCGGGCCGCAAGGGCTCGCCGCCGTCCGTCACCCCCGGCCAGACCCCCACGACCCTGGAGCTTGCGATGACCTCGATCGGCGTGGTGTTCGGCGGGCTCTCGCCCGAGCACGACATCAGCATCCTCACCGGCCTGCAGGCGGCCCGCCTGCTCGCGTCGGCCGGCCGGGACGTCGTCTGCCTGTACTGGACCCGGAGCGGGGCCTGGGTCCGGGTGCCGCCCGACCTCGAGGGCAGTGACTTCACCGGGACCGAGGTGCCCGGGGCGTCGGCCGTGGCGCTCCGGGTACCCGAGGGCTTCACCGAGCGGCGCCGGATGAAGGACGTCGCCCTCGACCTCGACGTGGTCGTCAACTGCTGCCACGGCGGCCCGGGTGAGGACGGCACCCTGGCCGGGCTGCTCGGCCTGGCCGGCCTCCGCGTCACCGGGCCGGGCCCGGAGGCATCGGCGTGGGCCATGGACAAGCTGGCCACCGCCGGCCTTGTGTCCCTCGCCGGGCTCGGGCGCTACGGCATCGAGGCGATCCCGACGGTCGCCGTCACCGGTCGCCTCGAGGGTCTCGAGCTTCCGCCGCCGTGGGTGGTGAAGCCCCGCTTCGGCGGGTCGTCCGTCGGCGTGGAGGTCGGCGTCGAGGACGTGGACACCGCGCTCGCCCTGGCCCGCACCGGCATCGCCCGGGGCGGCGCCGTGCTCCAGCCCCAGCTGGTGGGCTGGTCCGATCTCAACATGGCGGTGCGCACCCATCCCGAGCCGCAGTGCTCGGCGATCGAGCGACCGCTCACCGCCGGCGCGGTCTACGGCTACGCCGAGAAGTACCTCGCCGGCTCGGACGGCATGGAGTCGGCCCGCCGGGAGCTGCCGGCCCCGCTGCCCGACGGCGTGGCCGATCGCATGCACGGCGCCGGGCTCGCCCTCGCCGCCGCGATGGGGCTCACGGGCACGCCCCGCATCGACTTCCTCCACGACGGCGCTGACCGCCTCGCGCTCTGCGAGGTGAACGCCATCCCGGGGTCGCTGGCGCTCTACCTCTGGGCCGCGGCAGGTGTCGACCGCACCCGGGTCGTGCTCGACCTCGTCGACGAGGCCCGGGCCGCTCCCGTCGTGCCGGCCCACTGGTCGTCGGCCACCGACGGCGCCGCCCTGCGCGCGGCCCACACCGTGGCGTCGAAGCTGCGCTGAGCACCGCCCGCATCGCCCGGCATCGCTCCCCGGAAGATTGATATCGCTCCATGATCGAGCGATACTCACGACGTGGCCGACATCGACCCCGTGCTGCGCTCGCCGCTCGTGGCCGACCTGCTCCGGCTGGTCCTGCTCGAGCACCGGGAGTGGACGGCCGACGAGCTCGCCGCCGAGACGGCCACGCCCTACCCGACGGTGACGAAGGAGGTCCGGCGCCTCCAGCGGGCCGGCCTCGTGGGCGCCCGCGTCGTCGGGCGGACGAAGTTCCTGGTCGCCACCGACGATCCGGTGACCCTCGCCCTCGGGCGGGCGATCGCGGCGTCGACGAGTGCCGGGGGAGGTGACGACATGGCCAAGAAGAAGAAGAGCAAGAAGAAGAAGAAGTAGCGATCGCCCGCCGGCCCGGCGGGGGTGGCCGACCCGGTCGACCGCCCCCCGGGCCGGGGTTCGATCCTGCGGCTCGATCCTGCGGCTCGATACCGGGGTTCGGTCCCGCGGTGAGGCTCAGCCGGCGGCGTCTCCCTGCATGGCGGCGATCATGCGGTCGTAGATCGGCTTGACCGTGGGCGAGTTGAACGCCTCGCCCTGGCGGCGGTAGCCGTCGGCGCTGGCGTCGCTGCCGGCGTAGACGAGGAAGCGCACGATCTTGCCGTCGACCACGGTCCACGCCACGTGGACGGGCTTCTCGAGCCGGCTCCCGTCGTGGACGAGGGTCCCGCTCAACGTCCCCTTCATGACGATGGTGTCGCCGCCCTCCACCGTGAACGTGACGTCGAGGCGGCGGTCGGGCATCGCCGCGTCCATCACCTCCCGCTCGATGGGGAGGAAGGCGGCCAGGGTGGCCCCGTCGGTCACCTTGTCGTTCGGGAACCGAGGCTCGTGGATCGTCTCCACCCTCTCGGCGAGGAACGGCACGATGCCGTCGTGGGGCCCGCTGAAGTTCAGGTCGTTGGCGGCCTGGATGGCGTCCCGGATCTCCTCGATGCTCATCGTCATGTCGTCGACTCCCTGTTCGGCTGGCGGGCGTCCGGCGGCGTCACCGTGCCGGCTGCCCCGTTCTACCGAGCCCGACGGGTGCCGGCCACCGGGCGTCGGTCGGGTCGCCCGGTCAGTGGTCGTGCTCGGCGGCGTCCGAGTCGGCCTTGGTGCGGTGCACGGTGCCGTCGGGGTGCTCGGGCGGCGAGTAGATCGAGTAGAGCTTGAGCTCGCCGTCACCCGTGTTGACGATGTTGTGCCAGGTGCCGGCGGGCACGATGATCGCCCAGTCGTCCTCGACCTCGTAGGTCTCGGTGATCTCGTCCTCGGTCGGGCCGAACTCCACCCGGGCGGTGCCCTCCTCGATGCGGAGGAACTGGTCGAGCTGGCCGTGCACCTCCCGGCCCACCTCGCCGCCGACCTCGATGCTCATCACGGTCAGCTGGGCGTGGGTCCCGGTGTGGATCACGGTCCGGAAGTTGGTGTTTTCCTTGGTGGTCTTCTCGATGTCGCCGACCCATCCCGTCACGGGCACCTCCTCGGGTTCGTCGCCCGACCGCGGCGGTCGTGCTCCCCCGAGTGTGCCGGTCCGGGAGCGGTTCGGCCAACGGCGGGACGCGCGTTCGCCCACCGTCACGCCCGGGAGGGCCCCCGGGCGACCCGCCGGCCACACTGCACGGAGGGCTCAGCCGGCCCGACCGGGCGGTTGGAAGCCGAGCCCCGGCGGCTGCCAGAGCGGCGCCGATCGGCTCGGCCAGCTCGAGCACCCGCTCGCACGCGGTGTGACTCCGCGAGCCGTGACGCGGCCGGCGACCCTTGTCCAGCCGCGTCCATTGGTCGTCGCATCGCGATACGTCGCCAGACGGTGGCGTCACGTCGCGCGGGTCCGCAACGAGTACCGTGCCGTGGCCATGAGCGCGACTGCCGACGCCACCGGGGACGGAGGCGGGCGTGGGTAGCGTCCCCCGCGGCGCCATCCGCACCGGGCTCCTCGCCTTCCTGCTCGAGCGGCCCGGCCACGGCTACGAGGCCATGCAGTACCTCGAGGACAAGGCCAACGGGACCTGGCGCCCCAGCGCCGGCTCGATCTACCCGGCCCTCCAGCAGCTCGAGGACGAAGGTCTGGTCCGCTCGAAGGAGCGCGACGGCCGCCGGATCTTCGAGCTCACCGCCGCCGGTCGCCGCCAGGCCAAGGCTCGCATCGAGGAGCGCGGCCTCCCGTGGGAGCAGATGGTGGAAGAGGCGCCGGTGATCGCGGAGATCCGGCGGGCGGTGTTCGGCCTCGAGTCGGCGGTCACCGAGGTGCTCAAGCTGGGGGGCCCGGAGGCGGTGGCGGAGGCCGTCGAGATCGTGAAGGCCACCCGCAAGCGCCTCTACGGCCTGCTCGCCGACGATTGACCCGCCGACGGCTGACCCTCGCTACGACGGCCGGGTCGCGAGCTGCTCGAGCTTCTCGACGGACCTCTCGAGCATGTGGACCGGCACGATCGGCCACGTGATCCTCGTCCGCATCGACTCGGGGATGTTCGTCCAGTCGCAGTAGTTGGTGACGTCCGTCTCCGTGTCGCTCACCGGCTCGAGCTGCCAGCCGTAGAGGTGCCCGAGGGGCGGACGGTTGAAGCCGCCGACGCCCCACTCGAACAGTCGGTCGGGGACCAGCTGGGTGACGGTGTTCCGGACCTTGTACTTGCCCATGGTGGGGATGTCGCCGAGGGGCTCGCGGTCCATGTCCATGTCGAAGGTCTCGCCGACGGCGGTGATGGGGCGGGCGTCGGGCGCGGCCTCGAGCATCCCCGACCCGTCGATCCGGACGTGACCGGCAGGGTCCGAGACGATGGCGAACAACGTGCTGGCGGGGGCGGCGATGCGGCGGGTGGCGGACACTCGGCTCGATGACACGGCAGCTCCTGGGTCGAAGATGGCGACACTGTAGCGATCGATCTCGATGCGTCGTGTTAGGCGTGGGGAGGTGCCGGATCTCGTCGCCGGTGCGCTCCATCCCGTGAAGAGCCCTTGCGCTGCTTGGGTGTCTTTGCGTTCGGGGTTGTGGCTGTCACTACTTGCCGGTAGCATCGAACAGGTGTTCGAGCAGCGGATGGCGGTGCTGGAAGCCGCGGTCGACGGGCTGACGGTGCCGGCCGGCGGGCAGGCGCTGGCCCGGCTGGTGGCGTTGCGGCACCGGCTGGATGCCGTGCTGGCGTTGGCGGTGGGGGCGTTCGAGCGGGACGGGCTGTGGGAGATCGACGGGGCCACCTCGATGGTGGGCTGGTTGCGGGACCGGGCCGGGGTCGACCGGCGTGACACCGCCCGGTTGCGGGCCACCGCCCGCACCCTGGGCCGCCTCCCGGTCGTTGCGGCGGCCGCGGTCGACGGTTCGTTGTCGGGGGGGCAGGTTCAGGCCGTCGTGCGGGCGGTGCCGGACGGCGCGGTGGACGTGATGGCCGACCATGAAGCCGGGCTGGTCCCGACGCTGGCCGGGTTGACGTTGGCGGACACGGTCACGGTGTTGCAGGCGTGGCGGGCCCGGGTCGACGCCGACGGTTCGGATCCCGGTGTTGAGCCGGTGCGGTCGTTGCAGCTGTCCCAGACCATCGACAACCGGTGGGAAGCATCGTTCAGCCTCGACGCCGAAGCCGGGGCAGTGGTCGACACCGCCATCCGCCTGGCCGCCACCCGCGACGTCCCCGGGGAGCCGGGGCGGACGGCGGCGGAGCGGCGGGCCGACGCCCTGGTCGACGTGTGCCGCCACTTCCTCGACCACCAACACACGAAGCGGGGTGGCCGGCACCGGCCGCATCTCAACGTGATCGTCGAGACCGACCGCGACGGACACCCCCGGTCGGCCCAGGTGGTCGACGGGCCGGCCCTGCCGGCCCGGTCGTTGCGACGGCTGGTGTGCGACTGCACGTTGCACCGGGTCGTGCTCGGCGCCGACAGCACCATCCTCGACCTCGGCCGGGCCACCCGGACCATCCCCGCCCCCCTCTGGAACGCCCTCGTGATCCGCGACCGGCACTGCCGCTACCCCGGCTGTGACCGGCCCGCCCACTGGTGCGACGGCCACCACCTGTTGCCGTGGGAACACGGCGGCACCACCCGACCCGACAACCTCGTGCTCCTCTGCGTCCGGCACCACCACCACCTCCACGAACCCGGCTGGCACGCCAAGCTCCTCCCCGACCTCACCTTCGAGGTCACCGCACCCGACGGCACCCACCACACCAGCCCCGCCCCCCGCACCCTCACCCGGGGCGGCGACCCGGACGGCGGGCCACCCGACCGGGGACCGCCCTGACCCGGGCCTGCTGCTCGACGGAGGGAGCCCACCACCCTGATCCGGCGCGGCCCGGTCCGGGCGAGGGCTGCCGCGGCCGGCAGGAACCCGGTGGCCGGCCGCGTGCTCAGCGAGAAAGCTGCGGGCGTGATTGTGCCGGAGACGAAGAGCTGGACGTGGGTCCTCGATCGGCCGTGTCCCGAGTGCGGGTTCGACGCCAGCACCTGCCCGCCGGCCGCGGTCGCCGAGCTGACCCGGGACAA
>JBFWQW010000065.1:0-15578 GCA_050249235.1 Acidimicrobiia bacterium | reverse complement strand
ACCACGCCGGCGTAGGGCCCCCGCTTCGACGGCTCGAGCTCGTCGATGATCTCCATGGCCCGCACCTTCGGCGCGCCCGACACCGAGCCGGCGGGCAGCGTGGCCCGCAGCACGTCGACCGGCGAGCGGTCGGCGACGAGCGCCCCGGAGACCTGGGACGTGAGGTGCATGACGTGGCTGTAGCGCTCGAGCGTCATCAGCTCGTCGACGGACACGCTGCCGAACTCGACCACCCGCCCGACGTCGTTCCGGGCCAGGTCGACGAGCATCACGTGCTCGGCCCGCTCCTTCGGGTGCTCGGTGAGCTCGGCCGCCATCTTCCGGTCGTGCTCGTCGGTGGCACCCCGCCGGCGGGTGCCGGCGATGGGTCGGGAGATCACCCGGCCGTCGAGCAGCTGCACCATGGGCTCCGGCGACGACCCGACGAGCGTCACGGTCGGGTGCCGCAGGAAGTACATGTACGGGCTGGGGTTCACCTGGCGGAGCACCCGGTAGACGTCGAACGGGTCGGCGTCGAGCTCGACGTCGAAGCGCTGCGAGAGCACGACCTGGAAGATGTCGCCGGCGAGGATGTGCTCCTTGGCGGCCTCGACGGCCCGCTGGTACGAGCCGCCGCCCATGGTCGAGCGGACCTCCGGCAGCGGCTCGTCGCCCCGCGGCGGCTCGAAGGCGGGCTCGTCGACGGGACGGGCGCCGTCGGCGGCCAGCTGGTCGAGGCGGCGGACGGCGTCGTCGTACTGGGCGTCGAGGTCGTCGTCGTCCATGTCCGGCGAGCACCAGGCGTTGGCGATGAGCACCACCCGCTGGCGCAGGTGGTCGTAGGCGGCCAGCTCCGAGATGACCGACAGCACGGCGTCGGGGAGGCCGAGCTCGTCCTCGGGGACGTCGGGAAGGCGCTCGACCTCCCGGACGACGTCGTAGCCGAGGAAGCCCAGCACCCCGCTGTGCAGCGGCGGCAGGTCGGGCAGGTCGGGCGCCCGGTACCACGCCAGGGCGTCGTCGAGCGCGGCCAGCACGCCGTGGTCGAGCCGGATGGACTCCGGAAGGGCGGCGTCGGCCTCGATGGCACCGTCCCGGGCCACGAGCGTGACGGCCGGGCGCCGGCCGACGAACGACCACCGGCCCCAGCGCTCGCCGTGCTCGACCGACTCCAGCAGGAAGCCCGGCTCGTCGCCGACGATCCGCAGGAAGGCGGCCACCGGCGTGGTGAGGTCGGCCAGCAGCTCGCGCCAGACGGGGACGACCGTGTGCGCCCGGGCCAGGGCCCGGAACGCCTCCCTGCTCGGCTGGTCCACCGCCTCAGCCGGGGGGCGGGGAGGCGGCGCCGAAGGGGCGGTAGAAGCAGGAGCGCTCGCCGGTGTGGCAGGCGCCCCGGCCCTCCTGCTCCACCACGAACAGCAGGGTGTCGCCGTCGCAGTCGTAGAACGCCTCGCGGACCCACTGCCGGTCCCCCGACGAGTCGCCCTTGCGCCACACCTCCTGGCGGGACCGGCTCCAGAACACGGTCCGCCCCGATTCGAGGGTCTCCCGCACCGTCGCCGGGCTCATCCAGCCCACCATCAGCACGGCGCCGGTGCCCTGCTCCTGGATGACGGCCGGCACCAGGCCGGCCGCGTCGTACTTGACCACCGAGAGCTCGGACTCGGTGACCGGGATGGGCGTGGCCACGGACATGCCCGCAATCGTAGGGGCGACCGCGGCGCCGACCCGTCCCGTTCCCGGGGCCCGCCGGACGGCCGCGCGAGGCTGGCGCCGTGGATCGCCACTTCTACCGGTTCCGCAGCGTGTGGCACCTCGACGCCACCCCGGCCGACGTCTACGGCGCCCTGGAGCGCCTCCCCGACTACCCGTCGTGGTGGCGCGAGGTCAGGGCCACCGAGCGGCTCAGCGAGCACACCTACCGGGTGACCTGCCGGGCCACCCTCCCCTACGACCTGGTGTTCACCAGCACCCAGGAGCGGCGCGACCCGGTCGGGCGGGTGCTCCAGGCACGCCTGGTCGGCGACCTCGACGGCTACTCCCGCTGGACGATCGCCGACTCGCCCGGCGGTGGCACCGACGCCGTCTTCGACGAGGAGGTGGTCGCCACCAAGGCGCTGCTGCGCCGGCTGGCCCCCGTGGCCCGGCCCGTGTTCAGGGCCAACCACGAGCTGATGATGCGCCACGGCCGGGCCGGGCTGCAGATCTACCTGGCCGGCTGGCGGGGGGCCCGCTCGACCGACGGTTGAGGACCGGCCCCGGGCCCGGTCGTCCGGAAGGCGATGCTTGGGCGGGCGGGGCGGGTCAGGAGGAGAACGCCACGGTGGCCTTGCCGGGCGCCAGACGGGCGCCGGTGTCGTCCTCGGTCCAGAGCTCGAGCTCGACCACCGTCTCGTCGCCGCTGCGGTCGACCTCGGCCACCACCGCGTGGGCGGTGACGGTGCGGCCCCGCACGAAGGCGCCCCGGAACTGGCACGACAGCTTCACGATGCGCCCGCCGCCGTCGCCCATCCAGGTGCGGATGATGTCGTGCAGGTAGGAGAACTGGATGTTGCCCATGCCGAAGGCAGCCGGGTAGCCGGCGGCCCTGCCGGCCTCGTCGTCCATGTGGATCGGCACGAACTCGTAGTTCACGGCCGCGTACCGGTTCCAGGCGTGGAAGTCGCCGAGCCGGGTCATGGTCGGGAGGAGGTCGCCGGGTGCGATGGCCGCCGGGTCGACGGGCGTGGTGTCGGTCATCAGTACCTGATCAGGGTCCCGCGGCTGATCTTGACCAGCTCGCCTCGTTGGTTGTGCCAGTGCGATTCGGTGACGGAGAAGAGCATGAGCCCGAGCCGGCCCTCCCGCTCGTGGAAGTCGGCGATCGAGCCGGTCGAGGTGATCACGTCGCCCGGGCGCATGCGCACGCCGGAGTACTCGACCTCGATGCCGCCGTTGAGCTGGAACCGCACGGGTGGCGGCGCCACGCCGAACGGGCTCTCCGGCCCGCCCACGTAGCCCTCGGGCGAGGGCTCGGAGCCCCGTCGTGACGCGCCGCCGTCGGCCTCCGGGTCGGCGATGAGCCAGGCGAAGGGGTTGAACTCCTCCGGCGCCACGATCCCGCCGTGGACGGTGGTGGCGGCGTAGGCCTCGTCCCAGAACAGCCGGGGTGGCGTCTCCGGGTGGTACACCGCCATGGCCCAGCGCCGGATGTCGGACCGGTCGATGGGCGGCGCCGTCTGGCGACCCGTCTCCCGGCCGACGAGGGCGCGCATCTCGTCGCTGATGTAGGTCGTCGCCGCCACGGCCCGATCATGCCCCAATCCCCACCGCGACGGCCGTTGGACACCGGGCCACCTGCGTCACGGGCGAGGTCAGTGCCCGCGCCCGCCCCCTCAGGTGACGAGCGCGATGAGCACGGTGAGGGTCACGATCGACGCCACCGTCGACACCATGACCGACCGGACGCCGAGCTCCGGGTGGGCGTCGAGCTGCTGGGCCACGACCGTGACCATCACCGCGGTGGGCATGCCGGCCGCGATCACGACGGCCTTCCAGGGCACGCCGTCCAACCCGATGAGGGCGGCGAAGGGGGCGGCCAGGAGCGGGCCGACGAGCAGGCGGTTGACCGATGCCACGACGGGGTCGACCAGGTCGCCGCGGGACGGCAGGTGGAGCTGGAGGCCGAGCACGAGGAGCATGCACGGGATCGACGCGTCGGCCAGCGTGCCGACCGACTCCTCGACGAGGACGGGCAGGCGCACGTTGGCGACGTTCACCACCGTGCCGGCGAGGGCGGCGTAGACGGCGGGATAGCGGAAGGGGGCGACCAGCACCTGGCGGAGCCCGCCACCTCGCCCCACCGACGCCGCCGCCACGCCGGCCGTCGTCCAGAGCACGACGCCGGTGACGAACGTGACCACCGCGATCTCGAGGCCGGCCCCGCCGAGGGCCAGGCGGCTGATGGGCAGGCCGAGGTTGCCCTGGTTGGCCACCGCCGAGGCCAGGGACAGGCCGGCCACCGTCCGGGCGTCGTCGCCCCGCAGGCGGGACCAGGCCTGAGCCAGCCCCACGTTGGAGGCGAAGACGGCCACGCCCACCGCCACCACCCTGCCCACGTCGCCGGCATCCAGCTCGATGCCGGCGATCAGCGTGAAGACGAGGCAGGGATTGAAGAGGTTGAAGACGGCCGCCGAGAAGGGCGCCACGTCCAGCCCCAGCCGGCGGCCGACGACGCCACCGGCCACGGCCACGAGGACGACCGGCAGGATGACGTCGAGGAAGACGCGGAGCACCGGCCTGGGAGGGATGCGGGGTCGGGGGCCGGCGGGTCAGGGGTGGGGGCCGGCGGGTCAGAGGTAGAGGCCGGTGGAGCGAGCCTCGAGCCTGGGGCTGGCGACGGCGTGGATGTCGCGCTCTCGGAGGATCAGGTAGTCGTCGCCCTGGACCTCCACCTCGAAGCGGTCCTCGGGGTTGAACAGCACCTGGTCGCCGGCCTCGATGGTGCGGACGTTCGGGCCGGTGGCGACCACCTCGGCCCACGTCAGCCGCTTGCTGACCTGGGCCGTCGCCGGGATGAGGATCCCCGACCGGCTGCGGCGCTCGCCCTCCGACGCGGGGATCTGGACCAGCACCCGGTCGTTCAGCATGTTGATGGGGTGCTTCTGGGGCTCGGCCACGGGGCGACCGTACCGGCGAACGCCGGGCCGGCGGCGGGCGACGTCAGGCCGGCGAGCCCACGTCCTCGGCCTCGGCCGTGTCCCCGTCCTCGCCCGCGCCGGCCTCGTACCCGGCCGCCTTCGCAGCCGCGCCGGCGGCCGCGCCGGTTCCGGCTCCGGTTCGGGAAGGGTCGCGACCGACGGCGATCTCCGAGCGCACCACCTGGCGGGCGTCGACGCCGTCGAGGACACCGGTGGATGCCTTCGACGCCGTCCAGGACTCCAGGAAGGCGGTGACCCCCGAGCCGTCGATGGGGCGGGCGAACAGGAAGCCCTGGCCGCTGTCGCACTGCTCACCGCGAAGGCGGTGGAACTGGTCCTGCTCCTCGATGCCCTCGGCCAGCGTCTCGATCCCGAGGTCCTTGCCCAGCTGCACGAGGGTGTGGATCAGGGCGCTCGACTCGCGGGCGTCGGCGATGCCCGCGATGAACGACCGGTCGATCTTCAGGGAGTCCACGGGGAACTGCTTCAGGGAGCTGAGCGACGAGTAGCCCGTGCCGAAGTCGTCGACGGCGATCAGGACCCCGAGCGCCTTCAGGCGGCGGAGCCGCTCGGCCGTCGCCGCGGCATCCCGCATGAGGGTGGACTCGGTGACCTCGAGGACGAGGGAGGTGGCCTCGAGGCCCGACTCCTCGAGCGCGGTCCGCACCTCGTCGACGAAGTCGTCGCGCTCGAGCTGGCGCGCCGACACGTTCACCGAGACGCGGATGCGATGGCCGCCGGCGTGCCAGGCCGCGCCCTCCCGGCAGGCCTCGGCCAGGACCCACCGGCCGATGGGCAGGATCAGGCCCGTCTCCTCGGCGAGGGGCAGGAAGTCGAGGGGCTGGATCTCGCCCCGCACGGGGTGGTCCCAGCGCAGCAGCGCCTCGACCCCGGTGACCTCGACCTCACGGAGGTCGAAGGTGGGCTGGAACACCAGGCGGAGCTGGCTGGCGTCGAGCGCGGCCCGGAGGTCGAGCCCGCTCTCGACCCTCGCCCGGGCCCCGTCGTGCATGCCGGAGTCGTAGACCGCGTACCGGTCCTTGCCGGCCGCCTTGGCCTCGTAGAGGGCGATGTCGGCGTCGCGGATCAGGTCCTCCGGCGCGAGCCGGTCACCGGAGGCGATGCCGACGCTCGCGGTCACGGTGACGGCCCGACCGTGACCCTCGGCCTCGAACGGGGCCCGCAGCGCGGCCAGCACCCGGTCGGCCACCAGCTGCGGCCCGGCACCGAGGGGGTCGACCGCCGTGAGCACCACGAACTCGTCGCCGCCGATGCGCCCCACGGTGTCGCCTTCCCGCACCACGCCCGAGAGGCGGGTGGCGACCTCCTGGAGGAGCCGGTCGCCGGCGGCGTGGCCGAGGGTGTCGTTGGCGGCCTTGAAGCCGTCGAGGTCGACGAAGAGAGCCGCCGGTCGGCGGCCGTCCCGCCGGCACGAGGCGAGGAGCCGCTCGGCCCGGTCGAGGATGAGCGCCCGGTTCGGGAGCCCGGTCAGCGCGTCGTGCAGGGCCTGGCGGCGGAGCTCGCCGGTGCGCTGGTCGACGAGGCGGAGGGCCCGCTGGCGGGAGCCGACGATCACGGTGAGGAGCAGGAAGGCGAGGACGGAGACGCCGGCGCCCTGGAGGAGGGTGATCGCCCAGCGGCGGTCGGCCTCGGCGGCGACCGCGGTCGAGGACGTGACGAAGGTAGCCCGCCACGATCCGTCCGCCTCGAAGTCGATGGACTGCACGAAGGCGGCTCCGGTCGGGCGCACGCCGAGGGTGGCCGAGGCGGCCGGGCCACTCCCGTCCGCGCCGTCGGGCGCCGCCACCCCGTCAGGCCCACCGGCAGCGGACGGTGCCGGTGGCTGGCGGCTGGAGAGGCTCACGAAGTCCGCCAGCGGTCCGCTCAGGCTGGCGAGGAGCATGGCCCGGGCGTCGTAGGCGACGATGGCCCACCCGAGGTGGCGACCCCGCCGGTCCGCCGGCGTGAGAAGCGGACCCTCGTCGTAGACGGGGCTCGCGACGACGATGCTCGTGCCGTCGACCTGCATGCCGGTGAGCCGGGCCCGCTCGGCGGGGCTGAGGCCGAGCTGGTCGGCCGTGGCCCCGGCGTCGGCCGGCTCGGCCGGCGCGTTGAGCGCCGGCAGCTGCACGATGGAGCCCGTCTCGGCGCTGGACCGGAGGGCATCGCCGAGGTCGGGCAGGGCGCAGAGGTCGAGGCCCCGGGGCACGTCGTGCAGGGTGCTGCCGACCCCGCCGACGCCGAGCCGGACCAGGCAGTACTCCGACCGCTCGCCGGCGGGGAGCAGGTCGAAGGGCCCGCTCGAGGTCAACGGCACCGGGTCGGCCCCGGCCCGGGCGACGATGGCGTCGAGCTCGTCGTGGGGGATCCGCGCCACGTAGCCGACGGCGGTCAGCCCCACGTATCGGCTGGGGCCGATGGCCTGGAACCACGACGCCAGCTCGGCGTTCGACACGTCGTCGCTGCCGGCCACGAACCCGCTGACGCTGGCCACCAGATCCACGTTCCGTCGCAGGGCGGTCGACAGGGAGGCGGCCTGCGCCGCCGACGCGGCGTCGAAGCCGACCTCGGCCCGCTCCATGACGTCGTCGCGGCGGGTGTTGGCGTACCAGAGCGAGGCCACCAGGCCCAGGAGCAGGATCAACCAGATCGGCAGCCGGACCAGGTGCCACGACAGCTGATGTCGGCGCTGGCGCAGAGCCATGGGCTGGTCATCGGCGCGCCGGCGTCCCGACTCAAGGTCCGCACCGCACGGTGCAACAACCTGCCCGACAGGCAGGCCTTCGGCGGACCGGCCGGGGTCGGGGGGACGCTGCCGGGCTAGCCGGGGGCCGGGCGGGTGCGGATGCCGGCCGCGGCCATGACCGCCTTGGCCTCGGCGACCGTGTGCTCGCCGTAGTGGAAGATGGAGGCTGCCAGCACGGCGTCGGCCCCGCCTTCGAGGATGCCCTCGGCCAGGTGCTCGAGGGTGCCCACGCCCCCGCTGGCGATCACCGGGACGCCGACGTTGTCGGCCACCGCCCGGGTGAGCTCGAGGTCGAAGCCGGCCCGGGTGCCGTCGCGGTCCATCGACGTGAGGAGGATCTCGCCGGCACCGAGGCGCTCGGCCACCGCCGCCCACGTGACGGCCTCCAGTCGGGTGGGACGACGGCCGCCGTGGGTGTGCACCTCGAAGCCGATCGGGCTCCGGCGGGCGTCGATGGCCACCACCACGCACTGGGCGCCGAAGGTGTCGGCCAGCTCCGCGATCAGCGCCGGGCGCTCGATGGCGGCGGTGTTCACGCTCACCTTGTCCGCCCCGGCCCGGAGGAGGCGCCGGGCGTCCTCGACCGACCGCACGCCCCCGCCGACCGTGAGCGGGATGAAGACGGTGTCGGCGGTGCGCCGGACGACGTCGACCATGGTGTCGCGGCCGTCGGACGAGGCGGTGATGTCGAGAAAGACGATCTCGTCGGCGCCCATCTCGTCGTAGCGGGAGGCGAGCACCACCGGGTCGCCGGCCTCCTGGAGGTCGACGAAGTTCACGCCCTTCACCACCTGGCCGTCGTGCACGTCGAGGCACGGGATCACCCGGGCGTTGGTGGTGACCCGCCCCGTCGGACCGGCACCGCTCACGCCGCGATCCTTGCGGGTGCGTTCCAGGTTGGTCCGTTCCTGACGGGTGGGTCGACCGCGGGGAGGCGCTCCTGGGCGTTCACGGCGCGCTCCGGGGGCTCACGGCGTGCACCCTGCTAGGCCATGGCGACGAGGTCGAGCAGGTCGTCGCTGAAGTAGTCGAGGGTGCCGTCGGGCAGGAGCAGCACCCGCTGGGGGGCGAGCTCCCGCACGAAGTCGGGATCGTGGCTCACGAGCACCATCGAGCCCTTCCAGCCGGCCAGGGCGGCGGCCACGGCCGAGCGGGACGGCGGGTCGAGGTTGTTGGTGGGCTCGTCGAGCAGGAGCAGGTTGTGGCGGCCGGCGGTCAGCATGGCGAGCGAGAGCTTGGTCTTCTCCCCGCCCGACAGGGTGCCGGCGTCCTGGAAGGCCTGGTCGCCGTGCAATCCGTACATGCCGAGCAGGCCCCGGAGCTCGGCGGTGGGGATGTCGGCCGCCTCCTGCATCTGGGAGAGCAGGTCCCGGCCGGCCTCGACGTTCTCGTGCTCCTGGGCGTAGTAGCCGGCCGACACGTTGAGGCCGAAGCGGCAGGTGCCGGCGTCGGCCTCGACCCGACCGGCCACGATGCGCAGGAGGCTCGTCTTGCCGGCGCCGTTGAGGCCCATCACGAGGAGGCGCTCGCCCCGCTCGACCGCGAAGCTCACGTCCTCGAAGACCGGCGTGCGCGTGTAGCCCTTCGTCAGCCCGTCGACCTCGAGGACGACCCGGCCGGCGTGCGGCGGGTCGGGGAGGCGGACGGCGATCCTCTGCTCCTTGCGGGGCCCCTCGACGGCGACCGACCGGAGCCGCTCCACCCGCTTGTCGAGGCTGCTCGCCACCCGGGCCCGGCGGGCGGTCTGGCCCCGCATGGAGTCGGCCAGCGTCTTCAGCCGCACCACCTCGGACTGCTGGGCGGCGGCCACCTTGGTGAGGCGGACCTCGTCGGCGGCCCGGGCGGCCCGGTACTGCGAGTAGGTGCCGCGGTACTCGACCATGGTCCCCTCGTCGAGGTGCAGGACGCGGGTGATGCCCTCGTCGAGCAGCCCGATGTCGTGGCTCACCACGAGCAGGGCGCCCCGGTAGGCCCGCAGGAAACCCATGAGCCAGGCCTTGGCGTCGGTGTCGAGGTGGTTGGTGGGCTCGTCGAGGAGGAGCACGTCGCTGCCCCCGAACAGGATGCGGGCCAGCTCCACCCGGCGCCGCTCGCCCCCGGACAGGGTGGCGACCGGCTGCTCCAGGCGCCCGGCGCCGACGCCCAGGCCGGCGACGATCCGCCGCACCTCGGCCTCGGCGGCGTAGCCGCCCTCCCGCTCGAACTCGTCGTGGGCCCGGGAGTAGCGGGCCACGTTGGCCTCGGAGGGGTCCTCCTCCAAGGCCAGGCGCAGCTTCTCCATCCGGATCGTCAGCTCGTCGATCCCCCGGCCGGCGAGCACGTGGTCGAGCACCCGCTTGGCCGCCGTCTCGGGCCGCGTCCGGGGGTCCTGGTCGAGGTAGGCCAGCCGCCCGGTGTGGTGGACGCCGCCGCTGTGGGGCGGGGCCTGGCCGGCCAGCACCCGCAGCAGGCTCGTCTTGCCGGCGCCGTTGCGGCCCACCAGCCCGACCGTGTCGCCGGGCTGCACCGAGAAGGTGGCGTCGTCGAGCGTCAGGCGTCCCCCCACCTCCACCGACAGCGCACGGACCGACAGCACCCGACCAGTGTGGCGGCTCGGCACCCCTCCCCCCGCTTCGTTCCCGTTCTTCGTGGATTGTGCGGGAGCGATCCCCGCTCGGACATCGAAGAACGGGGAGCAGGATCAGGCCAGGGTGGTGAGGGCCTCGGCGACGCCGAAGGCGCCCTCGTAGATCGCCTTGCCGACGACGACGCCGGCCAGTCGGCGACCGTCCACCTCGACCTCGGCCAGCTCCCGCAGGTGGGCGAGCGTGGCCACCCCGCCGCTGGCGATCACGGGGACGTCGGTGGCGCCGAGCAGCGCCCGGTAGCCCTCGGTGTCGGGGCCGACGAGGACGCCGTCCCGGCTGATGTCGGTGACCACGAAGGCGGCCACCCCCGGGAAGGCCAGCTCGCCGGCGAGGTCGAGCAGCCGGCGGCCGCTGCCCTCCTCCCATCCCCGGGTCCGCACCTCGCCGTCCCGGTGGTCGAGCCCGACCGCCACCCGGCCGGGATAGGCCTCGGCGAGCGACCGGACGAGCTCGGGCTCCTCCACGGCCACGCTGCCGAGCACCACCCGCTCGACCCCCGCCTCGAGCAGCCAGCCGTCCCGCACGCCCCCGCCGGACTGGATCGGCACGCCGGCCCGGGCCGCGACCTCGACGACCAGCTCCCGGTTGGAGCCGTCGCGGCGGCTGGCGTCGAGGTCGACCACGTGCACCCACCTCGCCCCCGCGGCCGCGAAGCTCCGGGCCACGGCCACGGGGTCGTCGCCGTAGACGGTCTCACGCTCGAAGTCGCCCTGCTCGAGGCGCACGCAGCGACCGTGGCGGAGGTCGATGGCGGGGAACAGCTCCACGGGTCCGATCATGGCAGCCGTCGGGGCCGGCGCGGTCCGGCCGCGTCCGGCGCCCCCTCGCCGTCAGAGGGAGGCGACGAAGTTGGCGAGGATGCCGAGGCCGGCGGTGCCGGACTTCTCGGGGTGGAACTGGGTGGCCCAGAGGCGGTCGCGGGCCACGGCGGCGGTGACCGGGCCGCCGTAGTCGCAGGTGGCCACCACGTCGGCCGAGGGCCCGGCCGCGTAGGAGTGCACGAAGTAGACCCACACCGGGCGGTGGAGCCCGGCGAACATCGCCGGGCCGCCCGAGCCGCCCGAGCCGACCACCGTGAGGGCGTTCCACTGCATCTGGGGCCGCTTCACGGGCCCCTCGAGCAAGCGGACCTGCCCCTCCAGCACGCCGAGGCCGGCCACGCCCGGGCTCTCCTCGGACCCCTCGTAGAGGAGCTGCATGCCCACGCAGATCCCGAAGAAGGGTCGGCCCGAGCCCGCCGCCTCGACCGCCACCTCGGCCAGGCCGTGGCCGGCCAACGCCTCCATGCAGCGCCCGAACGCCCCGACGCCGGGCAGCACGACCCCGTCGGCGGCCTCGATCTCGGCCCGGTCGGCGGTGAGGCGGGCGTCGGCACCCACCTTGGCCAGCCCCTTCTCGGCCGAGCGGAGGTTGCCGATCCCGTAGTCGAGCACCGCCACCTTCGGCCGGCTACCCACGGCGAGCGCCGCTCCCCACGGCTTAGAGCACGCCCTTGGTGGACGGCACGTCGGTGCCCTCGATTCGGACGGCGTCGCGCAGGCACCGGGCCACGCCCTTGAAGCAGGCCTCGACGATGTGATGGGTGTTCTCCCCGACCTTCAACCTCACGTGGAGGGTGAGGTTGGCGGCGGTGGCGAAGCTCTGCCAGAAGTGGGCCGCCAGCTGGGGGTCGAAGGGCGGCGTGCCGAGGGGGATCACCTCTCCGAAGGGCACCTCGTAGGCCACGAAGGGGCGGCCCGACAGGTCGAGGGCCACCTCCACGAGCGCCTCGTCGAGGGGGTACAGGCCGGAGGCGAAGCGGCGGATCCCGGCCTTGTCGCCGAGGGCCTCGGCGAAGGCCTCCCCCAGCGTGATGCCGACGTCCTCGACGGTGTGGTGGGCGTCGACCTCGAGGTCGCCGGTGGCCTGCACCCGCAGGTCGAACCCCCCGTGGCGCCCGACCTGGCTCAGCATGTGGTCGAAGAAGGGCAGCCCGGTCGAGATCTCGGCCCGCCCGGAGCCGTCCAGGTCGATCGACAGCTCGATCGACGTCTCCTGGGTCGACCGCGACCGCGCCGCCGTGCGGCCGGAGCTCGAACCGTCGACGGTCATCGCAGCACCTCGGCCAGGGCGGTGAGGAAGGCGGTGTCCTCCTCGGGCGTGCCCACGGTGACGCGGAGGCAGCCCTCGAGGCCGGGCCAGGACGAGGTGTCCCGGACCAGGACGCCCCGGTCGAGGAGGCCCTGCCAGACCTTGCGGCCGTCGACCCGCTCGGGGCGGAACAGCACGAAGTTGGCTCCGGAGGGCCACTGCTCGACGGGAAGCTCGTCGAGCTCGGCCGTGAGCCGCTCCCGCTCGGCGACGAGGTCGCCGACCCGGGACCGCATCTCGTCCTCGTAGCGCAGCGCCACCACCCCGGCCAGCTGCTTCACGGCGTCGAGGTGGTACGGCAGCACCACCTTCTCCAGCTCGGCCACCAGCCAGGCCGGGCCGACCAGGTAGCCGAGCCGGGCCGCCGCCATCGACCACGTCTTCGAGAAGGTCCGGGTGACCACGAGCGGCAGGTCGTCGTCCAGCAGGAGCAGGGCGCTCCAGTCGGCGAACTGGCCGTAGGCCTCGTCGACGATCACGACACCGGGCGCGGCGGCCACCACGGACTTGACGAGCTCCGGTGGCTCGACCATCCCGGTGGGATTGTTCGGTGAGCACAGGAAGGTGAGGTCGGCGTCGTTCTCCCGGACCGTGCGGACCGCTTCGTCGGGGTCGAGGGTGAAGTCCGGCCGGCGCCGCCCGTGGCGGACCGACGTGCCGGCCACCGCCGCGATCTGGGCGTGCATCAGGTAGGTGGGCTGGAAGTCGACCGCCCAGCGACCTGGGCCGCCGTAGGCCAGGCAGAGGCACTGGAGCACCTCGTTCGAGCCGTTGGCGGCGAAGACCTGGTCGGGGTCGACGCCGTGGTGCTCGGCCAACGCCTCGCGGAGGGCGGTGGCGGCCCGGTCGGGGTAGCGGTGCCACTCGAGTCGGGACAGCTCCGAGGCCAGCGCGTCCCGGAAGGCGTCGGGGGGCGGCACCGGCGACTCGTTGGTGTTCAGCCGCACCGCCACGTCGACCTGGGGCGAGTGGTAGCCCTCGAGCATGGCCAGGTCGGCCCGCACCTTCGGTCTGGTCACCCGCCCCACCTCACCCTCGTCGCCGTCGCCGCCGCCTCCGCCACCGCCGCAGTCGTCATCGTCCCAGCCTCATGCGCACGGACGCAGCATGCGTCACCAGGCCCTCGGCTTCCGCCAGGGCCTCGACGTGCGGCGCGACGGCAGCCAGCGCCTCGCGGTCGAGCGTGACCACGTGGACGTGCTTTCGGAAGTCGTCGACGCGGAGGGCGCCGGCGAACCGGGCCGAGCCGTGGGTGGGCAGGACGTGGTTGGGCCCGGCCAGGTAGTCGCCCACCGATGCCGGCGACCAGGGCCCGCAGAACACCGCGCCGGCGTGGCGGACCAGCGGCAGCAGCGCCTCCGGGTCGGCGCTCATGAGCTCGAGGTGCTCGGGGGCGATCAGGTTGGCGACGGCCATGGCCTGCTCCGGCCCGTCGACCAGCACCGCGTACCCGCCCTGGTCGAGCGTCGACTCGATCATGGCCCGCCGGGGCGAGTTTGCCACGATCCCTGCGACGGCCGCGGCGACGGCGTCGGCGGCGGCCTCGGACCAGGTGACGAGCCAGGCCAGGCCGTCCGGACCGTGCTCGGCCTGGACGACGAGGTCGACGGCGGCGAGGTCGGCCGGCGTCGTCCCGTCGGCGATCACCACGACCTCCGACGGTCCCGCGAACGCCGACGGGATGCCGACCACCCCGGCCAGCGCCCGCTTGGCGACGGCCACGTACACGTTGCCCGGCCCGACGATGACGTCGACCGGGCGGATCGAGGCGGTGCCGTGGGCCATGGCAGCGATGGCCTGGGCGCCACCGACCCGGAAGACCTCGTCGACGCCGGCCAGGGCCGCCGCGCCGAGCACCTCGTCGGCGACGGAGCCGTCACGGCGGGGTGGGACGCAGAGGGCCAGCTCGGGGACGCCGGCCACCCGGGCCGGCACCGCCGTCATCAGCACGGTCGAGGGGTACGACGCCAGGCCGCCCGGCACGTAGAGGCCGGCCCGGTCGACCGGCCGGTGCAGGTCGCGCACCTCGATGCCGCCCCGGCGGTGCACGCCCTCCTCGCCGAGCTGGGTCTCGTGGTAGGCGGTGATGTTGCCGAGGGCCACCTCGAGCGCGGTGCGCAGCGGCGGCGCCAGCCGGTCGAGGGCGGCCCGGCATGCCTCGGGGGGCACCCGCAGGGGGTCGGGCCGGACGCCGTCGAAGCGCTCGGTGAGGTCGAGCAGGGCCTCGTCGCCCCGGGCCCGCACGTCGGCGATGATCGCCTGCACCGCGGCCACGGGGCCCTCGCCGGCGGCCTCGGGCCGGGGGAGCCGGTCGCGCAGGTCGGTGCCGGCGCCGCGGAGGTCGAGTCGGCGCAGCATGAGGCGGCCGAGCGTAAACCGACCGGCTACCGGGGCCGCGACCCATTCACGGTCGCCGGCGCCCTGCCCCGGGCCGCCCCGGGCGCCGGATCGGGCCGGCACCGGCTACAACGGGCACCATGTCGCTCCGCCCCGAGCTCTCGTCCATGAGCACCGCTCTCGCCGAGCTCAGCGGTCGCCTGGGCCGGCTGGGCGACGAGCTGGCCGGGACGGAGCGCGACGACCTGTCGACGTCGCTCTACGAGGTCGAACGCTCGCTGACGGCCGCCCAGCGCCGGCTCACCAAGGTGATCGACCGCCTCGACCGCGACTGAACACCCGCTCCCTCGGACGGTGCCGGCCGGCCTCAGAACGTGAACGCCGACGGGCAGAGGTCGGCGAGCACGCACCCGCCGCAGGCCGGCTTGCGGGCGAAGCAGACCCGGCGGCCGTGCAGGATGAGCCGCTCCGAGAACAGACCGTGGTCGCGGCCCGGCAGGAGGGCGCCGACCTCGAGCTCGACCTTCACCGGGTCGGTCTCGGTGGTGAGGCCGAGGCGGTGGGTGAGCCGCAGCACGTGGGTGTCGACCGGGAGGCCGGGCAGCCCGAAGCCGACGCTGCGGATCACGTTCGCCGTCTTGCGCCCCACCCCGGGCAGCGCCACGAGGTCCGCCATCCGCGTGGGCACCTGGCCCTGGTGGCGCTCGAGGAGCGCCACCGCCGTGCCGAGCAGGCTCTTGGCCTTCTGGCGGAAGAAGCCGGTCGGGTGCAGCACCGCCTCCAGCTCGGCGGCCGGCGCGGCGGCGAGGGCGGCCGGGTCGGGCCAGCGCCGGAACACCTCCGGCGTCACGGTGTTCACCCGGGCGTCCGTCGTCTGCGCCGACAGGATCGTGGCGACCAGCAGCTGGAACGGTCCGTCGTGGTCGAGCTCGCACAGCTCCTGGGCCGTGCCCGGGAACTCGTTCGACAGCCGGCGGAACACCTCGCGGGCCCGCCCCTTCGGTGTCCTCGGCCCCACGGGTGTGCGGTCTAGCAGGCCCCTTCGTGTCCTCGGCCGGCCCACGGTTCCGGCAGGCTACG
>JBFWQW010000064.1:0-15861 GCA_050249235.1 Acidimicrobiia bacterium | reverse complement strand
CGGCCGCGCCCGTCGCCGCCCCGCCGGCCCCGACCCCGGCCGCCGCCCCGCCGGCCCCGACCCCGGCCGCCGCCCCGCCGGCCCCGACCCCCTCGGTCGCGCCGGCAGCCCCCCCGGCACCGTCCGCCGTGCCGGCCGTGACGGCTCCCGCCGCCGCGCCGGCCCCCTCGGCGCCGATCGCCCGGGGCGACGAGGCGGTCCCCTTCTCGAACATCCGGCGCCGCACGGCCGAGCACATGGTGCGCTCGAAGGCCACCTCGGCCCACGCCCTCACGGCGGTCGAGGTCGACTACGACAACGTCGACCGGGTCCGCAACGCCGAGAAGGCGGCCTTCAAGGCGGCCGAGGGCGTCTCGCTCACCTACCTGCCGTTCATCTCCCGGGCCGCCGTCGACGCCCTCCGGGAGTTCCCGATGCTGAACGCCTCGGTGGGCGAGAGCGAGCTGGTCGTGCACCACGACGTGCACCTCGGCTACGCCGTCGACCTCGAGTTCCAGGGCCTGATGGTGCCGGTGGTCCACCACGCCGACACCAAGCGGCTCCGGGCCCTCGCCCGCGACGTGGCCGACCTCGCCGCCCGGGCCCGGGCCCGCCGCCTCAACCCGGACGAGATCGCCGGCGGCACCTTCACCATCACCAACCTGGGGTCGTACGGCACGGTGCTCACCTTCCCGGTGATCAACCAGCCGCAGATCGCCATCCTGTCCACCGACGGCGTCCGCAAGCGGCCCGTCGTGGTGGAGCTCCCCGACGGCAACGACGCCATCGTCGTGCACCCGGTCGGCACGCTGGCCCTGGCCTGGGACCACCGGGCCGTCGACGGCGCCTACGCGGCCGCCTTCCTCGCCCGGGTGCGCGACATCCTCGAGACGCGCGACTGGGCGCTCGAGCTGTCGTGACCAGCCGGTCCACGAGGGCGGCGCCGTGACGCTGCGGGTCCGCTGGCTCGGGCGGGTGCCCTACCGGGAGGCCCACGCCCTCCAGCAGGGCCTGTTCCACGAGTCGGCCGACGATCACCTGCTCCTCCTCGAGCACCCGCACGTCTACACGCTCGGCGTCCGGGCCGACCTGGCCAACGTCCTCGTGCCGCCGGCCGAGGTGGGCGCCGACCTGGTTCGCACCGACCGGGGCGGCGACGTCACCTACCACGGTCCCGGCCAGCTCGTCGGCTACCCGATCCTCTCGCTGCCCGGGAAGCGGGGCGGCAGCGGCATGGCCGACACGGTGGCCTACGTCAACGCCGTCGAGCAGCTGGTCATCGACGCGCTCGGCGACCTCGGGGTCACCGCGGCCCGCCTCGACGGCTACCCGGGCGTGTGGATCGAGGACCGAAAGGTCTGCGCCATCGGCGTGAAGCTCACGCGGGGCCGGTCGATGCACGGCTTCGCGCTGAACGTCGAGCCCGACCTGGCCATGTTCGACCACATCGTCCCGTGCGGGATCGGCGACAAGGCCGTCACCTCGCTGCGGGCCGAGGGCGTCGCCGCCTCGATGCGCGAGGTCGTCGACGCGGTGTCGGCCCGGGCCGTCGAGCGCTGGGGGCGCGGCGCCGGCGGGGCCGACCGCCAGGACGTGGCCTGGAGCCGGGGTCCGGCGCCGGCCGGGCTGGCCCTCGCCGCCCGCAAGCCGCCCTGGGTGCGGGCCAACCTCGCCCTCGGCGAGCAGGCCCTCGGCCTCAAGCACACGATGCGCGACCTCGGGCTGGTCACCGTGTGCGAGGAGGCCGGCTGCCCGAACCTCTCGGAGTGCTGGTCGGATGGCACGGCCACGTTCATGATCAACGGCGAGCGCTGCACCCGGGCTTGCGCGTTCTGCCTGGTCGACACCAGCCGGCCCCTGCCCATCGCACCCGACGAACCGGCCCGGGTGGCCGAGGCGGTGGCGCGCATGGGCCTGCAGCACGCCGTGGTCACCGCCGTGGCGCGGGACGACGTCGCCGACGGGGGCGCGGCCGCCTTCGCCGACACCATCCTGGCCGTGCGGGCCCGGCGGCCGGACTGCGCGGTCGAAGTGCTGATCCCCGACTGCAAGGGCGACGCCACCGCCCTCGACCGGATCTTCGCGGCCCGGCCCGACGTCATGAACCACAACCTGGAGACGGTCGCCCGGCTCCAGCGGCTGGTGCGCCCGTCGGCCGGCTACGCCCGGTCGCTGGCCGTGCTGGCGAGGGCGAAGGCGGCCGGCCTCACGACCAAGTCGGGCCTCATCCTCGGGATGGGCGAGACCGACGACGAGGTCGTGGCCGCCCTCGCCGACCTTCGGGGCGTCGGCGTCGACATCGTCACGATCGGCCAGTACCTGCGCCCGACCGCGCAGCACCTGCCGGTGGCCCGCTGGGTCGAGCCGGCCACCTTCGAGGCGCTGGCCCGGGCCGGCCACGAGCTCGGGATCCCCCACGTCGAGGCCTCCCCGCTCACGCGATCGAGCTACCACGCCCGCCAGGCGGCGGCTGCGGCCGGCTGACCCGGCCGGGCCCCGCCGGCCCGCCGCCCTAGCCTGCGCTGCATGGCCGACGCCGACAGCAGGTTGTTCGCCGACCGACTCGACCGGGCCCGGGCCCGCATGGCCGACCTCGGTGTCGACGTGCTGCTGCTCAGCGTGGGCGCCGACCTGCCCTACCTGACCGGCTACCGGGCCATGCCGCTCGAGCGGCTGACCATGCTGGTCCTGCCCCGGGACGGCGACGCCCGCCTCGTCGTCCCCTACCTCGAGGCCCCCCGGGTGGTCGAGCGGGGCGACGCCTTCGGCCTGGTCCCGTGGCGGGAGACGGACGACCCGATCGCGGTGGTGGCCGGCCTCCTCGGCGGGGCGTCGGTCGCCGCCGTCGGCGACCGCACCTGGGCCCGGTTCCTGGTCGACCTCCAGTCGGCCGTCCCCGGGCTGGGCTGGCGGAAGGCGTCGGAGGTCATGGTCCACCTCCGGGCCCGGAAGGACGAGGCGGAGCTGGAGGCCCTGCGAGTGGCCAGCCGGGCCGCCGACCGGGTGGCCCGCCAGCTCCAGGGCGGCGAGATCGCCCTCGTCGGGCGCACCGAGGCCGAGGTGTCCCAGGACATCGGCCGTCGCCTCGTGGCCGAGGGCCACGCCCACGTGAACTTCGCCATCGTGGCCGCCGGCGAGCACGCCGCCAGCCCGCACCACGAGGCCGCCGAGCGGGTGATCACCGCCGGCGAGATGGTGCTCTGCGACTTCGGCGGCACCATGCCGGACGGCTACTGCTCGGACATCACCCGCTGCGTCTGGACCGGGGGCGAGCCGCCGGCCCAGGTGCGCGAGCTCTACGGGATCCTGCAGGAGGCCCAGGCCGCGTCGGTGGCGTCGGCGGTGGTGGGCGCCACCTGCGAGGAGGTCGACGGGGTGGCCCGGCGCCGCATCGCCGAGGGCGGCTACGGCGAGTGGTTCATCCACCGCACCGGCCACGGCATCGGGCTCGACGAGCACGAGGATCCCTACATCGTCGCCGGGAACACGGAGCTCCTGGCGCCCGGCCACGCCTTCTCGATCGAGCCCGGCATCTACCTCCCCGGCGTCACCGGCGCCCGCATCGAGGACATCGTCGTCGCCACGGCCGCCGGTCCGGAGCCCCTGAACGTCGTCACCCACGACCTCGTCGTCGTCGACGCCTGACCCGTCCCGTTCCTTGTCGACGCAGTGGGAACAACCCCAGCGCGTCGACAGAGAACGGGATCAGCCGGCCGGCGTCGTCGTCGCCGGGCCGCGCCACGATCAGCGGGTCGAGGATGGCCGGGCCCCGACCTCGCCCGGCCGGTCCTCCATCAGGTCGCCGGCCACGGCAAGCTGAGCCGGTGGAGATTTGGACCACATCGCCGGCGGTGGTCGTCGTGGACGGCCACCGACCGAGGCGGGAGGCGCTCGTCCGGGCGCTGGAGGGTCGCCTGGCCCCGGAGTACGACGTCGTCGACGCCGGTGACGTCGCCGGTGCGCTCGCCGCCGTCGTCGGCATGGCCGAGCGGCGCCAACCGGTGGCCCTGGTCATCGCCGCCCAGGACGTCGGCGGCGACGGGGTGGCCTTCCTCGACCGTGCCCGCGAGCACGCGCCCGGGGCCCGGCGGGTCCTCCTCGTCGAGCGGGGCGCCTACACCTCGTCGAACCCGGTCGTGCAGGCGCTGACCCTCGGCCGGATCGACTACCACCTGTTCTTCCCGTGGGAGCCCGCCGAACGGTTCCTGCACCCCCAGGTCGGCCAGTTCCTCAGCGCCTGGTCGAGCACGCAGGCACCGGGCTTCGAGGAGGTTCGGATCGTCGGCGAGCAGTGGGCCACCCGGTCGCACGAGCTCCGGGACCGCCTCGGCCGGATCGGCGTGCCGACCGGCTTCCACACGCCCGACTCGAGTGAGGGAGGGCGCATCCTCGCCGAGGCCGGCCTCGACGGCTCGCGGCTGCCGGTCGTCGTCTTCCATACGGGCACCGTGCTCGTCGATCCGACGACCGCCGAGATGGCCGAGGCCCTCGGCGCCCGCGTGACCACCGACGACATCCGATCCTGCGACCTGCTGATCGCCGGCGCCGGCCCCGCCGGTCTCGCGGCTGCGGTCTACGCCGCCTCGGAGGGGCTGCGGACGGTCGTGGTCGAGCCGGTGGTGCCCGGCGGGCAGGCCGGCACCAGCTCGCTGGTCCGCAACTATCCCGGCTTTCCCCACGGCATCGCCGGGGACGAGCTCGGCTACCGGACCTTCGAGCAGGCCTGGCTGTTCGGTGCCGAGTTCCTGATGGCCCAGTCCGTCAGCGGCCTCCGGAGCGCCGGGGCCACGCATCTCGTCGACCTCTCCGGCGGGCGGGCCATCGAGGCCCGGGCCGTCATGCTCGCCACCGGGGTGACCTGGCGCCGCCTCCAGGT
This sequence comes from Acidimicrobiia bacterium, assembly GCA_050249235.1. Classification (GTDB taxonomy): domain Bacteria; phylum Actinomycetota; class Acidimicrobiia; order Acidimicrobiales; family CADCSY01; genus JAEKLB01. The sequence goes on along the minus strand of JBFWQW010000064.1, from coordinate 11,006 downwards.
CCCCGGCCTCGACGATCTGTACGGTGCCGGCGTCTTCCACGGCGCCGGCGGTGCCGAGGCCCGTGCCCTCGGCGGCCACCGGGTCTGCGTGGTGGGGGCGGGCAACGCCGCCGGCCAGGCCGCGCTGAACCTCGTTCGCCACGGCGCCCGGGTGGAGATGGTGGTCCGCGGCGATTCGCTCGGCCGGAGCATGTCGCAGTACCTCGTCGCGGACATCGCCCACACCGACGCGATCCGGGTGCGCCTCCGGTCCGAGGTCGTCGGCGTCACCGGCCGCGATCACCTCGAGGGGGTCACCATCGCCGACCACCGCACCGGCCGCCGCGAGGACGTCGACTCGACCGCCTTGTTCGTGCTCATCGGCGCCGAGCCACGGACCGAGTGGCTCGGCGGTCGAGTCCAACGGGACGAGCGCGGCTTCGTCCTCACCGGTCCCGATCTCCGGCCCGGGGACGGGCTCGGCTGGCCGTTGGACCGCCCACCTCGCCTGTTCGAGACGAGCCGGCCCGGCGTGTTCGCGGTCGGCGACGTCCGCCACGGATCCGTGAAGCGGGTCGCGTCGGCGGTTGGCGAGGGCGCCGTGGCCGTGCGCCTCGCCCACGAGCACCTCGCCGAGCTGCCCGCCACGGCCCACTAGCAACGGTCCCAGACGTGGCGGGCATGGGCGCCGGGCACTTCGACCCGCCGGTCCCGGCCGAACCGGGGTGGGCAGGAGCAGCCGCTCGGGTGCGGTTCCCCGGCCGGCCGGCGACCCGAGGCGACGGGCCGGGACGGCCCCGCCCTCGCCGGTGTGTCAAGGACGGTCGGTCCCGCCCGGGTCGTCGAACTGGTCCGGGCGCACGAGCAGCGTGAGGACGAGCCCGGCCAGGGCTAGGACGACGACCACGACGTAGGCGCGCTGCCACCCCTCGAGGAAGGCGGCGCCGGCACCAGGTGTGTCGCGGACCTCGTCGAGCGCGATGTCGAAGCCGCGGGAGACCATGACCGCGGCCACGACCGCCGCCGCGATCGCCTGCCCGATGACGCTGCCGACGTTGCGGGTGAGGTTGCTGAGCGCCCCGGCCACACCGAGCATCGACCGCGGCACCGATCCCATCACCACGCTGTTGTTCGGGACGGCCCATGTGCCCTGGGCCAGCCCGTTGGCGAACACCACGACGGTCACGAGGACCAGGGGCGTCGTGTCCTCGATCATCCCCAGCCCGACAGCCGCGGCCATCGACCCACCGAAGCCGAGCACCAGGAACCGCCGCTCGCCGAGCCGGTCGGTCAACCGGCCGCACACCTGCGAGGCCAACCCCAACCCGACCGCGGACAGGAACATGACCGCCCCCGCCGCGCCCTCGCGCATGCCCCGGTAGCTGATCAGGAAGATCGGCAGCAACAGCTGGCTGGCGGTCCCGGCGGTGAAGCCGATCAGCCGGGTGGCGATGGCCGTGGCCAGCACGCGGTTCCGGAAGAGGTGGATGTCCAGCATGGGCGAGACGGTCCGGAGCTCCCACCACACGAAGGCGCCGAGCAGCGCCACGCCGACCACCGTCCCGGCCACGATCACCGGCGATCCCCACGGCAGCGCCAGCGGGTTGCTCATGGTCAGGACGACGGCGACGACGGCAAGGCTCGAGAGGACCGCGCCCAGGTGGTCGAACGAGGCCTCGGCGTTGTGGTTGTCCGGGGTGACCCGGGCCTCGTCCAGGATCCGGTAGCCGGCCACGAAGGCCACGAGGATCGGCACCGTGACGATCACGAACAGGGCCCTCCACGAGAAGGCCTGGAGCACCAGCCCGGCCAGGATGGGGCCGGCGGCGGCGCCCACGGCGACCGCGGAGGCCTGGCTGCCGATCGCCCTGCCCCGCTCCTCGGGTGGGAACACCGAGACGACCATGGCCGAGCCGACCGACTGGCCCATCGAGTTGCCGACCGCCATGACGACCCGGGCTGCGAGCAGCGTCCCGAGGCTCGGGGCCAGGGCACAGCCGATCGACCCGCCCGCGAACAAGCCGAGTCCGATGAGGTGGACCCGGCGGCGGCCGATGATGTCCGCCAGCCGGCCCATCGGCAGCATGAGCGCGGTGATGGTCAGTGCCTGGACGATCACCACCCAGGACACGGCCCGCAGCGTCACCCCGTACTCGGCGGCGATCGCGGAGAGCGCGACGAAGACCATCGAGATGCTCATCACCATCGTCACGAACGAGATCGCGATCGCGGCGAAGGCGCGCCACTTGTAACCGTCGTCGTGGTCGACCGTCTCGGCGAGGTCCGTGCCGGGCACCCGCATCTCCCCGTGCCTACCTGCCGGGACCGGCCGGCTGCCAGTGGGACGGGGCCACCGGGGTCCGTCCCGCACCGGCGGCGGGGATCGGCTCAGCCGACCGGGAAGGGCGGCGCGATCGGCTCGGGCGGGGGGCCGGCGGCGTAGGAGGTGAGGCCGTAGCGGCGAGCGCTGTCGTCGACGAGGCCGAAGACCCCTTCCGGCGTGAGGCAGGCGGTGAGCGGGGCGGTGGGGACGACGGCGCAGTCGAGGGCCACACCGGCGACGACGTGGGAGCTGAAGACGGCCTCGGCGGCGCCCTCCCGACCGGCCGCGGCCCGCAGCTGGCGGGCCGGCGCGTCGGCGAAGAAGCCGGAGAACACCCCGGCGGACGACAGCGCCGCCTCGTCGATGCCCCGCCGGCAGGTGGCGGTGCTCACCCGGCAGGTGGCCGCGTCCGGGCCGCCGATCACGACGACGTCGCCGGCCGAGACCTGCCACGCCGGTGGGGCCACTGCCACCTCGACGGCGGTGAAGGTCCCGCCCATCTTCTGGAGCACCTCGTAGCCGGCGGTGAAGGCCACCCGGCCCGGCGGTCCCGTCCGGTCGAGGAATGCCTCGAGCTCGGCGGGCAGCGGCGACGGGCCGCCCACCCCGTCACCCCCGCCCCCGTCGTCGCCGCCGCAGGCGGCACCAGCGAGGAGGGCGACGGCCACCGCCAGACCACCGGCGACGGTCCTCGGGCGGCGCACGGCGGCGCAGGCTAGGGCAGGCACCGGCCGGTTCCGGGACGGGCGGCGCCGGCTCCTAGCCTCCGAGCGTGATCCGCCTCGACGCCGCCACGGTGCTCCTGCAGTGGGCCACCGGCGGGCTGCTCTTCCTGTGGGTCACGTCCCGCCGGCGCGAGGTCGGCATCGGCTACGGCTGGCTGCTGCGGGGCACCTACCTCGCCCTCGCCCTCGGGTCGCTGGCGGCGGCCAGCGCCATCGGGTTCGTTCCCGTCCGCGACCTGGCCGCCGCGGGCGTGGCGACCGCGACCGCCGTGGCGCTCGTGGTCTCCGTCGCCCGGCGGCGGGCCGGGGTGAGCCGGGGCAACGCCATGGCGTCGGCCCGGTCGGCGCGGGTGGCGGCGATGACGGGCATCGAGCGGGTCGTTCCCGAGCGGGACGACGGCGCCGTCGAGTTCCCGCCCTGGCTCGACCTCGTGGCCCCGCTCGTGGGCGCGGTCGGCCTCGTGGCCGGCGCCCTCGACGCGGGAGGCGACGGGTGGCTCTCGCTCCTGCGCACCTTCAGCGGCGCCGTCTTCCTGGGGGCCGTCACCGACGCCATGCTCCTCGGCCACTGGTACCTCGTGCAGCCGGGCATGAGCCGGGCCCCGCTGCTGGAGCTGGTCCGCTGGACCGCGCTCGTGTGGCCGGTCGAGGTGGTCTCGCTCCTCCTCCCGACCGGGATGCTCTCGGTGTGGTCCGGCGCCATCGACGACGGCTACAACGGGATGCTCGGCTGGTTCTGGGGTGCCTGCGCGGTGGGAACGATCGTGCTCTGCGTCGTGACCCGGGCCGCGCTGCGGGAGCGCTACTACTCGGCCGTCATGGCCGCCACCGGCCTCCTCTACCTGGCCATCCTCACCGCGTTCGGCACCGATCTCGTCGCCCGGGCCGTCCTCGCCGGCTGAGGTCCCGCCCGGCGGTGGCCCCGCCGGGCCGGCGCGGCAAGCTGGGGCCATGACGAAGCCCCTCACGCTGATGGCGGTCCACGCCCATCCGGACGACGAGTCGTCGAGCACCGGCGGGGTGCTCGCCCGCTATGCCGCCGACGGGATCCGCACGGTCGTCGTCACCTGCACGAACGGCGAGCTGGGTGACGGGCCCGGCGGAGTGAAGCCGGGGGAGGACGGCCACGACCGCGGCCGGGTGGCCGAGACGAGGCTGGCCGAGCTCGACGCCGCCTGCGCCATCCTCGACGTGACCCACCTCGAGCTGCTCGGCCACCACGACTCGGGGATGGCCGGGTGGGAGTACAAGGACTGGCCGGAGGCCTTCTGCAACGTGCCCCTCGACGTCGCCGTCGAGCAGCTCTCCGCCCTGTTCGAGCGGCACCGGCCCGACGTGGTGGTCACCTACGACGACGGCGGCTCGTACGACCACCCCGACCACCTCCGGGCCAACATCGTGACGATGGAGGCGGTCCGGCGCACCGGCATCCCGAAGAAGGCCTACTTCACCGCCATGCGGCGCAGCGACTGGGACGAGTTCCGCCGGACGCTCGAGGACCTCGGCGTCGAGTGGCCGGACGAGAGCGAGCCCGACGCGGCATGGGAGGCGCGGATGGACGAGCTCGAGGCCCGGATCACCACGACGGTCGACACGATGCCGTTCGTCACCCGCAAGCGGCAGGCGCTCAGCGCCCACGCCAGCCAGATCGAGGAGTCTTTCTTCGGCAAGCTCCCGGACGAGGCCTTCGGCCGCATGTTCGGTCGGGAGAGCTTCATCCGCGCCTACGACGTCACCGGCGCACCCGTCCCCGAGGACGACCTCTTCGCCGGCCTCCGCTGAGGCGACCCGCTCCGGGTTCACGGATCCACGCGTGTGCAGGAACCGTGAACAGAGAACGGAGTGGCCGGGTGGTCAGACCACGAAGTACTTGGCCGCCGGGTGGTGGCAGACGATGGCCGAGGTGGTCTGCTCGGGCTGGTACTGCCAGCCGGTCTCCTCCGACACCTCGATGCCGATGCGGTCGGCGCCGAGCAGGCGGGCCACGGTCTCGTTGTCCTCGAGGTCGGGGCAGGCCGGGTAGCCCCACGAGTAGCGCCCGCCGCGGTACTGCTGGCGGAAGAGCCCGCTGAGCGTGGGGCCGTCCTCGCCGGCGAAGCCCCACTCCTCGCGGATGCGGTGGTGCCACAGCTCGGCCAGCGCCTCGGCCATCTCCACGCCGATGCCGTGGAGCTTGAGGTACTCGCCGTACCGGTCGGCGGCGAAGAGCTCGGCGGTGCGCTCCGACACCCGGCCGCCCATGGTCACGATCATGAAGGCGGCGTAGTCGGCCTCGCCTGAGCCGAGCGGCCGGAACATGTCGGTGATGCTGAGGAAGGGGGCCTTGCGCTGGCGGGGGTAGCGGAAGCGGCCCCACTCCTCGGTGCGGGTGTCGTCCGTGAACACCACGAGGTCGTCGCCGTCGCCGTTCACCGGGAAGTAGCCGTAGACGACCTGGGGCACGAGCAGGTCGGCGGCCCGCACCTCGGCCAGGATGGCCCGGAGCTCGGGCCGGATGCGGTCCTTGAAGGAGGCGTCGTCCTCGCCCTTCTCCGGCCGGTACTGCCACTGGTTGCGGAAGAGGGCGGTCTCGTTGAGGTAGGCGGCGATCTCGTCGAGCGGGATGCCCTTCACGACCCGGGCCCCGAGGAAGGGCGGCTTGAAGACCTCGTTGTCGAGAGCCACCTCGGGCGAGCGGGCCGGGACGTCGACGTCGTCGACCGCCTGCTGGGAGCGCCGGGGGGGCAGGTTCCGCCCCCCGAGGGCCCGACCCCAGTCGGGATCCCAGTTGCCGGACTTCTTCGCCTCCACCAGGAGGTCCATCGTGTGCAGGCCCTCGAAGGCGTCCTTGCCGTAGAAGACCCGGCCCTCGTAGACGCCCCGCAGGTCTCGCTCGACGTAGGTGCGGGTGAGCGCGGCGCCGCCGAGGATCACGGGGATCTCCGCCAGCGAGCGGGCGTTCAGCTCCTCGAGGTTGTCGCGCATGATGAGCGTGCTCTTGACGAGCAGGCCGCTCATGCCGATGGCGTCGGCGCCGACCTCCCGGGCCTTGTCGATCATGTCGCCGATCGAAACCTTGATCCCGAGGTTGTGCACGTCGTAGCCGTTGTTGGTGAGGATGATGTCGACGAGGTTCTTGCCGATGTCGTGGACGTCGCCCTTGACCGTGGCGAGGACGATGCTGCCCTTGCCGCCCTGGTCGGCCTTCTCCATGTGCGGCTCGAGATGGCGGACGGCCGCCTTCATGGTCTCGGCCGACTGGAGCACGAAGGGAAGCTGCATCTGGCCCGACCCGAAGAGCTCGCCGACCACCTTCATCCCCTCGAGGAGGGTGTCGTTGACGATCGAGAGCGCGGGGGTGCCGGCCGCCAGGGCCTCGTCGAGGTCGTCCTCGAGCCCGTTGCGGTCGCCGTCGACGATCCGGGACCGGAGCCGCTCGTCGACCGACCAGCCGCTGCGGTCCTCCTTGGTGACATCCGAGGCCTTCACGCCCTCGAACAGGCCGAGCAGCTCCTGGAGCGGGTCGTAGCCGGGGTCGTCGCCGCTGGCCGGCCGGCGGCGGTCGTAGATGAGGTCGAGGCAGACCTCCTTGGCCCGCTCGTCGATCTTCGCCAGGGGCACGATGCGGGCCGGGTCGACCATGGCCGCGTCCAGCCCGGCCTGCTGGCACTCGTGGAGGAAGACCGAGTTCAGGACGTGGCGGGCGGCCGGGTTGAGGCCGAAGGAGATGTTGGAGATGCCGAGCGAGGTGTGCACGCCGGGGAGCTCGGCCTTGATGCGGCGGATGCCCTCGATCGTCTCCCACCCGTCGGGTCGGCTCTCCTCCATGCCGGTGGTGATGGGCAGCGTGTTGGTGTCGAAGAAGAGGTCGGAGGGGTCGAGCCCGTAGCGCTCGACGGCGATGTCGCGGATGCGTCGGGCGATGGCCACCTTGCGCTCGGCCGTGCGGGCCTGGCCCTCCTCGTCGATGCACATGCAGACGACGGCGGTGCCGTAGTCGCGGGCCAGGTTCATCACCCGGTCGAAGCGCAGGCCCGCCTCCTCGCCCTCCTCGAGGTTGGCCGAGTTCACGAAGGGCTTCCCGCCGAAGTGCTGGAGGCCGGCCTCGAGGACGTCGGGCTCGGTGGAGTCGAACATGAGCGGCGCCGCCACCTGGGTGGCGAAGCGGCTGGCGAGCAGCTCCATGTCGCGGCGCCCGTCGCGGCCGACGTAGTCGACGCAGAGGTCGACGGCGTGGGCTCCCTGGGCGAGCTGGGTCTGGCCGGTGCGCACGCACGCGTCCCAGTCCTCCTCGAGCATCCGGTCGCGGAAGGCCCGGGAGCCGTTGGCGTTCGAGCGCTCGCCCACGGCCAGGTAGGACGGCGCCTGGTCGTAGGGCACGGCGGTGTAGATCGAGGCCAGCGACGGCTCGAGGACGGGCGTGCGGGGTGCCGGCGTGAGGTCGCGGCAGCGCTCGACGACGGCCCGGAGGTGCTCGGGTGTGGTACCGCAGCAGCCCCCGATCACGGTGACGCCGAGCTCGGACACGAAGCGGGCGTGGTGCTCGGCCAGCTGGGCCGGATCGACGTCGTAGTGCATGTGGCCGTCGACCACCGAGGGCAGGCCGGCGTTTGGCAGGCAGGAGATCGGCACCGGGCAGTGGTGGCTCAGGTGGCGGAGGTGCTCGCCCATCTCGTTCGGGCCGGTGGCGCAGTTGATCCCGAACACGTCGGGGTGCAGGGCCTGGAGCGCGACGAGCGCGGCGCCCATCTCGGTGCCGACGAGCATCCGGCCCGTCATCTCGATCGTGACCTGGAGCTGGATCGGCACCTGCCGGCCCTCGGCCGCCATGGCCCGGCGGCAGGCGATCATCGCGGCCTTGGCGGCCAGCAGGTCGTACTGGGTCTCGACGAGGAACAGGTCGACCCCGCCCTCGAGCAGGCCGCGGGCCTGGACCTCGTAGGCGTCGCGCAGCTCGGCGAAGGCGATGTGGCCGAGCGTCGGCATCTTGGTGCCGGGCCCCATCGAGCCGGCCACCCAGCGGGGGCGGTCGGGGGTGCTCCAGTTCCGCGCCACCTCGCGGGCGAGGCGGGCGGCCACGACGTTCAGCTCGTGGGCCTTGTCGGCGATGCCGTACTCGTTCAGGGGGGTGAGGAAGGAGCCGAACGACGCCGTCTCGACCACGTCGACGCCCACCGCGAGGAAGGCGTCGTGCATCTCGGCGACGAGGTCGGGCCGGGTGAGCACCAGCAGCTCGTTGCAGCCCTCGAGGTCGGGCCCGCCGAAGTCGTCGGGACCGAGGTCCTTGGTCTGCATGTACGTGCCGAAGGCGCCGTCGTAGATGACGACCCGCTCCCGGGCCGCGTCGAGGAAGGCATCGGGGGCAGCGTCGGGCACACCGAGAGGCTACGACGACGACCCGCCGCCACCTCCTTTTTCCGGCGAGGCGGGCGTGGCCCCGGCCGGGGGCCGGAGCTCGCGGTAGATCGCCTTGGCGGCGCCGAGGAAGGGCACGGCGATGAGCGCACCGACGACCCCGCCGGCCGAGACGCCCACCAGTGCGGCGATCATCGTTGCCGGCGGGGAGAGGTCGATGCTCCGGCCGACGACGAGCGGCGTGAGGAAGTGGTTCTCGAACTGCAGGTAGAGGATGAAGAAGACGCCGGCGATCAGCCCGGCCGTGGCGCCCTGGGTGAAGGCGAGCACCACGAACGGGATGCCGCCGACGGCCCCGCCGATCTGGGGCACGAGGTCGAACAGGGCCACCCAGGCCCCGGCCAGCGGCGCGAGGGGCACGCCGAGCGCCAGCCCCACCGCGGTGACCGACAGGCCGGCGATGACGGCGACGAGCATCGAGCCGGCGAAGTAGCGGCCGATCACCTGGTAGGCGAGCCGGCCCATCTCGTCGGCCTGGGCCCGCCGCTCGGGGGGGACCAGCCGCCGCAGCCGTCGGAGCACGCGCTCGCCGTCGAGCAGGAGGGTGACGGCGATGAGGACGGTGGCGACCGCGGCCAGGGCCCCGCTCAGCAACGACCGACCGGCGGCCTCGATCGGCGTGGTGTCCCCCGAGAGGCGATCGGGCAGGTCGTCGAGGAAGTCCTCCACCTTCTGTGACACGTCGGCGTCCCTGATGCGGGCGCCGACCAGCGGGAGCTCGCCCAGGTCGTCGATCACCGCGGGAAGGTCGTCGCCGAGCTGGCGGGCCTGGCGGGCGGCCGGCGGTCCGAAGACGGCGGCCAGCACCGCCACGGCAAGGAGGAAGCCGGCCAGCACCGTGCCGACGGCGACCGACCGGCGCCGGACCCGGCGGGTGAGCGACGTGACCAGTGGGTCGAGGGCCAGGGCAAGGAGGGTGCCGACGACCACCCAGGCGACCACGGGTCCGGCCCGCCGGGCCAGGGCGGTGAGCGCCACGAGGGCGACGAAGGCGGCGAGGAAGACCGCCACCGTGTGCCAGTCGAGCTCGGCGGTGATGACCTCCGGCGCCGGCTCCGGGCCGGGCTGGTCGCCTCCCCGGTCGGCGTCGGGCACGTCGGTACGGTAGGCACGGATGGCGGCGTCGACGCGGCACGGGGGTCGACGCCCCGAGCCGCCCCTCCTGCTCAGGCTCACCCCCGGCTCCGTCCTGCGGGCCGTGGCGATGTTCGGCCTGACGCTCCTGCTCCTGGCCGTGGTCGGCGCGTCGGGCCGGGTGATCGGCTGGATCCTCACCGCCGCCACCCTCGCCGGGCTCTTCCACCCGGTGGTGGTGGCGCTCGACCGGTTCCTGCCCCGGGCCCTCGCCCTGGTGGTCGTCCTGGTCTCGACCCTGGCGGTCGTCGGCGGCCTCGCCTACGCCGTCGTCGACGAGGTGGCCGACCAGGTGGGCGAGCTCGAGCAGGCCCTGCCCGAGGCGGCCCGCGACGTCGAGCGGTCGGACCGGTTCGGCGAGACGGCCCGCGACCTCCGCCTGGCCGAGCGGGCCCAGCAGTTCGTCGACGAGCTGCCCGAGCGGCTCCGGGGCGGCAGCGTGAACGACGCCATCCGCAGCGCCGCCACCCGCGGCGTCGCCTTCCTGGTCACCACCGTCCTCACCATCTTCTTCCTGGTGCACGGGCCCCGGCTGGTCGAGGCCGCGCTCCGGCAGCTGCCCGCCGAGCGGGAGCCGGCGGTGCGGGCCGGGGCGGCCTCGGCCTACCGCCGCACCTGGACGTACGTGTCCGGTTCGCTCGGCATGGCCATCGCGGCCGGCGCCATCGCCTATCTCTGCGCCGACCTCCTCGGCCTGCCGGGGAAGGCCGCACTCGCCCTCTTCGTGGCGTTGTTCGACCTCATCCCGCTGATCGGCCTGGTGCTCGGCTCGCTGCCGATCGTCCTGCTGGCCGCGACCACGGCGACCTGGGAGGCGACGGTCGCCGTCACGCTGGTCCTGATCGGGTGGCAGCTCGTCGAGGGGCTGCAGATCCAGCGCGACGTCGAGCGCCGATCGCTGCACGTCGGGCCCTACGTGACCCTGATCGGTGCCTTCCTCGGTCTCGAGCTCTACGGCATCGGCGGGGTGTTCGCCGCCCTGATCGGCTCGGCGGCCTTCGCCGCCGTGCTCGACGAGGCCTTCGGGCACGGGCCCCGCAGCGCCTCGCCCGAGCCCGAGGCGCCGTCGCCGGGCCCCGGGCCGAGCGGCGCCGCCTCGGTAGGGTCCGGAGCCGTGCCCGCCACCGCTGCCACCGCCGCCGACGGTCCGGCCCGGCCGTGACGATCTACACCCGCAAGGGCGACGACGGGACGACCGGCCTGCTCTACGGGGGCCGGGTGCGCAAGGACGCCGACGGGCCGATGGCCTACGGGGCCGTCGACGAGGCCCAGGCCGCCATCGGGTTGGCCCGGGCCGAGGCGCCCAGGGGCGGTCGGCTCGACGAGATCCTCGTCGGCGTCTGCCACGACCTCTACGTCTGCATGGCCGAGCTGGCGACGCTGGAGGAGAACCGCCCGAAGCTGGTCGCCGGCAGGACGCTCGCCACGGCCGAGATGGTGACCGCCCTCGA
>JBFWQW010000063.1:0-16121 GCA_050249235.1 Acidimicrobiia bacterium | reverse complement strand
GTCGCCACCGTCGCCGTGGTCGCCCTGGCCGAGCACCGCCAGGCCTGGTACCCGTGGGTGCTGCTGGCCGCCGGCGCGGTGGTGTCGGTGACGGCCAACGCGATCCATGCCGTCGTCGCCGCCGACGCCGACGTGCCAGCGGTGCTCGCTGCGTCCGTCGCGGCGGTGCCCCCGCTGGTGCTGCTGGCGATCACCCACCTCACCGTCATCCTCACCCGCCCCGTCCCCGCGCCCGCATCCGCATCCGACCCTTCTGCCGAGCCGCCGACAGCGGCGGATGTCCCCGTGGGTCAGCCGGTGATGCCGTCCGTCCCGGTGGCGACGGCGGCGGTATCGCGGGGTGAGGGGCGTGAGGCGGCGGTGCTGCTGCGGGACGAGGAGGGCTGGTCGAACAAGCAGATCGCCCGCCACCTGGGCGTGCACCCGTCCACGGTGGGCCGCTGGTTCGCCCGGCCGGCGATGACCGGCCCCGACTCGGAGGAGACAACATGAACGACGACAACCAGACCCCTGCCACGCACGAGCAGCATCCCGTTCCCGTCCGCCAGGGACACCGCGATGAGTCGGCGGCGCCGACCGAGGAGCCGAGGCGAGGCGGGGACGGGGAGGTGTCGGAGTTGGCCCGGCACGGCGACCCGTCCGTGACGAAGCCGAAGGCCGACGCGGAGGCGGGGCGGCGACGGTCGGGGGTGGAGTGGGTGCGGCCCACCGATCTGCTGGCCGCGCGGACGGGCAGGGTCGCCGGGCAGGGCATCGACTTCTATGCCGAGCTCGCCCGCCGCACCCGCCAAGCACCAGGACAGGCGTACCGGGGCGTCCGCACCGTCGCCCGCTCAGGGGCACGAGTGGTCAGCGAGCGAGCACGCCGCCTGCCGCCGGTGACGGCGTTCGGTCGCGGCGGGAGCCCCCGGCACTCGTGGGTGTCGCGGTCCGGGATCGGGTTGGGGTAGCCGTGTCCACCCGGGATCAGTCAACGCGCGGCGGCGGGTGGGAGTCCCGGTGCACCTGCTGTGCAGGAGGTTGTGTGATGACACCGGAAAGCCCCCGCGAACAGCGGGCGAGATTCGAGGACTCGGAGGCGCTGCGCGCGCTCCTGAACCGGCTGCACGAGGCAGGTAAGGGCGCGTGGCGGCACGACCCGGAGGCCGCCTTGCTGATGCGGCACGCCGCCGACAAGTACGCCGCGCTCGCCAAGAAGCACGGTCTGGACCCGTGGGAGGCCGCCTCGGCCGCGTTCGAGGCCATGCGGGGAGCCGCGACCCGCCGCGCGGATGACCCGTGGGCGGTGGTCACCCGCGCGGTACAGGTGACTTGCGTCGGCGAGGAACGCGGCAACGGGCTGCTGTGCTCGGTGCACCAGGCACGCCGCCCCCGCTACTCGGTGTTCCACGACGCCGAGCGGTTCAGCGACCGGGAGAACCCGCTGCCCGACTACCACCCCGCCTTCCACATCGCCCCCTTCGCCGACACCGACACCGACGATGAGGAGAACGGTGGTGAGGTGGTGCCGGAGCGTGCGGTGAACGTCACCGCCGCGGTGGAGGACACGATTGCGCTGCTGTCCTGGGTGGGCTGGGAGCCGGCGACGGCACGAGCCGCGGTGGAGTACATCACCGGACGGCTTGCGGAGTCCGTCTCGCGGGCGTCGGCGTTCGAGACGCTGCGCCGCGACCGGCAGGCCCGCGCCCTGCTGGACCTGCCGGGCTCGTCGTGGACGACGCTGCTGCGGATCGTGCTCGGCCACCCCGACCCTGCCCTGTCCGGCACCAACACCGGGCGCGGCCTGCTGCTACGGCTGCTGAACGGCGAACCCCTCCGCGCGCTGCTGCGCGACGACGACCTCGTACTCACCGCAGGGCTCGCCGCCCCCGACACCGGGGACGATCTGCCATGAGCACCACGCCCGGCGGACACATCGAGCTGGAGCGGGCCGTCGATGCCATCGGCGTCGGGTCTCGGCACCGGCAGGACTACGGCGACCTGGCACCGCTGGTCGAGTCGATCCGCCGCAACGGGCTGCTGCAACCGATCACGATCACCCTCGACGGGCACCTGATCTGCGGTGCCCGCCGCCTGGCGGCGATCCGCCAGCTCGGGTGGAAGACCGTCAACGTGTGGGTCCGGTCCGGGGTGTCCGACCGGCTCGGGCAACTCCTGGCCGAGCAGGACGACAACCTGCTGCACAAACCGCTGACCCAGCCCGAAGCCGCCGCCCTCTACCGGGAGCTCAAAGCCCTCCTGACCGAAGGGGCCACGCTGCGACAGGAGGCCACCCGATTCCAGCCCGCCGGCGCGAACGAGAAGAACGGTGCCGTTAACTTAACGGCACCGTGGGCGGGCTTTGGGGAGGCGGCGGTGCAGGCCGCGCAGATGGTCACCGGCCGCGACTCCCACACCACGATGGAACGCATCGTGCGCCTCGAAGACCTCGCCGCCGACCCCGACCAGCCCGACGCTGTCCGGCAGCGTGCGGCGGAGGAGGTGGAGCGGATCAGAGCCGGCGGGAAGGTCTACCCCGCTCACCTGCGGATGAACGCGGAACTGTCCCTCGCCGAGCTCGACCAGCTCGCCGCCGACCCCACCCAGCCGGCGGAGCTGCGCGAGCAGGCCAGGGCGGAGGCCGCCGGTGTGCGGGCCGCGGAACGGGACGCGCGCGCTGTGGAGCTGGAGCACCTCGCCAAAGACGCGCTCGCCCGCGTGCGAGCGGCGAAGAAGACGGGCCGCAAACCCCGTCCCCGGCTCACAGCGGTCGAGCCGGGCGAGGTGGTGCCGTACCCGCTGACCGTCTTCCTCGCGATCTGGGACGACCTCGCCGGCTGGTGGACCCACCACGACCCCGCCGAGGTCGGCCCGGCGCTCACCGACGAGCAATGGGCGCGGTTCGAGGACACCATCGCCGGCACCGTCGCGTTCGCTGACGCCGCACGCGCGTCCCGGCAGGCACAGCGCCTGGGCGAACACATCGCCTGACCGGCACCGACCTGACCGGCGCCGATTTGATCGGCTCTCGGGGTGGCGGGGTGCACCTTCCTGGCGACCACTTCTGTCGCCTTCTGGGAGGACCCTCGCATGGACCCCACCGCCCCCGCCGATGATCGTCGCCGCCGCCGTGTGCTGATCGCCCTGATCGCCGCAGGTCTCGTCCTCGCCCTGCTGGTCGGTGTCGGCATCTACGGGCTGCTGCGCGGCCCCGCACCCCGCACAGAACCCGCCCCCACCGACACGGCGGCCCCGGTCATCACGGCCCCGCCAACCGGAACCTCCCCGGCCGGGCCAGCGCCCGTGTCACAGCTCGGCGGGCCGGAGACGTTCGCCCGTCAGGTCGCCCAGGCACTGTTCGCCTGGGACACCACCAACGGGTACGCCCCGGCCGACTACGCCCAGGTCATCGTGGATGTCGCCGCCAGCGAGGAGGCGGACGCACTCGCCGGCGATGTCCGCGCCTACTTGCCCGCTGCGGAGGCGTGGGCGCAGCTCCGACAGCACCAGACCCGGCAATGGCTGACCATCGACGCCGCCGCGATACCGGAGGCGTGGGAGACCGCGACCTCGCAGGCAGCCCCCGGCCAGATTCCCGAAGGGGCCGTCGCGTACACCATAGAGGGGACCCGGCACCGGGATGGCACCTGGGGCACTGAACCCGTCGAAGCCACCCGCCCAGTCGCGTTCACGGTGTTCATCGTCTGCACCCCGGTCGTCACCAACCGAGGGATCACCGGCACGCACTGCGAGCTGCTGCGGCTGTCCCAGCTCGACAACCCCCTGCGATAGACGGGCGGTGTCCTGATGTGGAAGAAACTCGCCGCCACCGCGGTGGCCCTGCTGTTCCTGGCACCCTCGGTCGTGCTCGTCGGGGTCGCCGCGGTGGTCAACCCGGCGATGACCGCCTGCGCGCCGGGATCGCTGATCGTCGGCCCGATCCCGGACACCCTGACCGCCACCACCCGCAACGGAGAGACCGTCACCCTGAACAAGGCGCAGCTCACCCACGCCGCCACGATCATCACCACAGGCTCCCAGACCGCCGGGGTCGGCCGGCCCGGCGTGGTGATCGCGCTGATGGCCGCGCTCACCGAATCGCACCTGCGGATGCTCGCCAACACCGCCACCTACCCCGAATCGGCGGACTACCCGAACGACGGCAACGGCAGTGACCACGACAGCCTGGGCCTGTTCCAGATGCGCCCGCAATCCGGGTGGGGCACCGTCGCCGACCTCATGGACCCGACCTATCAGGCGCGCGCGTTCTACGGCGGACCCACCGGACCGAACTACCCGAGCCCCAGAGGGTTGCTCGACATCCCCGGCTGGCAGAGCATGGACCCCGGCGAAGCCACGCAAGCCGTCGAAGTCTCCGCATACCCGGACAGGTATCAGAACTATCAGCCGGTCGCCGAAGCGATCCTCGCCGCACTCACCCGCCCCGCACCCACGGGGCCTGGCGGTGATCCGGTAGTGCCGGAGACCACCCGGATCGTGTTCCCGCTCCCGGAGGGGACCTGGGTGGACACCGACAGTTTCGGGTGGCGCACCGACCCGTTCACCGGGGAACGCTCCTTCCACGCAGGCTCCGACCTCGCCGCCGCAGACGGCACCCCGATCCTCGCCATCGCCGACGGGGTGGTCGTGCACGCACGGTTCAGCGGCGGGTTCGGCGGGCTGGTCATCATCGAGCACGCCGTCCGAGGTGAGCGGGTCGCGTCGTACTACGCGCACATGTGGGAGACCGGTATCCACGTCACCGAAGGGCAGAGCGTGACAGCCGGCCAGCACATCGGCGATGTCGGCTCCTCCGGCCGCTCCACCGGACCCCACCTGCACCTGGAAATCCACCCCGGCGGGCGCGGTTCCGACCCCGTGGACGCCACCGCCTGGCTCGCCGATCACGGCGCCGAAGGCGTCACCGGCGGGGACACCACCCTCGCCGGCTGCACCACGACAGGGGGTGCGTGATGGATGTGTTCCCCGACTTCGGCGGCGTCGGCGGCGCCTCAGACCTGCGCTCGATCGTCGGCGCCCTGCTGATGTTCGTACTGATCGTCGCGGTGCTGATGCTGATCGTCTGCGCCATCGTGTGGGCGATCGCCTCCAGCAGCGGCAACTACCAGGCCGCCACCAAAGCCCGCACCGGCCTGTTCGTCTCCCTCGGCGCCGCAGCCCTCGCCGGCGCTGGGGTCGCCTGGGTCAACTTCCTCCTCGGCGTCGGCGAACAGCTCTGATCGCGGACGCTGCCGATCAGTCCGAGCCGGACCGGGTTCGGCAGGCGATGATCGCCCCATGCGGCCGGACGCCGGGGTCCGTGCGCGTGTGCCGGACGGTCACCGTGAATCCGGCTTCCTCCACCGTTTGTGCGAGCGCGTCGATTGGCTAGACGTACGCGGTGGTCACCGCGTGATCGAACGCGGAGACCACCGGGCCTTCGAAGAATCCGAGCGCGAGCGACCCGTCCGGAGTGAGGGCGCGGGCGAACTCGCCGAGCACGGCCGGGACACGGGCGGGGCCGGTGTGGATGAGTGAGTACCAGGCCAGGATGCCGCCGAGACTGGCGTCCGCGACGTGCAGATGCTCGGCCTGTCCGACACGGAACGGAACACCCGAATAGGCCGCCGTGGCGTGCTCGATGAACGAAGGCACGGGGTCGACGCCCTCGATGTCGTGACCTCGCTTGTCCAGCCACGCCGTCCAGTGTCCCGGCCCGCACCCGACATCAAGGATCAGACCGGGCACGTCCGCCGCCCACGCGCCGATCAGTTCCCGGTCCTGCTCGGCCGTGGCCTCGATGAACCCCAGGGCGTCAATGTACTCGCCCGCACGCTCCGCATACGCGGCCCCCACTCGACTCACCGACACCCCTCCACGATACGAGCCACATCCGCGCTGCTCCCGCTGCGGGGTGACCGGGTGCACCTGACCGTCGAGAACACGTCTCGCGAACAGTCAGGAGCACCCTCGTGATCGACATCGACCCCAACAGCTCAGGTCTTCCCGGCATCGAGCAACTGCGCATCATCGTCGGCGCGGTGATGACCGTGGGCCTGATCCTCTCCGTCCTCGCGCTGATCGTCTCAGCGATCGTGTGGGGCTTCGGCGCCAACAGCTCCAACCCGCACCTCGCCTCCCGCGGGAAGGTCGGTGTGCTCGTGTCGTGCGGGGCGGCGATCATCTGCGGTGCCGCGGTGACGCTCATCAATTTCTTCTGGGGCGTTGGGCAGGCCGTCTGATGACCATACGACAGGCTCACCATCCGTGGGGGTGGGTGCGGTGAGCATCTGCGATGTCCCGGTCATCTCCTCGGTCTGCGATGCGGTCGGCGAGGGCACCGCGTCGCTGATCGCGGCACCGTTCGACTGGCTCGGGCAGGCGATGGCCGGGGCTGCCGCGTGGCTGTTCGAGGCGGTGTGGTGGGTGTTCGACACCACCACCCTCGTCGATGTCACCAACCCGGAGTACATCGGCGTCTACAACGTCCTGTTCGGCGTCGCGATCTTCGTGATGCTGATCTTCTTCTGCCTCCAGCTCATCACCGGACTCATCCACCGCGACCCCACCGCCCTGTCTCGCGCCGCCCTCGGCCTCGCCAAGAGCGTGCTCGGCAGCTTCCTGGTCATCACGCTCACCGCGCTGCTGCTGGAAGTGACCGATCAGCTCGCGGTCGGGATCGTGCAGGCCACCGGGAACACGATGGAAGGGATGGGAACCCAGATCGGGCTCCTCGCCACCGGCCTTGCCGGGATCAACATCGCCGCGCCCGGCGTCGGCGCGATCCTGACCATCTTCCTCGCCGGCCTCGCCATCAGCGCGGCAGCGATCGTGTGGTTCTCCCTCCTGATACGCAAGGCGCTGCTGCTGGTCGCGATCGTGTTCGGCCCCATCGCCCTCGCCGGGGCAACGTGGGATGCCACCAAGGGCTGGTTCGCCAAGTGGGCGTCATTCGTGATCGCCCTCATCTTCTCCAAGCTCGTCCTGGTCGTGATCTTCCTCGTCGCCATCGGCCAGGTATCCGCCCCCATCGAGGCGGACCTCGCCTCGATCAGCGACCCCATCGCCGGGGTGGTGCTGATGTTCATCGCCGCGTTCGCGCCCTACATCACCTACAAGTTCCTGTCCTTCGTCGGCTTCGACATGTACCACGCGATGAGCTCCGAGCAGGAGGCGAAGTCGGCGCTGAACCGGCCCGTCCCCGTCCCGTCCGGACCGCAGGGCGACAACGCCAAGAAAGTCCTCGACGGCGGCAGCCCCGGCACCAGTACCAGCGGTGCCGGTGGCGGTGGCGGTGGGGCGGCTCCGAAGGGTGCCGCCGGCTCGACGGCCGGCGCGGGGACGGCCGGGACTGCTGGAAGCACAACCGCTGCATCCGGCGGAGCGAGTGCCGGCGCCGGCGCGGGTGCGGGGGCCGGTACTGCGGGTGCGGCTGGTGCGGGCGCGGCGGCCGGTCCGGTCGGTGCGGCCGTGGTTGTCGGGGGCGCGGTCGTCAAGGGCGCCGCGACCGCCGGGCCGAAGGCCGGGACCGCCGTCGGCGGAGCCGCCGAGGGCCACGCCGGGGCAGCAGCGGAGCAGGCCGACCCGCCGCCGGTCCCGCCCGCCACCACGAACCCCGCCCCGACCGTGCCGTCGTCCTCGGGATCGGCGCCGCGCCGCTCCCAGCCGGCACCGCCGCCGTCGACCAAGCCTGCCGCTTCTGGGAAGGAGTGACCCCTGATGGCCACCACGACGCATACCGACTATCCGCTCGCTCCGGTGCAGTTCTCCCGCCTCACCCGCCGCGGAATCTTGCTGGGCCTGTCACTGCCGCAACTGATCGTCCTCGGCATCGCGATCCTCACCGTCGTCGCCTCCCTCTACACGGCAGGTGGCATGGGTCTGGCCTGGACCTCCCCGGTCTGGGCCGGCGCCGCGCTTCTCGCGGTCATCCCCGCCGGCGGGCGGAAGCTGATCGAGTGGGTGCCGATCCTTGCCCGCTGGACGCTACGGACGTATCTCGGGCAGCTCATCCACCGCCGCCGGGTCATCGCCCCGCGCCCGGCCGGAACCCTGGCCCTGCCAGGGGACGCGGCGAGCCTGCGGGAGTGGGAGGACCCGGAGACCGGGGCGGGCATGATCCACGACCCACACGCCCAGACGTTGACGGTGATCCTCGGCGTCTCCCATCCCGCGTTCGTGCTCCTGGACCCCGGCGAGCAGCAGAGCCGCGTCTCCGGCTGGGGGCGCGTGCTGGCCGCCGCGTGCCGGTCCGGGCGGATCGCGCGGATTCAGGTGTCCGAACGGACTCTGCCGGACTCCGGGACGGGGCTGGCCCAGTGGTGGGCCACCCACGGCACCGACGACGGCTCGTGGGCGGCGACCACCTATGCCGAGCTCATCGACCGGGCAGGCCCCGCCGGGGAACGCCACGCCACCACCATCAGCCTCGCCCTCGACATGAAAGCGGCCGCCCGGCAGATCAGGACCGCCGGCGGCGGGATACGCGGCGCCGCGGCGGTGCTGCGGCAGGAGATGACCACGCTGACCACGGCGCTGCGGGCCGCGGAGCTGTCCAGCACGGGGTGGCTCACGCCGGGCGAGGTCGCCGTCATCCTCCGCTCCGCCTACGACCCCGCCGCCGCTCCCGCACTGGAACGACACGGTGACCTGGGTCGCGACCTCGCCACCGCCGGGCCGGTCGCGGTCACCGAGACATGGGAACGGCTGCGGTCGGATTCCGCGCACCATGCGGTGCTGTGGATCACCGAATGGCCCCGCTCCCAGGTGTATCCCGGGTTCCTCGCCCCGCTCGTGCTCACCGGCGGCATCCTGCGCACCCTCGCCCTGCACTACACCCCCGTCCGCGCCGACCAGGCCGCCCGGGACCTGCGGAAGAAGAAGACCGAACTCATCAGCGATGCCGCCCAGCGCCGCAAGATCGGACAGATCGAAGACGCGAGTGCATCCGCCGAGCTGGACGACGTGCTCCAGCAGGAGGCCGACCTGACCGCCGGGCACGGCGTCCTGCGCGTCACCGGCCTCATCAGCATCTCCGCACCGACCGTCGATGAGCTCGACGCCGCGGTCGCCGCGGTCGAGCAGTCCGCGATCCAAGCGTCCTGCGAGACCCGCCGACTTGTCGGCCAGCAAGCCCAGGCGTTCACTGCCGCCGCGCTGCCGCTGTGCCGAAACGTCTGACCACCCCGACCATCCGACCGCACTCGCGAGGAGTTCCGATCATGCCGACCTTCACCCATCCCGTAGACGACGCCGCCGAAGCATCCCAGGCGCTGCGGGGACTCGCCCACGCGACCCGCACGTTCACCGACCCGGCCGACACCTACCCGGTGCTCGGTGATCTGCTGGCGGGGGTGCGGTCGCTGCGGCAGGTGCTCGATCAGCTCGCCGCCGCCCACATCGGCGGTCGGTCCCGCGCGCACGATGACGCCGGCAACCAGGCCGCTGGGGCGACCGCGGCGCTGGCGGCGGCCGACGAGCTGCACCAGGCCGGCACCCTGCTGGATGCGGTGCATGACCGGGTGGACGCCGCGATGTCGCAGTCCGGGCGGATCGCCTGGCACCCCGCCCCCGAGCCCCTCGACACCTCCGGTGCTCTGCGGGCCACGGTGCAGGCCGGGGAGCTGACGTTGACGGTGTGGCCGGATGCCCCCTTGGGTGAGCATCAGCGGTACGCGTACCTGATCGAGCACCCCGCCACTGGGCAGAGCATCGAGGGACGGGACCTGTTCACCGGGGCCGGGGTGCCGGTGTCCCCGGCGCGGGCGCTGCGGGAGCTCGCGGTGTTCCTGTCCGCCGCCGGGGAGTCCCGCCAGTACGCCCTCGATCACCCCGGCGACCACACCGACCACGACGGGGCGTTCCCCGAATGGGTGGCCGACGCCGCCCGCAGGAACCCGGACACCCTGGCCGAGCTGATCGACCACGACCCCGACCTGCCCCACACACCCGATCAGCGGTGGGTGAGTGTCGTTTTCCTTCAAGGGGAGGACGCGGACCGGGTGCTCGACATCATCGACCGCGACGGCACGGACGCCGCGATCGACCACCTCACCGGGCACGATTTCGGGGAGGAGACGACCCAGGCCGCGCTCGAGAACGGGTACGTCTACGACACGCCCCCGACCGGGACCTTGGACCGCACCGCGACCCGCGGCGCCTACACCCTCACCTACAGTCCCTTCCTCAGGCACGTCGCCCTGCTGCGTGCCCACCACGCTGCTCCAGACCCGGAGTTGGGCGCGGTCGCCGCACCGGCCCCCGCCTCGGCGTCGGTGTCGGCCGCGGGAACGTCGGAGCGTGCGCAGGTGCGGGCGCGGCGATCGGAGGGGAAGGATTGGTTCGCCCGCCGGTCGGGTGTGTCCGTGTCGCAGGGGCGGGGGTTGGCGCTGTGAGCGGGCAGGAGGAGGGTCGGCTGCATACGGCGGTGCTGGTTGGCCCGGAAGGCGAACGCCGCCGGCACCGTAAGGCCCGCAGGCAGGCCGCGACCCGGATCGAGACCACCGCCCGCGAGACCCAGAAGGCGCAGGTGAAAGCCCGCTGGCAGGCCGAGCAGGCCGAGAAACGCGCGACGAGGTACCTGCCCGCCGCGGGTGAGCCGGGGCCTGCGGCGTTGCGGACACCGGGCCGGTTCCGGCTCCCCAAGCACCAAGACACGAGTGCGACCCTCGCCGGGCAGTACCCGTTCCTCGCCGAAGGCGGCCTCGGCAGCCAAGGCGTGTTCGTCGGCCAGGACCTCTACTCCGGCGGGTCGTTCGTGTACGACCCATGGGTGCTCTATCAGCGCGGCCTCATCACCGCGCCCAATGTCGTCCTGGCCGGGATCGTCGGCTCGGGGAAGTCGTCGCTGGCGAAGTCCCTCTACACCCGGTCCCTGCCGTTCGGGCGCCGTGTGTATGTCCCCGGTGATCCGAAGGGCGAGCACACCGCCGTTGCCGAAGCCGTCGGGGGACGTGCGATCGTCCTCGGCCACGGCCTGTCGAACCGACTCAACCCGCTCGATGAGGGCCACCGGCCTTCTGCCGTGTCGGATGCGGAGTGGGCGATGCAGGTCGCCTCCCGCCGCCGCGACCTGATCGGCGCGCTCGCGGAGACCGTGCTGGACCGGCCGCTGTCGCCGTTGGAGCACACCGCGATCGACCTCGCCCTGAGGGACGCCGTGAGGTCGGCGGAGGTGCCGATCCTGCCGATGGTCGTCGACCGCATCCTGGCCCCCAACGCCGCCGACGATGAGGACGGGCGCCTCGCCGAAGACGGCCGCCTGGTCGGACATGCGCTGCGCCGCCTCGTCGCCGGAGACCTCGCTGGGCTGTTCGACGGCCCTTCGACGGTCCGGTTCGACCCGTCCCTGCCGATGGTGTCCCTGGACCTGTCGCGGGTGGCGGAAAACGCCACGCTCATCTCCGTGCTGATGACGTGCTCCTCGGCGTGGATGGAATCGGCGCTGTCGGACCCAGACGGCGGGCAACGGTGGGTGATCTACGACGAGGCCTGGCGCCTCATGCAATACCCCGCCCTGCTGCGCCGCATGGACGCGCAGTGGCGGCTGGCGAGGCATTTCGGGATCGCGAACATGCTGATCTTCCACAAGCTCACCGACCTCGACAACGTAGGCGACCAAGGCTCCGCCATGCGCGCCCTCGCCTCCTCGCTGTTGGCGAACGCCGAGACCCGGATCATCTACCGGCAAGAACCCGACCAGCTCGGCGCGACCGCCCACGCGCTCGGGCTGACCGGCACGGAGCAGAAGCTGCTCCCCGGGCTCGGCACCGGGCAGGGACTGTGGCGGATCAAAGACCGCTCCTTCGTCGTCCAGCACCAGCTCCACCCCGCCGAGCTCGCCGCCTTCGACACCACCACCCGCATGACCGGTGAAAGCCGCGAGTGCAGGAATCTCGACGGTTCTTCGGGAATCTCGAACGATCGACAGGAATCCTGATGGCCCGCCCCCGCTACAAGCGCACCACCCCTGACCCCGGTCGCGAGAGCGTGACCCCGCCGGTCCCGGTCGTGCTCCCGCAGGTGGTCATCACCGTCGCCGCCTCCGGGACCATGGCGGTCACCGTGGACGGGGAGCCGGTGGAGCCGGAGCCGTTCGCGCCGGCGTGGCGGCGGGAGGACTTCGCCCGCGTGCTCGACCAGCTCACCGAAGCGCACCGTTCGGCGGTGCGGGTCGAGGTCCGTGAGGCGGACGGGACCGTGTTCACCGACATCATCACCCCCGGCAGCCGCCGCCGCCGTCCCGCACCAGACCCCGCCCCCGACCGCCCCGCACAGCGGGTGATGCCGGAGCTGGTCGTCCTGCACGGGGAGGGGTTCGTGCCCGGTGAGGATGTCGCCATCGCGGTGGTGATCGCGCACGGCGATGCCGCCCCGGACGGCACCATGCGTGCCCTGCTCACCGCCGAAGAAGCTGGCGCGTCTCCGACCCGCGAGGTGATCCTGCTCGGCCGCGTCTCCGGCACCCTCACGATCGGGCACCCCGGATGAGCACCCCCAGACCTTCCGGATCGCTCGGTGACGAGCTCAGCAACCTCGGCATCCTTATCCTCATCTCAGCCGCGATCCTCGCCGCCATCCTCCGCGCCGCCGGGTCCGTCGCCGCCTGGATCACCGGCACCACCCAACCCACAGGCGGCATCGAGGCCGGCCTGGGCGTGCTGCTGAACCCCGGCGACCCGGCCACCGCGCTCGACGCCCCAGGGCTGGGCGCGGTCGCGTACTGGATTACCGCGAGCGTTCTCATCCTCGTTGCCGGCGCGGCCGGGTGGTGGGTGTGGCGTCTTCTGCGCGATCACGGCCGGCAGGTGAAGACCGACCCGTACCGGATCGCCGGGATCGCCACCCGCACCGAGGTCGCACGCGCCGGCTCCGAGAAGGCGCTGCTACACCGTGCCGGGCACCTGCGCCCCTCCCTGGACGCCCCGCACTCCGCAGAGGTCGGCTACCGGATCGGGGCGTCCCGCGGGCACGGGGTATGGGCCTCGGTGGAGGACTCGATCCTGCTCCTCGGGCCGCCGCGTTCCGGGAAAGGCGCAGGGGTGGTTATCAACATGCTGCTGGACGCACCGGGCGCGGTGGTGACCACCAGCACCCGTCCGGACAATCTCACCGCGACCCTCCGCGCCCGCCAACGCACTGGCGGGCCGGTGGCGGTGTTCGACCCTCAGCACCTCGCCGAAGGCGTCCCCGCCGGGCTGCGCTGGTCTCCCATCCGCGGGTGCGAGGACCCGCTGACGGCGATGATCCGCGCCACCGGACTCGCCGCCGGCACCGGCCTGTCCGCCGGCGGTGTCGAAGGCGGCGGATTCTGGGAAGGCAAAACCCGCACCGCCCTCCAAGCCCTCCTCCACGCTGCTGCTCTCGACCACCGTCCGCCGGGCGAGCTGTTCCGGTGGACGCTGGACCCCTCCGCGGCGGCGGACGCGGTGGCGATCCTGACCGCGAACCCGAACGCCGCTGTCGGGTGGGCGGAGGGCTTGCAGGCGATGATCGACTCCGACCCCCGCACTCGCGACTCCATCTGGCAAGGCGTCTCCCTCGCCCTCGCCGCCCTCGCAGACCCCCGCGTCCTCGACGCCGTCTCCCCGCGGGAAGGGGAAGACTTCGACCCCGAAGCGTTCCTCCGCGCCAAAGGCACCCTATACCTCCTCGCGACCGGCGCAGGGGCGAACAACTCCGCCGCGCTCGTCGCGGCGTTCGTGGAAGACGTCGTGGAAGCCGCACGGCGGATCGCTGCGACCAGCCCCGGCGCACGCCTGGACCCGCCGCTGCTGCTCGCGCTGGATGAGGTCGGCAACCTCGCCCCGCTACCGTCGCTGCCGACCCTGATGGCCGAGGGCGGCGGCACCGGGATCACCACCATGCCCGTCCTCCAAAGCCTCGCCCAAGCTCGCGAGAAGTGGTCCGAGAACGCCGCCGGCGCCATCTGGGACGCCAGCATCGTGAAGATCATCCTCGGCGGCGCATCGAACTCGAAAGACCTCCACGACCTCACCACCCTCATCGGCGAGCGGGACGAGGTGACCGACTCCACCACCGTCGGCGACCACGGCTCCCGCACCGCGCAACGCTCCATCCGGCGGGTGCCGATCATGCCACCCGACGCGATCCGCACCCTCCCGTTCGGCACCGCCCTCGTCCTACTCCGATCCGCCCCGCCCATCGTCACCAGGCTCCGCACCTGGACCCAGCGACCCGACGCGACCAGGCTGCGCGCGGACCGCACGGAGGTCGAGGCACTGCTGCAACAGCGACCGTAGGGGCGGGTGAGCGCACCTGCCTGGCATGGAGGCCCCGGATTCTCGGGGTCGTTGATGTCAGGAGGAAGTCTGATGGCTGTTCGCACTCACCAGTCCTTGTCGGGGTATGTCGCCACGGAGCCGTCCACGGACCCTGCCCGTGACGGCACGCCCCGTTTCTACGCGCGCGCCGGTCAGCGGCAGGGCCGCCGGGAACTGGACGGCACCTACACGAAGCTGCCCACCGAGTACGTCCCCATCGTCGCCTACGGTGACGCCGCCGAGGAAGCCGCCGCGCTGCTGTCCAAGGGGACCGGGTTTGTCGCCGAGGGCCGGTTCCGGCCCATCCGGGACCGCACCGACCCGGCCACGGTCATCGGGCAGGAGTTCGAGATGTGGAAGGTCGGACGCCGCCCCACCGCCACCGAGCAGGCTGCCGCCGTTCACGACGCCCCGACCAACCGGCCCGCCCGGCACCGCGACCTGCCCGCGCAGTTCACCGCACCACGCAGCACCCGCCCGTCCGCACCCGCCCCGGCACTGTGAGGCGGAGATGACCGAGCACACCACTACCGCGTCTGAACCCGAGGACGCGCCAGAGCCTCCCACCGACATCGACGCCGAAACCGAGGACGCCGCGGAGGAGTCGAATGAGAGCGGCCAGGGCGAGGAACTGCCCGAGCCGCCGCATCCGGTCAACTGGAACCTGCTCACCGCCGACGAGGCCAAGGTCGAGTGGCGGGAGCTGAATAAGTGGGTGAACTGGTTGCGCCGCACCTACGGGCTTCCCGCCAGCGTCCTCCCGCCGTTCTGGCATCGGCACCCCGAGTTGGTGTGGGAGCTTTCCGCGTTGCATCTGCACTGGCTGTGCGCGTATGACCCGGAGGAGAACGGGTCCGCGCCGCTGGGATGGCACCGCGACTTCGCCGAGGCCCGAGGACGACTGCGGGAGTGGGTCGCCGCGTCCGGCACCCGCCTGGACCGCGACCGTCCCACCCGGCAGACCGCCTGGCCCGGCGAGAAGCCCGCCCCATCCGTCGAGGACATCGTCATCCCGAACCGCGATGCCGACTTCGCACAGTTCACGGGGGACGATATCGCCGCCCGCCGTCAGGCCGAGGACGAGTTCTACGCCGGCCTCAACCCGGACACCGGAGAGCTGCCGTGACCACCACCCTGCGGCCCGAGCCTCGCCTGGACGCGGTACCAGACGGTGCTGGCGCGGACCCGCGGACGCCGGCACTCGCCGGGGACTTCGACATTCGAGAGTGGACGCGGCAGGCGTGCGAGGCATCCGGGGTGTCCTTCGCGGTCACCGATCCAGTGGCACTCGACCGGCTCCGCGCGCTCGTTGCCCACCCCGGATGATGCCCGCCCGCCCGCCGTGCGCGGGCGGCTGCCGGTCAGGCTTTGAAGGTGAGCTGGACCCGTCCGGGCCGGAACCGGGAGCCGCAGTTCGGGTCCGGGAGGACAACGAGCGTGTCGATCAGCGCGTTCAGGATCGCCCGCTTCTGCCCGACCGTCCACTCCTCGTACCAAGCGTGCCGCAGAGCGGCCTCGTCGCCGATGGGGAGCCCTTTGAGTGCGTCGCCGCGGTTCAGGGTGCCGAGGGTGGTTTCGGCGTCTCTGACGGCGTTCTGCGCCGCGACACGGCCCGCGTGGTATTCGCTGCGGGCCAGCAGCCCCGCGCCGTAGTCGCGTGCGAGGTCTTCCATCCGGTGCCGTGCCGCCATGATCCGCCCCATCGCCTCCGCGACCGCACCGCCCGTCTTGCCGTCATCGGCGGGTAGGGTCGTCGCCGCGAGCCGGGCGATCACCGCCTCAGACACCACCGTCTCCAACCCGGTCGCCGTCACCGACAGGCCGCCGCGTTCCGGGTGGCCGGGGACGGGCATGCAACGG
>JBFWQW010000062.1:0-16732 GCA_050249235.1 Acidimicrobiia bacterium | reverse complement strand
CGGGACCTGGTGTGCGTCGAGCCGGGCTGCGGGCAGCGGATGTTCCTCGAGATCGACCACACCGTGCCCTGGGCCACCAGCCGCATCACCCTCCTGCAGCTCCTCGAACCCCGCTGCCGGCACCACCGCGCCAAGACCGGCCACGACCTCGCCACCATCGCCGCCCACCGCGACCGGGCCGGAAGAGGACCAGCACCCTGACCCCGGACCGTTCCGACCCGGGCTCCTCGGGCTCGCGCGCTTCGGACCGCCTCGTCGGCCGGTCGGCCCCGCGCATGGTGGGCCAGCCCAGCCCGCGGACCGGTCTGACCGCGGGCTGGGCTGGGACGGTAGGCCCCGGGCCAGGGCACAGGACCGGGGCCTTCGGGCGGCGCGGCGCCGGGCTGGGCGGGGCGCTGGGTGTGTCGGCGCTGAGCCGGGCGCGTCGGGCTGCGCTTCAGGGCCAACCGCGTCGGGCTGCGTCGGGCTGCGTCGGGCTGGGCTGGGCTGGGCTGGGCTGGGCGTCGGGCGGCGCTGGACCGGGCGGGGCGCTGGCGGGGGTCGCCCCGATCGGGGGCATGGTGCCGTCTACGATCCGGGCCCGATGGCTGCTCCCGCCTCGCCCGCGGAGGTCGGCCCGCACCGGTCGTGGCCGCAGCGCCTGCTCATCGTCTTCAACCTGACGGTGATCGTCGCCTTCCTGGCGGGGGCCGGAGGGCTCGGCTACTTCTACTGGCGCTTCGACCGCATCCCCCGGGTCCAGATCGGCGACGGCGTGCTCGCCGCGCCCGAGGACCAGGGCGAGCCCCAGAACTTCCTCCTGGTGGGCAGCGACACCCGGGCCTTCGTCGAGCCCGGCTCCGACGACGAGGAGGGCTTCGGCGACGAGAGCGACTCCAGCGGCTCGGGTCGCTCCGACACGATCATCATCGTCCGGGTCGACCCGGTCACCGACCAGGCCTCGATGGTGTCGTTCCCCCGTGACCTCTGGGTCGACATCCCGGGCAAGCGGACGTCGGGCGGAAAGGGCCGGATCAACACCGCCTTCCTCGGCAGCCGGGTGCTCGAGCTCGACGGCCCCGAGCGCAACGGGGCCGAGCTCCTGATCGAGACGATCAAGGAGAACTTCGACATCCCGATCCACCACTACGCCCAGGTGGACTTCGACGGCTTCCGGGGCCTCGTCGACGCCCTCGGGGGGGTCACCATCTACCTGGCGGCGCCGGTGCGGGACTACGACGCGGCCGAACGACGGAACCAGACCGGTCTCGACATCCGCAGCACCGGCTGCGTCGAGCTCTCCGGCGAACAGGCCCTGGCCTACGTGCGCAGCCGACACTTCCAGAGCTTCGAGAACGGGCGGTGGAAGTCGGACCAGACGGGTGACTTCGGGCGCATCACCCGCCAGCAGGACTTCATCCGCCGGGCCATGAACGAGGCCATCAGCAAGGACCTGCTCAACCCGATCCAGCTCAACAAGCTGGTCGGGGTGGCGGAGGACAACGTCAAGCTGTCCCAGTCGATCGACGTCGACGACCTGGTGAAGCTGGCCCGGGGCTTCAAGTCGATGTCGTCCGACACGCTTTCCCAGTACCAGCTGCCCGTGGTGGTCAGCTCGCACTTCGGGGCGTCGACGGTCGACTTCGACGACGAGAAGGTGCTCGAGCGGGAGGCGATCTTCAACGTCTTCCGGGGCGTCGACCTCAGCGGCCTCGACCTGTCGGTGAAGCCGTCTTCGGTCACCCTCAGGGTCCTGAACGGCAGCGGGGTGGCCGGCCAGGCCGGCGACGTGTCGGTGGCGCTGCGGGCCCTCGGCTTCGCGACCGTCGACACCGGCAACGCCTCCCGCACCACCCGTAGCGAGATTCGCTACGGGCCCGGACAGCTCGAGAAGGCCGAGCTGCTCGAGCGCTACCTCGTGGCCGGGGCCACGCTCGACTCGCAGCCGGGCCTCGAGGGCGTCGACCTGCTGCTCGTGACCGGCACCGACTACGACGGCCTGCTGGACGAGCCCCGGGTGGGCGCATCGCCCACGACGACGACCACGTCGAGCACCACCTCGACCACCGTCGCCGGCGAGCAGGACGAGCCGGCCGTGCCGGCCTGCTGACCTGCGGACCTGCCGGCCTGCTGACGATCTGGTGGCTGACCGGCTGACCGGTCACCGTCTTCGGGGCGCCTCGGTCGGTCGCCACCCGGTCTGGTGGTTGATCCGGGACGAGCTGGGAAGAAAAGCCCGGGTTCGACCCAGGTGTTTACGCGCTGTTGATCCACGGTTGGGCGCGGTGGGTGGTCATGCTGGCCCGGTCGGGTCATGCTGTTGCCTGCGAGTTCCAGCTCAGGTCTGGGGCGGAACCCGACGAGAACGGAACGTGCGGAGGCGGTCGTTGATGGTCAACAAGGGGATCGTCGCACGACGCCAGGCACCTGCCTCGTCCCCACGTTCCGTGGCGACCCGCCCGGGGTCGGTCCGGTCCGTCGACACGGCCACCGACACGGCCACCGAGACCGCCGAGACCACCGAGACCACCACCGAGACGATCGAGACCCCCACCGAGACGATCGAGACCGGCCACGACCGCGACCGGGCCGGCTCGACGACCACGGCCGAGGTGCAGGGCAGCGAGCGCGTCGCCGGGTTGGTCGAGCGCTCGAAGTCGATGCAGTCCAAGGGCCGGTCGATGCCGCTGTGGCTGACCAAGGCCTACCTGATCGGCGCCGATCTGGCCGCCATCGCCCTGGCCACGTCGTTCGCCTTCGGCATGCGCCGGATCCTCCCCGAGTCGCCCGACGAGCAGTTCGCGAACCACCACCTCCAGCTGGCCGTGCTGCTGCTCCCGGTGTGGATCGCCATCTTCGCCTACTACCGCCTCTACGCGGCCCGCTTCCTCACCACCCGGCTCGAGGAGTTCCGCCGCCTGATCCACGCCGTGGGCGCCAGCGTCGTCACCATGGCCGTGGTCGCCTTCGCCCTCCAGTGGGAGGTGTCGAGGGGCTGGCTGCTGCTGACCTTCCTCATCGGCGTGCCCGTCATCGGCATCGAGCGGGAGCTCGTCCGCCGGGCCTTCGAGCGCCTCCGCAAGCAGGGCCGCATGCGCCGGTCGGTGCTCATCGTCGGGGCCAACACCGAGGGCCTCGCCATCTGCGAGATGCTCCTCGGGGAGCGCAGCCACGGCTACGACGTCCTCGGCTTCCTCGACGGCGTTCGCGACATCGGCAGCGACGTCTGCCGTGACGTGCCGGTGATCGGTCGCATCGAGAGCACCCTCGACGTGGCCAACGCCTCCGGCGTGGGCAGCGTCATCATCGCCACCACCGCCGTCGACGCCGCCCGGTCGAACGCGCTGGTGCGCAAGCTCACCGACGCCGGCATCCACGTCGAGCTGTCGTCGTCGCTGGCCGACATCGCCGCCGGCCGCCTCACGGTCCGCCCCCTCGGCCGCTTCCCGGTGCTCTACGTCGAGCCGGTCCAGCGCCACGGCTGGAAGGTCGGGGCCAAGCGGGCCTTCGACCTGGTGGTCTCGAACCTGGCCCTGGTCGCCCTCCTGCCGCTGCTCGTCCTGATCGCGGCGGCGGTCAAGGTCGACTCCCGGGGCCCGGTCCTCTTCAAGCAGGAGCGGGTGGGCAAGGACGGCCGCCGCTTCAACGTCTGGAAGTACCGGACCATGGTCACCGACGCCGAGTCGCAGCTCGAGTCGCTCCGCCACCTGAACGAGGCCGAGGGGCCCCTGTTCAAGATGGTGAACGACCCCCGCGTCACCCGTGTCGGGCGGGTGCTGCGGGCCCTCTCGCTCGACGAGCTGCCGCAGCTCTTCAACGTCCAGCGGGGCGAGATGAGCCTGGTGGGCCCCCGCCCGGCCCTGGCCGGCGAGATGGCCGGCTGGTCGCCGGAGCTCCACGAGCGGCTGCGGGTCAAGCCCGGCCTGACCGGGATGTGGCAGGTGAGCGGTCGGAGCAACGCCTCCTTCGAGGAGTACGTCCGCCTCGACCTGTACTACGTGGACAACTGGTCGCTGTGGACCGATCTCGCCATCGTGGCCAAGACCGTGCCCACGGTGCTCTTCCGGCGCGGCGCGTACTGAGCATCCCCGTCTGTCGCATCCCCCTCCGTCGCCGACGCCCGGGAGACGAGACCGCGGGCCGCGACGGCGTCGGGCCCGGCGCCACCGGCCGGGCGGTGCCGCCGTGGGCCGTGGCCGGGGCGGCGGTGTCGCCCTGGCTGTGGTTCGTCGGGCGCGATCTCGACGGGCGCCTCGACGCCGTGGCCCTCGGCCTGCCGGTGCTGGTCGGGGCGGTGGTGGCCGCCCTCGCCTCGGCGGCGCTCGTCACCCGCCGGCTCCCGCTGGCGCTGGCGGCGCTGTCGTGGCTGGTGGTCGGGGTGATCGCCGTCGTCGGGCCGTGGCGGCCGATCCCGGGGGGATCGCCGGCCGTCGGACTCCGGATCGTCGGGGCCAACGTCCTCGCCGACCGCTCGGGCGGCCGGGTGGTGGACGACATCCTCGACGAGCGCCCCGATCTGGTGGTGATCGCCGAGCTCGGCGACCTGGTCGACGCCCGGCTCCGCGACGCCTACCCGTCGGCGGCGGTCAGCCCCATCCTCCCGGGGCAGTTCGTCGGCGACGTCGGCGTGTACAGCCGGTACCCGATGGATGCCGGGCCGCTGCCCGGCGGGCTCGCCGACCAGCACGGCATGCGGGTGGTGGTCGACGGGCCGGCCGGTGAGCTCGTCGTGTACGCCGTGCACCTGGCCAAGCCGGCCTTCCGCCCGACCGCGCCGGTGGAGGTCGGGTTCCGGAGCCACCGCCGGCTGGTCGACCGGCTCCGGGCCGCGGTGCGGGCGGAGGAGCTGCCGACCGTGGTGGTCGGCGACCTCAACCTCGTCGACCGCTCGTCGGGCTACCGGGCCCTGGCCGGCGACCTCGACGACGCCATGCGGGCCGGCTGGGTCGGACCGACCTCGCACCGGTTCTGGACCTCGCCGCTGCTGGCGCGCGTCGACCACGTCTTCGTCCCCGAGTCGTGGTGCGCCGAGGATGCCCGCACGTTCTCGCTGACGGCGTCCGACCACCGGGGCGTGGCCACGACGGTGGGTCCGTGCTGACCGGCCGGCCCGCCGACGGGGGTCGGGGGGAAGGCCCGGCGGTACGCTGCTGCCGTGGGCACGCCCGGGCGAGCCGCCGCCGGCGGGGGTGCGCAGCCGAGGGTCACCTCGGGCTCCGGCCCCGCCGTGACGGGGACCGCTGGCACCACGGACACCGCGGGGACCACGGGATGACCCGTGTCCTCGTCACCGGAGCCGGCGGCCAGCTCGGCCGGGAGCTCCTCGAGGTGTTCGCCGACGTCGACGTGGTCGGCGCCGACCATCGCCAGCTCGACGTCGCCGACCGCGACGCCGTGCTCGAGGCGGTCACGTCGCTGCGGCCCGACATCGTGGTCCACGCCGCGGCCTGGACGGCGGTCGACGCCTGTGAAGCCGATCCCGACCGGGCCCTGGCGGTCAACGCGCTGGCCTGCCGCCACGTGGCCGAAGGAGCCCGCCGGGTCGGAGCCCACGTGGTGCACGTCTCGACCGACTACGTGTTCGACGGCACCAAGGCCGACGCCTACGACGAGTGGGACGCGCCGAACCCGCTCTCCGTCTACGGCCGCTCGAAGTGGGGTGGCGAGCTCGAGCTCGACCAGACGTCGACCGTCGTTCGCACCTCGTGGGTGTTCGGCCGGCACGGCGCCAACATGGTCAAGACGGTGCTGCGGCTGGCCGCCGGCGAGGACCCGATCGCCTTCGTCGACGACCAGCGGGGCTGCCCCACCGCCGCGGCGGACCTGGCCGCGGTGATCCGGATCCTCGCCCTCGATGCCCTGCCCGGCGTCTTCCACGTCACCAACGGGGGCCCCACCACCTGGTACGAGCTGGCGCGCGAGGTGGTCCGGCTGTCCGGCCGCGACCCGGACCGCGTGGCCCCCGTCACGACCGCCACGCTCAACCGGCCCGCTCCCAGGCCGATGAACTCCGTGTTGGACAACGCCGCCCTCCGGCTGTCGGGCTTCGCCCCGCTGCCGGACCACCGAGAGCCGCTCGCGAGGCTCGTGAAGGAGCTCACCTCATGAACCACCATGTCGCGATCGTCGGTACCGGCTACGTGGGCCTCACCACCGGCGCCTACCTGGCCCACCTCGGCCACGAGGTGGTCTGCGCCGACGTGGTCCCCGAGAAGGTGGCGCTCCTCTCGAAGGGGCAGGTCCCGATCCTCGAGGCCGGGCTCGACGAGCTGGTGACCGAGGGCCTCGCCAGCGGCCGGCTCTCGTTCGTGCTCGGCGCCGCCAACGCCGTGCCGGGGGCGGCGTTCGTGTTCCTGTGCGTGCCGACGCCCCAGGGCGAGGACGGCTCGGCCGACCTCAGCTACCTGCGGGACGCGGCCATCGAGATCGGTCCCCACCTCGACCCCGAGGCGATCGTCATCAACAAGTCCACCGTGCCTGTCGGCTCCACCCGGGTGGTGGAGGAGGCCATGGGCCGCGACGACGTCTTCGTGGTGTCGAACCCGGAGTTCCTCCGCGAGGGCTCGGCCGTGCACGACTGCCTCAACCCCGACCGCATCGTGATCGGCGCCGACGACCCGGCCGCGGCCATGCGCGTCGCCGAGCTGTTCGAGAGCCTCAAGGCTCCGCTCGTGATCACCGACCCGGCCTCGGCCGAGACCATCAAGTACGCGTCGAACGCCTTCCTCGCCACCAAGGTGAGCTTCGTGAACGCCCTCGCCAACGTCTGCGAGGCCGTGGGCGCCGACGTCCGCGAGGTCGTGCTCGGCATGGGCTACGACAAGCGCATCGGCTTCGAGTTCCTCCGGCCCGGGCCCGGCTGGGGCGGCAGCTGCTTCCCGAAGGACACCCGGGCCATGGTGCACATCGCCGAGGACCACGGCTACGACTTCGACCTGCTGCGGGGCGTCATCGCCGTCAACGACCAGCAGTACCTGCGCATGGTCGCCAAGATCGAGCGGGCCCTCGGCGGCTCGGCCGATGGCAAGGTCGTCGCCGTCTGGGGCCTCACGTTCAAGGCCCGGACGGACGACCTGCGCGACTCACCCGCCCTCGAGGTGATCCACCGGCTGGCCGACCGGGGCGCCACCGTGCGGGCCTACGACCCGGGGGCCAAGCCGGATGCCGCCGCCCTGAAGGGCGTCGAGGTCCACCACGACCCCTACGGGCCGTGCGAGGGCGCCGACGTCCTCGTCGTGCTCACGGAGTGGGACGAGTTCCGGTGGCTCGACTTCGCGAAGATCGCCGGTCTCATGAAGCATCCCTCGATCGTCGACACCCGGAACCTGCTCGAGCCGGCCGCCGTCCGCCGCCGGGGCTTCACCTACGACGGCCTGGGCCGGGCGTGAGCCAGCGGGTCGTCGTCACGGGCGGCGCCGGCTTCCTCGGCTCGCACCTCTGCGAGATGCTGCTCGAGCGGGGCGACGAGGTCGTCGCGGTCGACAACCTCGTCACCGGATCGCTCGACAACGTGGCCTCGCTCTTCGGGCGGGAGGGCTTCGTCTTCCAGCGCCACGACGTGTCGAACCACATCCACGTGCCCGGGCCCATCGACGCCGTGCTGCACTTCGCCAGCCCGGCCTCGCCCAAGGACTACCTCGAGCTGCCCATCCAGACGCTGAAGGTGGGCAGCCTCGGCACCCACAACTGCCTGGGCCTGGCGAAGGACAAGGGCGCCCGCTTCCTCCTGGCCTCGACCAGCGAGGTGTACGGCGACCCCCAGGTGCACCCCCAGGTCGAGAGCTACTGGGGCCACGTGAACCCGGTGGGGCCGCGCGGCGTCTACGACGAGGCCAAGCGTTTCGCGGAGGCGATCACGATGGCCTACCACCGGTTCCACGAGGTCGACGTCCGGATCGTGCGGATCTTCAACACCTACGGGCCCCGGATGCGGCCGGAGGACGGCCGGGTGGTC
Organism: Acidimicrobiia bacterium; assembly: GCA_050249235.1. Lineage (GTDB taxonomy): Bacteria > Actinomycetota > Acidimicrobiia > Acidimicrobiales > CADCSY01 > JAEKLB01. Next base: position 8,799 of record JBFWQW010000062.1, on the reverse strand, counting down.
TCGAACTTCCTCGTGCAGGCCCTGCTGGGCAAGCCCATCACGATCTACGGCGACGGCTCGCAGACCAGGAGCTTCTGCTACGTCGAGGACGAGGCGCGGGGCATCATCGCCCTGCTCGACGGTGACGAGGTCGGCCCCGTGAACATCGGCAACCCGACGGAGTTCACCGTCCGGGAGCTCGCCGACCTGGTCCTCGAGGTCACCGGCTCCGCGTCGGAGCTCGTCGTGGAGCCCCTTCCCGTCGACGACCCGGCCCAGCGCCGGCCCGACATCTCGCTGGCCCGCGCCGCCCTCGGCTGGGAGCCGACCGTGGCGCTGCGCGAGGGCCTGACCCGCACCGCGGAGTGGTTCCGGGCCAGACTCGGGGTGTGACGCACACGGTCGGCGCCGTCATCGTCAGCTACAACGTCCGACCGCTCCTGCTCCGCTGCATCGAGTCGCTCCGTGCCGATGGGGTCGACCGGATCGTCGTCGTCGACAACGCCTCCCGCGACGGCTCGGCCGAGGCGGCCCGTGACGCCGGCGTCGAGGTGGTGGCCCTCGACGCCAACCTCGGGTACGGGGCCGGGAACAACCGGGGCGCGGCCCGGCTCGACACCGACTACCTGCTGATCACCAACCCCGACGTCGTGGTCGACCCGGGCTGCACGAAGATCCTGGTCTCCTCGCTCGAGGCGTCGCCCGACGTGGGCCAGGTCACGCCCCGGATCGAGACGCCCGACGGCAACCTCTACGCGTCGGTGCGGCGGTTCCCGTCGCTCGGGGACGCCCTCGGCCACGCCTTCCTGCACTTCCTGTGGCCGGGGAACCGCTTCAGCCGCCGCTACCTGATGCTCGACATGGACCACGGGCAGGCCGCCGACGTGGACTGGGTGGCCGGCACCTGCTTCCTCGCCCGCCGCACCGCCTGGCTCGAGGTGGGCGGCTTCGACGAGGCCTTCTTCATGTACATGGAGGACGTCGACCTGAGCCGGCGCCTGGCCGCGGCCGGCTGGCGGCGGCGCTACGAGCCCGACGCCAGGATCGTCCACGAGATCGGCCGCTCGACCGACCAGACGCCGTACCGGATGATCGCCGTCCACCACCGGTCGATGTACCTCTACGTGGCCAAGACCTGGACCGGCCCGCGCCGGCTCCTGCTCCCGCTGGCGGCGGCGGCGCTGACCGTGCGGACCGGGCTGGCGTGGGCCCAGCGCCGGCTGCGGGGCCGTCCCCACGCCGCCCACTAGCACCCGGCCGGGCCGCCCACGGCCGGGCCGCTCCGGCGGTGGGGGAGGCCCGTAGTACGGTCCCGCCCCGCCATGGGGAGAGCCTCGTCCGCCAAGAAGATCGCACGCGCCGCCAAGGGCTCGGGCCGTCCCGGCGCCCGGCGGAGCCTCGCCTGGCCGGCCACGATCACCGCCGTCGTGGTCGTCGGCATCCTGCTCCTCCTGCTGACCGTGAGCGAGGACGACCCGGTCGCGGTCGGGCCGGTGGTGGGCGAGCACTGGCACGCCGCCTACGGCATCAACAACTGCGGGACCTTCGTGCCCAACCTCGTCGACATCCAGCCCGACGACCCCACCGGCATCCACACCCACGGCGACGGGTTGATCCACATGCACCCCTTCAGCTCGAGGGTGAGCGGGACCGGTGCCGACCTGGAGACCTGGGGCCTCATGACCGGGCTCGAGCTCACCGACACGTCGATCAGGGCGGCCGGCATCGACGTGGAGAACGGCGACGACTGCGGCGGCCAGCCGGGCGTGGTCCAGATGAAGGTGTGGTCGAGCGTCGCCGACGAGGTCGGTCGGGTGATCACGGAGGACCTGGCCGACTACAACCCGCAGGACCTCGAGCTGGTGACGATCGCGTTCCTCCCGGCCGGCGCGGACATCCCGAAGCCGCCGGCGGCTGCCATCGCCAGCCTCGACAACCCGGTGGACCTGGCGCCGACGAGCACCACGACCTCGTCGACGACCACCACGAGCACGACCACGGCCGGATGACGGGCCGGGGCGGCGGCCGCCCGGACGGGCCGGCGGCGTGAGAGCCGTGGTGCTGGTCGGGGGCTTCGGCACCCGGCTCCGGCCGCTCACCTCGTCCACCCCGAAGCAGATGCTGTCGGTGGCCGGTCGCCCGATGATCGAGCGGGTCGTGGGCCACCTGGCCGCCCACGGGATCGACGAGGTCGTGCTCTCGCTCGGGTTCCTCCCGGACGTGTTCCTCGACGCCTATCCCGACGGCACCTGCGCCGGGCTGCCGCTCGTCTGCGCGGCCGAGCCCGAGCCGCTCGACACCGCCGGCGGCATCGCCTTCGCGGCCCGGGCCGCCGGCATCGACGACCGCTTCCTCGTGGTGAACGGCGACGTGCTCACCGACATGGACGTCTCCGCGCTGGTCGCGTTCCACGAGGCGGCCGGGGCCGAGGGCACGATCGCCCTGACCCGGGTGGCCGACCCCTCCCAGTTCGGCGTCGTCCCCACCGACGACGACGGCCGGGTGCTGGCCTTCGTCGAGAAGCCCCCACCGGGCGAGGCCCCGACCGACCTCATCAACGCCGGGTACTACGTGCTCGAGCCGTCGGTGATCGAGCGGATCGCCCCGGGGGCGAAGGTGAACATCGAGCGGGTCACGTTCCCGGCGATGGTGGCCGACGGCCGGCTCTTCGCCCGGCCGGACCCGGCCTGGTGGCTCGACGTCGGCACGCCGGCGCGTTACCTCGAGGCCAACGCCCACTACGCCGGGGCGCCGACGGTGGTCGAGTCCGGCGCGACGATCCATCCGGACGCGACGGTCGTCGACTCGGTGATCGGCGCCGGCGCCGTGGTCGAGGCCGGCGCGGTCGTGCGGGGCTCGATCGTCGGGACCGGGGCCGTGGTGGGCGCCGGCGCCAGGGTCGAGGGCCTGTCGGTCGTCGGGCCCGGCCACCGGGTGCCGCCGGGCACGGTGCTGGTGGGCCGGTGCCTCCCCGAGCCGGTGGGGTGACCGCGGTGCCGGTGGCGGCGCGCCCGTGAGGGCCCTGGTGACCGGCGGTGCCGGCTTCCTCGGGGGCCGCCTCGTCTCCCGCCTGGTCGCCGAGGGCCACGAGGTCGACGTCGTCGACGACCTCTCGACCGGCAGCCTCGCCAACCTGGCCGAGGCCCGCGACAACGCCCAGGCGCCGGGGGCAACGGGGGAGGTGCGCTTCCACCAGCTCGACGTCCGGGTGCCGGCGGTGGTCGAGCTCCTCGAGCGCCGCCGCCCGGAGGTGGTCTTCCACCTCGCCTGGCGGGCGATGGACGACCCGGCCGACGACACCGAGCTCACCGTCGGGGGGACGCTCCGGGTCCTGCAGGGCGCGGTCCGCAGCGGGGCGACCAAGCTCGTCCACGGCGGCGACGCGGTGGCGCTCTACGGCGTGCCGGAGCAGCGGGCGCTGCCGATCCGGGAGTCGAGGCCGCCGGCGCCGGTCGACCACCACGGCGTCTCGTGCTGGTCGGTGGTCGAGCACCTCCGGATCGCCCGGCTCCGCATGGGCCTCGAGTTCACGAGCCTGGCCATCGCCACCGTGTACGGCCCCGGCGACCGGCACGGCCCGGTGGGCACCGCCGTGGCCGACGCCCTCGCCGGCCGGACGATCGCCGCCGACGGGCCCACCCTCGACCTGGTGTACGTCGACGACGCCGTCGACGCCTTCGTGCGGGCCGCGACCCGGGGCGGCGGCCTGGTCTGCAACGTCGGCTCCGGCCGGGAGACGACCCGCTCGGCGCTGGGCCGGCTGCTGGCCGCCCAGGTCGGCCGGCCCGAGGTCGCCCCCGGCACGACCCGGCAGGGCACCCGCTTCGCCGTCGACCCCACCCGGGCCCGGATCCACCTCGGGTGGACCCCGTGGACCCCCCTCGAGGAGGGCCTCGGCGAGGTCTGCCGCTGGCTGGCCGGCGACCCGCCCGGCCCGTGATCTCGCTTTATCAGGCTCAGTGAGGGATCGTCCCGGGCGGCCGACAACGAACGAGAAGCGACCTCCAGGGCTGGTGCCGGAGGATCCTGTCCCCTAGCGTTCGGTCGCTCGCACCCCGGCGAACGACGCCGGCGCGCGGGTGTTCCGCGGCCGGCCCGACGTTCGGGCCTACGGTGACCGTCGGGCGTGTCGTCGGAACGGGGAGGGCGTCGAGCGTGATCGTGGTTGCCCTCGTGTGGCTGGCCGGATCCCTGGGCTTCGTCGTCGGTGCCTGGTGGGCGGCATCCGTGGTCTCGCGCGGCGACGGGGGGTCGGACTCGAGTTCGATGCCGTCCGTGCCGATACAGCGCCATGGCCCCTCGAGCCCGCGCCACCTCGGGCGCCGCGCCCGCCGAGCGGCGTGCCAGGCAACGGCTCCTCTACACCGCTGACCAGCTCCTCGGCCGGGCGCCGATCTACACCCGACGGACGTCGGACAAGTGGCGGCTGGTGGTGCACCTCGGCGGCTCGCTCACGCTGATCGGCCTCGCCGGCTGGTGGGTGCTCCCGGTCCACGCCTGGGCCGGGCCCGTGCTGCTGACGCTCACCGCGTCCCACGGCGTGCACCTCGGCGACCTCCCGGCCCTGGCCTTCCTCGCCGTCGCACTGCGCTCGGCCGTCGTCCTGGCCACCGGCTCGGGCCGCGGCCGGGACTGACGCCCTCGTTCTCTGTCGAGCGAGCCGGAACGACCCCGGCCACGTCGACGAAGACCGGATCGGGTCAGCGGATGGTGACGGCGGCGAGGGCGGCGGACTCGAAGGGGCCGTGCATCACGGTGGGGGCGATGACGCAGCGCATGCCGGCGTCCTCGACGGCCCCGGCCAGGGCGGCGTCGGCGGTGTCGACCACGAGCGTCGACGCCACCTCCGCGTAGAGCCGGGCCACGCCCACGACCGACGCCTCGTGGCCGAGCTCGGTGAGCATCCGGTCGGCGGGGCCCTTCAGGGCCGCCCCGGCGACGATCGGGGAGATCGCCACCACGTCGTCCCGGCGGGCCCGGAGCACCTCCATGACGCCGGCCACCCCGAGCACCGGCCCGATCGAGACGATCGGGTTGGAGGGCGCGATCACGATCCGGGACGCCTGCCGGAGGGCGTCGACGACGCCGGGCGCCGGCCGGGCCCCCTCGATGCCGACCAGGCGGACGGCCCGGACGGCCACGTCGTGGCGACGGCGGACGAAGTAGTCCTGGAACGCCACCTCTTCGCCGCCGTCCAGCTCGATGCGGGTCTCGACCGGGTCGTCGCTCATCGGCACGACGTGGACGCCGATGCCCCACGCCCGGGTGATCTCGCCGGTGATCTCGGCCAGGCCGGCACCGTCGACGAGCCGGGCCGTCCGGAAGAGGTGGGTGCCGAGGTCGCGGTCGCCCAGCCCGAACCAGGCGCGGTCGGGGTCGTACCGGCGCAGCGCGTCCATCGCCTGCCAGGTCTCGCCGGCCAGGCCCCAGCCGGTGTCGGGGTTGCCGGCCCCGGCCAGCGTGTAGGTGACGGTGTCGAGGTCGGGGCAGATCCGCAGGCCGTGCATCCACGTGTCGTCGGCGGTGTTCACGACCGCGGTCACCGACGAGGGCTCCACGATCTGCACCAGCCCGGCGAGGTATCGGGCCGCGCCCACGCCGCCGGCGAGGACGGTGACGGTCATCGCCGGCCGGACGACGCGGCGCGGGGGCGCACGATGCTCACGCCGTCGCGGATGGGCACGAGGACGACGTCGACCCGGGGGTCGTCGCGGAGCTTGTCGTTGAGGGCGCGGAGGGCGGCGGTGTCGGCGTCGCCTGGGTCGTCGCGGAGCACCCGACCGCTCCACAGCACGTTGTCGAACAGGATGAAGCCCCGCTCGGAGAGCTTCGGGAGCGTGGCCTCGAAGTAGGCGTCGTACGACGACTTGTCGGCGTCGACGAACACCAGGTCGAACGGGCCGGGGAGCTCGGCGATGGTGGTGACGGCGGGGCCGAGCCGGATCTCGATGCGGTCGGCGTAGGGGCTGGCGTCGATGTTGCGCCGGGCGATGCCGGCGTGCTCCTCGCTCACCTCGCAGGTGACCACGGTGCCGCCCTCGGGCAGGGCGGCAGCCATGGTCATCGCCGAGTAGCCCGTGAACGTGCCGATCTCGAGGATCGACCTGGCCCCGCTGATGGCGACCAGGGCGGCGAGGAAGCCGCCTTCGAGCGGGCCCACCATCATCCCGGCCCGGTTGGCGAGCTGGGAGCGGGTCTCGTCGGCCGCGGTGGCCAGGTGGTCCGCCTGGGGGGTGGTGTGGTCCTCGGCGTAGCGCTCGATGTCCGGGTCGGTGATCACCGTCCGGACCGTACCGAGTCCGGGTGCCCGCCGGCGTCACCGGTCAGGTGCGGCCCCACGCCAGTCGGTAGGCCTCGAGGTGGCGTTCCGCCGACGCCCGCCACGTGAAGGGGGCGGCCGTGGCCGGGCCGGCCGACGGGTCGGGACCCCGCCCGGCCACGGCCTCGGCCAGGGCGTGGGCCAGGGCCTCGTCGTCGCCCGGCGGCACCAACGCGGCGGCATCGCCCACGAGGGCGGCCATCGCCGTGCCCGACGTGGTGACCAGCCGGGCGCCGCAGGCCAGCGCCTCGAGGGCCGGCAGCCCGAAGCCCTCGACGAGGGCCGGGTAGGCCACGGCCGCGGCCCGCCGGTAGAGCACGGGGACGACGCCGTCGGCGACGTAGCCGAGGCGCACGACCGAGCCGGTCGACCGGGCGACGGCCTCGTCGAGCCCGCCGGTGCCCCACCCCTCCTGGCCGGCGAGGACGAGCGTGGTGCCGGCCGGCAGCCGCTCGGCGGCCCGGACGAGGCCGGCCACGTTCTTCCGGGGCTCGAGCGTCCCGACGAAGGCGATGAACGGCGGGCGCACGCCGAGCGCCGACAGCACGGCGGCGTCCGCACCGTCGTCGACCGCGGGGTGGCCCACCGGGCGGAAGCGGTCGGTGTCGATGCCGTGGGGGGCCACCACCACAGGGACCCGGGGGTGGAGCAACGCGTCGAGACGGTCGGCGGTGGCCCGGCTCACGCAGACGAGGGCCGCGGCCCGGCGGGCGGCCAGGCGGGTCATGGCCCGGAAGTAGGGCACCTTCGAGCGCTCGTGCAGCTCGGGGTGGTCGAAGAAGGTCAGGTCGTGGACGGTGACGACGGCCGGGACGGGGCGCCGCCCGAGCGGCAGGCCGAGGGCGAGGGGCATCGTGTAGTGCGGACCGTGCCAGACGTCGGCCCCGAGGCGGTGGGCCACGGCCCGGCCCCGGGCCTGCTCCCACGCCAGCCGGGCCGGCCGGCCGGCCGGGGCCAGGGCCGACACCGCGGCTGCCGGCGCCAGCGCCCGCCACCGGTCGCCGTCGTCGCGGCGGGCGACGAGCACGAGCTCGAGGGCCGGATCGATGCCCTGCCCGAGCGCCTCCACGAGCCGCAGCACGTACTGGCCGGCGCCGGCCGGACGGGCCGGGATGGCGGAGACGTCGAGGACGACCCTCATCGCCCGCCGGACCCCTCCGGGCCGAGGTCGCGCGCCGCCTCGTAGGCCCGGCGGTGGGCCAGGGCCGACGCCTCCCACGTGAAGCCGCCCGCCCGGGCCAGGCCGGCCGCCGACCAGCGGGCCCGCTCGGCCCCGCCCCCGATCAGCCCGCCGAGGGCGTCGGCGAGCGCGCCCACGTCGCCGGTCGGTACCACGATCCCGCCGTCGCCGACGACCTCGGGGAGGCAGGCCGCGTCGGACACCACCACGGGGCAGCCCCGGGCCATCGCCTCGAGGGGGGTGAGCCCGAAGCCCTCGTAGCTGGCCGGGTGGGCGAGCGCCACGGCCTGCCGGTAGAGCACGTCGAGGCGGCTGTCGTCGTCGACCCTCCCGACCGCAAGCACGCCGGGCCCGCCGAGGTCCGGGGGCGGGCCCCAGCCGGGGGCGCCCACGAGCACGAGGCCGAGGTCGGGGTGCAGGCGCCGCAGCCGGCGGTGGGCCTCGAGGACGTCGCCCACCCCCTTGCGGGGCTCGATCGTGCTCACGAACAGGAGGTAGGGCGGGCGGATCCCGAGCCCCTGGAGCACGGCGGCGGGGTCCGGAGCCGGGGCCGGCAGCTCGACGCCGTGGGGCGCGACCTGCACCCGGGCCGGGTCGAAGCCCGCGCGGGCCAGGTCGTCCCGCCCGAACTCGCTGGGCACCACGACGACCGACGCCTCCCGGCGGGTGAGCTCGAGGCCCCGGCGGTGGAAGGCCACGCCCCGCCGGGTGAGGTGCTCGGGCTGGCGGAGGACGACGAGGTCGTGGACGGTGACGACCAGCGGCCGGCCGCCGGCCGGCGGCACGGCCAGGCTCGTGGCGTGCACGACGCCGCCCGGCACCCCCACCGCCGGCCGCCTGAGCCGGTGCCACAGCTCGTAGCGGAGGCCGCCCCCGGGCCGGCCGAGGTCGTGCCACCGCTCGGGGAGGTCGCCGGGCAGGCCGGCCGGCGCCGGTCCGGCGCCGAAGGGCACCGGGTCGACCCCGGCGCCGGGGAGGGCGCCGAGCAGGGACCGGACGTAACGACCGATGCCGCCCGGGACGGGCTGGAGCAGCTGGCCGGCATGCACCGCCACCCTCATGCCGCCACCCTCATGCCGCCACCCTCATGCCGCCGCCCACGCCGCCACCGTCATGCCCGCACCGTCATGCCGTGGCCGCCGCCCGGCGCCACAGCTCGGCCAGCCCGGTCGCGGTCCGGGCCCAGGTGTAGGTCGCCTCGCGCGCCCGGCCGGCGGCGACGAGGCGGTCGCGGACCCCGGCGTCGGTGGTAGCGGCGACGAGGGCCTCGGCCAGGCCACCCACGTCGTCGACCTCGACCAGCAGGGCGGCGGCGCCGACG
>JBFWQW010000061.1:0-16736 GCA_050249235.1 Acidimicrobiia bacterium | reverse complement strand
TGCCTCGTCGTGCAGCGTCGGCGCGACGTGGCTGTAGATCCCGAGCGTGATGGCGATGGTCGAGTGACCAAGGCGCTCCTGCACGACGCGCGGGTGAATCCCGCGCTCGAGTGCCAGGGTCGCCCACGTGTGACGCAGCCCCTTCAGCGTCAGCGGCGGTAGTTCGGCCTTCTTCACTCGGCGCACGAATGCAGCGCTCACGGCATCCGGCTTCAAGCTCGAGCCATCGGGGTGGTGGAACACAAGGCCCTGGTCGTCGAAGTCGGGGCCGACGAGTATCCGCTCTTCGAGCGACCGCTTGCGGTGCTCGCGCAACACGGCGACTGTGCCAGCGTCGAGCGCAATGGGTCGGCGGCCGCGCGCAGTCTTCGGCTCGCCAACAGTGACCTTGCTGCGGACCTGGATGATGGTCTGCACGACCCGGAGTCGGCCGGCATCGAGGTCGACGTCCGACCAGCGGAGTCCGAGCACTTCCCCGCGGCGCATACCAGTCGTGGCGAGCAGCACCCACAGCGCATGCAGCCGGTCGCCCGACGCGGACGAGGTCGACAGGAACTCGCGCAGCGTCGCCGCGTCCCAGGAATGGACACCGTCGGACTTCTGCCCGCCGCGCGGCGGGTCGGCGGCGTCGGCGGGGTTGCGCGCCAGCCGGCCCCACCGAACCGCGTCCTTCAGCGCGCGGTGGACGATCGTGTGGACGTAGTTGACCGTGCGGCTGTCGAGCTGTGACCCGACCTCGGCGGTGTCGCCGTTCCGGTGACGCCGCAGGAGGCAGGCCAGCGTGTCCTTCGTGATGTGGTTGGCCTCGGCCATCTCGTCGCGCAGCCGCTCGGCCGTCGCCGCGAGCGGGAGACCCTCAGCCCGAAGTTCGAGCGCACGCTCGACGACCGCGGCCGAGTACCCACGCCCCGTACGCGACGGCTGGCGGCGCCCGTTGGCGAGCAGGTGGGCGTACAGGCCGTTGAGGGCGCCGGCGTCGACCTTCGTCAGACGGAGGTTGCCGATGTGCGCGATCACGTGGTTCCGCATGTTGCGTGCGTACGAGTCGAACGTCGACGGCCGCACGGTCGGCTCGATCGCCCGGAGCCACTCCTCGAGGAACTCGCCGAGCGATTGGTGCGACGGCTCGACGTACTCGCCCCGATCGAACTTCGACAGCAGATCGACGCGCGCCCGCTCCGCTTCCCGCTTGGTGCGGTAGCCCGAGTGCCACTTCTGGCGACGCTGTCCCGTCGCCGGATCCGGGTCGAGCTCGATCTTGACGTAGTAGCGGTCTCCCTTCTTCACAACCGAACCGCGCATCGCTACTCCTCCTTGTCGATGAGGACGTCTTCGCCGGCGCGGTGCGACGTGGACCGCAGGTAGCCGGCGGGGCCGAGCGCCTTGATCTTCGAGGCGAACTCTGCGAGGAACTCGGCGACCTCGTCGAGGCGGTCGCCGTACTCGACCTCGATCTCACGCAGTCGGCGCTTGCGCCAGGTGCGGAAGTGGGTGTGCCAGTTCGTCGCCGCGTTCTCGGGCCCGAAGATCGCCGCGAGCACCTGGTCACTGGCGTCCGGATCGTTGATCTTGATCTCGGCGAGGCGGGCGTCGACGGCGTCGAGCTGACTGTCGGTCCCGAGGAGGCTTCGCCACAGCTCGGCGACGGGGCGACGGGTATCGGCGAGCTCCGCATTGCCGGCCGCAGGCGGCGGGATGAAGAAGTACGCGATCGGCACGTCGAACACGTGCGACAGCAGGTACAGCTCGTGCGCGTCGAAGCGCCGCCGCCGCTCGCCGTCGAAGCCCCGCTCCATCGCCGAGATCGACGCTTGCGGCAGCTGGTGCCCGGTGAGCTGGGCGAGGCGGTCGGCGACGGCCTGCTGCGTCATCCCCCGCCGCTCCCGGATCGCCTTGACGTTGTAGGAGACGACGGCGTTGACGTCCATGCCGGTCGACTGTGGCGACGGCGAGGGCTCGGATTGGCGCTTTCGGGGGCGGACCATGCCGCTCCTCCTCAATCGGTGCTGTTGTACTTGACAACGCTATCACATCAGCGCGATAAGTACAGACCGCTTTGTTTCACAACACGGAGGTATGCGCCATGGCGGACGACAACCGCTTCCTCAAGATCACCGAGGTGGCGAAGCTCCTCCAGATCGGCCGGTCGAAGGCCTATGAGCTCACGGTCGAGTGGGAGCGGACCGGCGGCCGGTCCGGCATCCCGTTCGTGTGGTGCGGCAACCAGAAGCGCGTCCCGTTCCACGCCCTCATGCGCTGGGTCGACGGGCAGCTCGAGCCGCCCGCCGCGTGACGTCGATTCCCACCGGCGGCCGAGCTGCCGAGCTACGCCGCCAGGTCGGCCCCACGGCGTGGTGCGCGCTCGAGTGCCTCCTGGAGCGCTCGCCCGACGGACGGACGTCGGAGGCGTCGGTGCGCGCCGTCGCGGCCGACCTCGGCGTCGCCAAGAACACCGCGCACCGGGCGATCGCCACCTTGGCCCGCTCCGGGCTGGTCGAGGCCGTCCAGCGACGCGGCAACGCCGGCCGGTTCGAGCCCGGCCGCTACGTCCTCCACCTCCACGAGCTGACCGCACCGACGCCACCGCCACGAGGACCACGCCGTCCCGCGCGCGTCGACGACGCCCAGCTCACCCTCCTCCCCGGTGCCTGACGCCATGCGCGGACCCCTCTCCTGCTCCCGCACCCCTCAACATGACAGACAAGTGCCCGCCGGCGGCGACGTGAGCGTCCGATGCTGCGCGTGACCACGATCCACGCCAACACGGCGCATCACTCGGCCCGCTACTACACCCGCTACCTCGCCGACGAAGGACCCGACGGCGAGGGCGTGTGGCTCGGACGCCAGGCCGGCGGCCTCGGGCTGGACGGGGCCGTGACGACCGATGATCTCGAAGCGCTGCTGTCGGGCCGCGACCCCATCACCGGGACACAGCTCGGTGCGGCGCTCGTCGACCGCGTCGACGCCAAGGGTCGGCTGATCCGCGCCGTCGCCGGGTTCGACGCCACCTTCTCCGCGCCGAAGTCGCTCTCGGTGTGGTGGGGCCTCACCGGCGACCCCGGCCTCCTCGAAGCCCACGACATCGCCGTGCGAGCCGTTCTCGACCACATCGAGCAGTACGCCAGCACCACGCGCGTCCGGGTGAACGGCGACCGGCAGCATCCCGAGACCGGCGGCCTCACGATGGCCGCGTTCCGGCAGGCCACCTCGCGCGAGGACGATCCACAGCTCCACAGCCACGTCGTCATCTCCGCCAAGGTCCAGACCGACGATGGTCGGTGGTGGGCGCTCGACGCTCGTACCCTCAAGCGCAAGCAGCGCGCTCTCGGCGGCCTATACCAGTCGGTGCTGCGCGCCGAGCTCACGCACCGCTACGGCGTGCAATGGGGCCCGATCGTCAAGGGCCAGGCCGAGATCCTCGGCATGCCAGCGGAGCTCCTCGAGGCTTTCTCCAAGCGGACCCGCCAGGTCGACGCGCTCCTCACCGCCAAGGTGAAGGACTTCCGGGACCGGGAAGGCCGCGACCCCACCCGGCGGGAGCGGGCGGCGCTCACCCGCGAGGCCGCGGAGGATTCGCGCGCGACGAAGACCCACAGCTCGACCGGTGCCCTGTCGGCCCGGTGGGCGGACGAGGCGCGAGCGATGGGCTGGACACCCGACCGTGTCGTCGCCTCGATGCAGACCGCAGCGCGCGAGGCGCCGGCCGTCGACCCGAGCCTGCGAACCAGCGACGTGATCGAGCAGCTCTCCGCGATCGCCTCGACCTGGACCCGGCAGGACCTCGTGCAGGCCATCTGCGATCTCGCACCCACCGTGTCGCAGCTCTCGGGACGCGATTGGGCGCGCGCTGTCGAGCGGGTGAGCGACCAGGTCATCGAGTCCTGCGTCACCCTCGACCCGCCGGGTCGGGGGCCGGTCCGGGCGTCCGACGGCCGTTCCATCTGGATCCCACCGTGCGAGCCGCACCTGACCCACGAAGCCGTCCTGGCGCAGGAGGAGCGCATCCTCACCTTCGCCATGGACGCCCACGACCAGCCGGAAGCGCCATCTCGCACGGTCGAAGGCGCCGGGCTCGACGTCCTCCAAGCCGACACCGCCAGTGCCGTCGCTGGCCACGACCGGCTCGTCCTCGTCGTCGGCCCCGCCGGCACCGGCAAGACCACCGCGCTCCGCCACGCCGTCGAGGACCTCGCTCGGCAGCGGCGGACCGTCTTCGGCGTCGCGCCGACCGCCAAGGCAGCGAAGGTCCTGCGGGACGAGACCGGCATGCCGGCCGACACCATCGCCAAGCTGCTCCACGAGTGGCGCACCGGCCAGCCGAGGGCTGACTACGCGCTGAGGCCCGGCACGACGGTTGTCGTCGATGAAGCGGGCATGTGCGGCACCGGCGCGCTCGATGGGCTGATCACGCTCGCCGCGTCACAGCAATGGCGACTGGTCCTCGTCGGCGACCCTCGCCAGCTTCAGGCGGTCGGCCGTGGCGGCATGTTCGACGAGCTGTGCCGAGTCGGCCGCACTCACGAGCTGGCCACGATCCACCGGTTCCGGCACGGCTGGGAGCAGCGGGCCTCGCTGCAGCTGCGCGCGGGGAGCGCCGATGCTCTCGACGCCTACTTCGGCCACCGTCGCGTCACGCCCGGAACGTTCGACGACCTCACCGACACGATCGCCCGGCGCTGGATCGACGACACGGCGGCCGGGAGCGCCGTCGCCGTCGTCGCCGAGACCAACGAGCACGTCGACGCCCTCAATGCCGCGATCCAGCAAGCCCGGCGTGAAGCCGGCGACCTCGGCGACCGCACCGCCCGTGTCGCCGAAGGCGAGACGGCGGCCGTGGGCGACATCGTCGTCACCCGGCGCAACGACCGGACGCTCCGGACCGACCACGACGAACCTGTCCGCAACCGCGACCGTTGGCAGGTCACCGCCGCCCATGCCGACGGCACCCTCACCGTGTCGCACCTCGGGCGACAGGGCACGGCGACGCTCCCCGCCGACTACGTGCGAGGGCACGTCCGGCTCGGGTACGCCGCCACCGCCCACGGCCACCAGGGCGACACCGTCGACGTGAGCCTCATGGTCGTCACCGAGGCGACCACCCACCGCAGTCTCTACGTCGGCGCCACACGCGGCCGCGACGAGAACAGGCTCTTCGTCGTCACCGACGAACCCGACGCCGCTCGGGACGTGCTCGAGCGCGTGCTGACCACCGACCGCGCCGACCTCCCCGCCATCGCGCAGCGCCGGAACCTCGCCCGCCAGGTGCCGCGTGTCAGTGCCGAGGACGCGGTTGCAGCAGCGCGCCGGGCGCTGGAGGAGACACGGGACGAAGCGAAGCCCTTCCTCGAACCTCTCCGAGCCGCCGAAGCAGATGTGCGCGCTGCAGAGGAAGTGCTGAGGAAGCGACTCGCGGCACGAGACGAGGCGCCGCGCTGGCGACGTCGCGGCATGGCTGCGGGCGTCGAGCGCGCGTCCGAAGCGCTCGCGGGCGCCCGATCGCGCCTTGAGATCGCCGAGAACCTCGCGTCATCACACCTCGCCTGCATCGACACCGCAGAGCGGACTCTCTACGACGCGGAACGCGAGGCGAGCCGTGCCCGGCTGGTCGAACGCCTGGACCGCCTTGCGCTTGAGCCGCGGACACGCGGCATCGAGCGAGGGCTCGGCATCGAGCTCTGACGGACCCGCACGGCCGGATCGGTCGTTCCGTCCTAACGTCGACGCCACTGGACCGACGATCCGAGAGGCCGAGGCGTACCCGTGACGCTCACCAACGGCGGCAGCTTCACCGACAAGGTCAACTTCATCTGGTCGGTGGCAGACCTGCTGCGGGGCACCTACAAGCAGTCAGAGTACGGGCGCGTGATCCTGCCGCTGGTCGTCATCCGGCGCCTCGATTGCGTCCTTGAGGACAGCAAGCCGGCGGTCCTCGCCCGTGCCGAGGAGCTGGCCGGGCGGATCGACAATCCGAACGACGCGCTGTGCGCCGCGTCCGGTCACGAGTTTTACAACCTCGCCCCGATCGACTTCGCCAAACTGACTGCCGACCCTGAGCACGTCGCCGACAACCTGCGCGCTTACATCGGCGGGTTCTCGCCGTCGGCCCGTGAGGTCGTCGACAAGTTTCGCTTCGAGGAGCAGATCAAGCGGCTCGACGAGGCTGGTCTCCTCTACCTCGTCGTCTCCCGGTTCGCCGACATCGACCTCCACCCTGAGGTCGTCGGTAACGCGGAGATGGGCTACATCTACGAGGAGCTGATCCGGCGATTCTCTGAGCAGTCGAACGAGACCGCCGGTGAGCACTTCACCCCGCGTGAGGTCATCCGGCTGATGGTGAACCTCCTGTTCGCCGAGGACGATGTCCTCCTGCGCGACGCCGGCGTGGTCAAGACGCTGCTCGACCCGGCATGCGGGACCGGCGGCATGCTCGCCGTGGCCGCCGAGCACCTCACGGCGATGAACCCCAAGGCCCACCTCGAGGTGTTCGGCCAAGAGCTCAACGACGAGTCGTTCGCCATCTGTCGCTCCGACATGATGCTGAAGGGCCAGTCCTCGACGAACATCGTTTCGGGCAACAGCTTCTCCGCCGATGGGTTCGTCGGCCGCACCTTCGACTACCTCCTGGCCAACCCGCCCTTCGGTGTGGAGTGGAAGAACGTCGAGACAGCAGTGAAGGCCGAGGCCAAGTCGCTGGGTTTCGCCGGCCGGTTCGGAGCCGGGCTGCCGCGCATCAACGACGGCTCGCTGCTGTTCCTCCAGCACATGATCTCGAAGATGCGACCGCCCGAGCAGGGCGGGTCGCGACTGGCCATCGTGTTCAACGGATCGCCGCTGTTCACGGGCGCGGCCGGCTCGGGTGAGTCGGAGATCCGGCGATGGATCATCGAGAACGACTGGCTCGACGCCATCGTCGCCCTCCCGGACCAGCTCTTCTACAACACCGGCATCTCGACCTACATCTGGGTGGTCACGAACCGGAAGCGTGCCGAGCGACGAGGCAACGTGCAGCTCATCGACGCCCGTGAGCTGTTCGTGCGGATGCGTAAGTCGCTCGGCGACAAGCGCAAGGAGATCAGCCCCGAGCAGATCGACGAGATCACCAACCTCTACGGCGACTTCATCGAGAACGACCGGGTGAAGATCCTCCCGAACGAGTCCTTCGGGTTCCAGCGCATCACCGTCGAGCGCCCGCTCCGGGTCCGCTGGGAGATCACCGACCTCACCTCGGCTGAGCTCGCGGCCACCAAGGCGTGGGCGAAGCTCGCCGCGCCCGAGCAGCTCGCGCTCACCGAGCGCCTCGACACCTTGGCCGGCACCGTCGCCACCAGCGAGAAGCAGATGGCCGACGCGCTCGGGCCACTGCCGCCCGCCATCGCCGCCGCGTTGTGGAAGCACGTGGGTGTCTCGCACCCCGACGGCGTGCTCCAGACCAAGAAGGGCCAGCCGCTCCCCGACGCCGACCTGCGGGAGCAGGAGAGCGTCCCGTTGCCGCCCAGCACGCCGACCTGGGACGAGGCCGACGTCGGTGCCGCCAAGCGGCTCGCCGCCGCAGACCACCGCGCCATGGTGGACGAGTACGTCGTCGACGAGGTGCTGCCCTGGGTCCCGGACGCCTGGGTTGATCACAGCAAGACACGCATCGGCTACGAGATCCCGCTGACTCGACACTTCTACACGTACACGCCGCCGCGACCCGTCGCCGAGATCGACGCCGAGATCAAGGCGCTCGAGACGGAGATCCGCGCGCTCCTGGACGAGGTCACAGAGTGAAGCGCGTGCAGATCCGCAAGGTCGCCCGGCTCGGGACCGGTCACACGCCCAGTCGGTCGGTGGACGCCTACTGGGAGCCAACGGAGTGCACCATCCCGTGGCTCACTCTCGCCGACGTCTGGCAGCTCCGGGACGGGTCGGTCAGCGTCGTCCACGACACCAAGGAGAAGATCAGCCCGCTCGGACTCGCGAACTCTGCCGCCGTCCGGCACCCCGCCGGGACGGTCGCGTTCTCCCGCACGGCGTCGGTCGGGTTCAGCTGCATCCTCGGAGAGGACATGGCCACGAGCCAGGACTTCGTGACGTGGACGTGCGGCCCGCAGCTCGACCCGCGCTACCTGCTCTGGGTGCTGCGGGGTGAGCGCGACGACATCCTCCGGCGCACGCAAGGCTCGACGCACAAGACGATCTACATGCCGGACATCGAGCAGCTCACACTCCCTCTCCCGCCCCTGGACGAGCAGCGGCGGATCGTCGAGTACCTCGATCGAGAGACTTCGCTCATCGACACGGTCATCGACAAGAAGACGCAGCTGATGTCGCGGCTCGACGAACGTACCTACTCATTCACCACTGACGTCGCCCACCGCGCAGTGGCGCAGCGAGGTGAGGTGAGGCTCCGGCGCTGCGTCGTCTGTCTGGATGGAAGGCGGATCCCGCTCGATCGCGTCACTCGGGCAGAACGACCCGGTCCCTACCCGTACTGGGGCGCAGGTGGGGTGGTGGACTCGATTGACGCGTACCTCTTCAATGAGCCCCTGGTGCTGCTGGGTGAGGACGGAGCACCGTTCTTCGATCGAACCAGGCCGGTGGCATTCGCCGTGGATGGTCCACTGTGGGTGAACAACCACATTCACGCGTTGCGGCCGCGCAGCGGCTGGCTCGCGTCGTTCTTGGAGACGGTGCTGAACGTTGTCGACTACGGACGCTTCATCTCGGGCTCGACGCGGGACAAGCTCACCCAATCGGACATGCTCGAGATCCTGATACCCCACCTCGACGTGTCGGAGCAGCAGCAGTTCCTGGAGCAGGTGGCTCGTGCGCGCAACGTGTCGGACACGGCCACGGCGCGGGTCGCTTCGCAGCTGGTGCTGCTTCGTGAGCACCGTCAGGCTCTTGTCACCGCGACAGTCACGGGCTTGCGCGAGGCAGCATGATGGCGAAGTCGGAGGAGCGGCACTTCGAGGACGAGGTGTTCGATTCGCTCGTCGACGAGCGCGGGTGGAACGCCGGGCTCGCCGACGACATCGAGTTCGCAACCGGGATCGCCCCGGCAGAGCTGCTCACGTTCATCGGGCAGACGCAGATCGAGGAGTGGAACAAGCTCCTCGTGCAGATGGGCAACGACCCGGATCGGGCCCAGATCGAGTTCCGCAAGCGCGTGGCAGCCGAGCTCGACAAGCGGGGGACCGTCGACGTGCTCCGACACGGCGTCAAGGGCTGGGGGCTCAAGTTCGATCTCTGCTACTTCAAGCCGGCGCACGGCCTGACACCGCTGCTCGTCGAGCGGTACGCCGCCAACCGCGTGACGGTCACCCGACAGCAGCGCTACAACGCCAAGCACACGAAGACCCTCGACCTCTGTCTGTGGGTGAACGGGTTGGCAGTGGGGACCGTCGAGCTGAAGAACGAGCTGACGAACCAAACCGTCGAGGACGCGAAGGCGCAGTACCGGACCGACCGCGACCCGAACGACCCGTTCCTCGCCAAGCGGGCCGTGGTGCACTTCGCCGTCGATCCCTACCTCGCGTTCATGACGACTCGGTTGGCAGGAGCAGCCACGGAGTTCCTGCCGTTCAACCGCGGCCACAACGGGCACGCCGGGAACCCGCCGGCGACGGGCGGCAAGCACGCCACGGCGTACCTGTGGGAGGAGGTCTGGCAGCGCGACTGCTTCCTCGACCTTCTCGGCCGCTTCATCCACACCGAGATCGACGAGAGTGGCAAGGCGACGGGAAGGGTGATCTTCCCGCGGTACCACCAGTGGGATTGCGTGCTGCGGCTCGAAGCCGACGCGCGCGTCCACGGCCCCGGGCGTCGCTACCTCGCCCAGCACTCAGCGGGCTCGGGCAAGTCGAACTCCATCGCCTGGTTGGCGCACCGCCTGTCGAAGCTCCACGACGACCACGACAAGGCCGTCTTCGACAAGGTCGTGGTCATCACCGACCGGCGCGTCCTCGACGACCAGCTCTCGGCGACGATCGCCCAGTTCGAGTCGGTCGCCGGTGTCGTCGTCCGCGTGGAGGACAAGGAAGGAGCCAAGTCGACGAAGCTCGCCGAGGCACTGGCCGGCGAGCAGGCGCGGATCGTCGTCTGCACGCTGCAGACGTTCTCGTTCGTGCTCGACAAGATCGAGGGCATCGGACGCCGCAACTACGCGGTGATCGTCGACGAGGCGCACTCGTCGCAGACCGGGGAGGCAGCGCGCGACCTGAAGGCTGCGCTGGGTGCCGGTTCGGAGGAAGCCCGGCTCGAGATCGCCGAGAAAGAAGAGGCCGGGGAGCCGGTCACCGCTGAGGACAAGCTGAACGAGGCGGTCGCGGCGCGCGCCCACCAAGAGAACTTGTCGTTCTTCGCGTTCACCGCCACGCCCAAGCCGCGCACCGTCGAGTTGTTCGGCACCGCAGCGGCGGGCTCAGACCTGAAGGTGCCGTTCCACACGTACTCGATGCGCCAGGCGATCGAGGAAGGCTTCATCCTGGACGTCCTGCGGCATTACACACCGTTCGGTGTCTACTGGCGGGTGAAGCAGGCGGGGCCGGGAGACCCCGAGGTCGAGAAGGGCAAGGCGTCAGCGCAGATCGCCAAGGCGATCTCGCTGCACCCGCACAACCTCGCGCAGCGGGCGAAGATCGTCGTCGACCACTTCCGCGGTCACGTCGCGCAGCAGATCGGCGGCAAGGCCAAGGCGATGGTCGTCACCGCCAGCCGTCTCCACGCCGTGCGGTACAAGCAGGCGATCGACCGGTACCTGGCCGATGCGCACATCACCGACGTGAAAGCGCTCGTCGCGTTCTCCGGGAAGGTGATCGATCCCGACGATCCGGCCACGGCATACACCGAAGCCGGGATGAACGGGTTCCCCGAGTCGCAGACGGCAGGCCGGTTCAAGGGCGAGCCGTCACCGCCCTACGACCCCGCCGAGTTCCAGGTGATGATCGTCGCGGAGAAGTTCCAGACCGGCTTCGACGCTCCCCTGCTGCACACCATGTACGTCGACAAGAAGCTCGAGGGTGTCAACGCCGTGCAGACCCTCGCCCGACTCAACCGGACCCACCCCGGCAAGACCGACACCTTCGTCCTCGACTTCCGCAACGACCCCGACACGATCGCCGAGGGGTTCAAGCCGTTCTATGACACCACCATCGTCGAGCCCGTGGACGGCAACGTCCTCTACGGCTTCGCAGGCGCGATCGAGTCGGCAGGCGTGTTCACCGTCGCCGAGGTCGAGCACTACTGGTCGGTGTTCTCGCTCGTCGCACCCGATCAGCGCAAGGGCAACGGCGCGCTCTACTCGGCGCTCGCCGGCGCCGTCGAGCGGTTCAAGAGCGAACTCGACGACGACGACCAGGAGCGGTTCCGCTCCGATCTCGACGCGTTCATCCGCGCCTACTCGTTCCTCTCACAGATCGTGACGTGGACCGACAACGACCTGGAGAAGCTCTACGTGTGGGCGAAGTCACTCCTGTCGAACCTGCCGAAGCGACCCAACGACGGCAGCCTCGACCTCGGAGCCGAGGTCGAGCTGACCCACCTCCGCATCGAGAAGTCCGCCGAGGTCGACGCCAGCCTCGCTGGCACGCCAGCGGACGATGACCCGCTCAGCGCTCTCCCCGGCGCCGGCGGCGCGTCGCCGGACCCCCAGACCGAGCGGCTGTCGGCGATCATCGACCGGCTCAACGAGCGGCACGCGCTCAACCTCACCATTACCGACGCCCTCCTGTTCGAGCAGTTCAAGGGCGACTGGGTAGCCGACCCCGAGCTCGCCGCTCAGGCCAGGGCCAACACCCTCGACAACTTCCTCATCGTCTTCGCCAAGAAGTTCCTGACCACCGTGCTTTCCCGCATGGACGCCAACGCCGACATCTTCAAGGCCATCAACGACGATAAGGGCTTCGCCGAGGACCTCAAGGCGAGCTACGGCCGCGAGGTCTACCTGGCGTTGCGAGCAGAGGACTGAGAAGCCGGAAGTCAGGGTGCTGAAGCGCGTCGAACTCGAGAACTTCAAGGCATTTGAGCGCCTGACAGCAACGTTCGGGCCGAGCACGTTTGTGGTCGGACCAAACAACGCGGGCAAGTCAACGTTGTTGTCGGCGCTCAGGCTGTGCTCGGGGCTGCTTCGCCAGGCGAGTCGAGTACGACCCGATCGCGCTGGCAGGTTCAGATCCAACCAGTACCTCGGCTACGGCTTCGACGCTGAGCGGCTCGGCCTTGTCGAGGAGAACCTGCGCCACGAGTTCCGAGACGTCGAGACTTCGATTCACCTCGTGTTCGACAACGGCGCTCACCTGCGCGCCATCTGGCCCGTCGGCCTGGACGACGACGATGAGCCAGCGTCACCGTTCTTCTTCGTCGAAGTCGACAATCGGCCCCAGCCGCGGACGCCAGCAGCCGTGCGGGCAGTGTTTCCGACCCTCGGTGTGGTGCCCATGCTCGCGCCGATCGAACGCTCAGAGCCGCTTCTGGAGACGAAGACGGTGAAGCGAGACCTCGGCGGCAGGCTCTCTAGTCGTCATTTCAGGAATGAACTGCATCTGATGCCGTCCGAGGAGTTCGACGGCTATCGCGAGCTCTTGCGCCGGTGGGCACCGGAGATCGAGCTTCGGTCGCTCGAGGTCCGCATGGCTCCTGGGGGCGCGCAGCTTGATCTGTTCTATGAAGACGAAGGAGCCCGCGTCTCGAAGGAGATTTGCTGGGCAGGTGACGGGATCCAGGTCTGGCTCCAGGTCCTCTACCAAGTCCATCGGCTCCGGGCCTCCGACGTCCTGATCCTTGATGAGCCGGACATCTACCTTCACGCTGATCTCCAGCGACGACTCGTTCAGATCCTCGAGGAGACCGACGCGCAAACCATCCTCGCGAGCCACTCGCCGGAAGTGCTCGGTGAGGCGCATACGGAGAACGTGCTCTGGGTCGATAAGTCTCGTAGACGGGCCGTGCGGGGCTCCGACGGACTGACCTTCAGCGCTGAAGCCATCGGAAGCCAGTTCAACGTTCGAATCGCTCGGGCCCTGCGTTCGAACGTTGCACTGTTCGTCGAGGGCAAGGACATGAAGATCATTCGGAGCCTTGCTCGGTCAGCTGGAGCAGGGCGGATCGCAGACGAGGCCGGGCTCGCCGTCGTGCCATTGGATGGGTTCAGCAATCGGACGAACGTGACGCCGTTCAAGATCCTGGTCGACGAGTTCCTTGAAGGAAGCGTGCAGAGCTTCGTGATTCTCGATCGGGACTATCGAAGCGATGCCGTTTGCGAGGCGATCGTCAGCGAGTTCGATGCCATCGGGATTGGATGTCACATATGGAGTCGTAAGGAGATCGAGAGCTATCTCTTGGTTCCCTCGGTGCTCGCACGGGTGAGTGGACTAGGGCGCGACGAGGCGTCGACCATCTTGGACACGGTGGTGGAGACATTCCGCGGCAAGGTCTTCGCCCGTGCGCTAGCGGCAGCTGAGGAGGAACGCGTGGGACCAACCACGCACCGAGTGAATGTCATCGAGGATTTCGAGCCTCAGTTCGCGTCCGCTTGGGCTGACCCAGCGCGCCGGGTTGGTCTTGTTCCACCGAAGGAGGTCCTGAGCCGATTCAACGCTGAGGCCGTTGCTCGCAGTTGCCGACCGGTATCCGCTGCAAAGCTCGCGAAGGCGGCTCGCCCTCTCGAGATCGACTCCGAAGTCGCGAGAGTGTTCGACAGAATCGAGGAGTTGCTGGCTCGTAGGTGACTGCAGACATGCCAACTTGATGCACGCCGTGAGCGGCTTGGTGCCTACCTCGGACGGCGGCTACACCCTTCCGAGGACTCTCTCCGTGAGTGCCCGCAGCCTGGTGAACCGCTCGTCCGCAGCAGCGCCGGAGAGTCGCTGCTCCGCCTCGAGTGCGCGCATTCCCGCCCCGTCGCGCCGCTCGAACAGGGCGCGGACGTGCGCCGCCGCCTCGGCGCGATCGCCTTCGGCGAATTCGTGCGAGTTGACGCCGGCTGCGAACGCGACCTCCAGACAACGCCAGACATCCACGACGTCGGTGTCCTTGTTGCGGACCCGAGTGGCGAACGCCTTCAGAACGAGTGCTGCCACCTCGTCTGGGAACGCGATCTCGACCTCGAGGCGCTCGCCGTTGAGCCGGTGCATCTCCAGCGCCAGGAGCGCTGGTGGCCGGTTGAGAGCGGTGGGCAGCCCGAGCACCTCGGTGGTCACGAGGTCATCGCTCACTCGACGGTCGTTGCGCGCGCGGCTCGTGTACGCGGGCACGAGCACATCGATCACTGCTTGCGGAGGCGAGTCGGCTTCACCTGGGATGCGCACCGGAACGTCGCCGAGCGTCTTGGCGAAGCGGTTCCCGGCGACCCGCTCGTAGCCGAGGTCCAGCAGACGCTCGATCACCAGGTGATCTCGGACGATGACGGGAGGAACACCGAGGTCCGTGTCGCCTGTCTCGCGGTACAGGTCGGCGCCCAGCTGCCAGCGCGCCACGAGCGCCGTGACCATGTGACCACCGATGACGCGGTAGTTCGTGCCGACGTCTGGGCTGAGCGCGCGGCCGAGGTCGGCGAGCGCGACATAGCCAAGGTCGTCGGCGACAGAGGCGGCGCCGAGGACGAGGCGGGTCAGGGGCGCTTCAGCAGCCATTCGCGCAGCATGCCTGCGGCCTCGAGCCGGTCAGCTCCACCGAGATCCTGCAGGTCCCAGACCTGTTGTGTGGGATCGGCGAGCGGGATCTCCGCGCCCCGTAGCTCGGCGACCAGCTGAGGGACGGGGAAGACGGACAGGTCCCGCGGGCTTCGCAGGATGATGTTGGCGTCGTGGCGACCTTGTGCGTCGACGAGATCGAGCTCCGCAGGATCGACTGCGCCACGCGCGTAGAGGATCACCACGCTTGGGCGTCGCCACGCGAGGAGCAGGTCGGGTCCGACATCGGCCGACACGACGATCGGCCGGTCTGGCGATGCAAGGCGCGCCGCGCGGACGGCGACATCCGTAGGTGGGTCGAGGCTGTACAGGTACTGCTCTGATCCGCCAGGTCCTCGGTAGTCGCCGAGGAACCGGTCGAGGAGGGCCTCGCGGCGGGGCGACCAGCGCCCATCCTCGGTTCGCTCGACGAGGTGGAGGTCGAGCAGCTGATGGAGGACTTGCGAGGCGCGCGGCTGCGAGACCTTCGCCTGCGCTGCCAGCGCGGTGGCCGTCGGTTCTTCCTCCTCGCCTTCGCCGAACCGGATCAGTGCGCGGACGATGGCGAGGCTGCCGGAGCCCTGCGGCAGCTTCGATCGCCGTGGCTTCGGCGGGGTGAACGTCTTTCGTTGGCGGAGGACGAGGCCGGGCGCGCGCAGGTCGAAGTTCCCTTGTCCGTCGGCCCATGACCAGCCGGCGGCTCGGAGGGCGGACGCGAGTGCGTCGTTGACGAACGGCGCGACGAGCATCGGCTCCCCGTTGCGCGCGATGCGCTTCCGCTGCGCGGCGAGATGGCTCAGCTCGTTCGGGTACGGCGCTCGGCCCTTCACCTCGACGGCGAAGCGTGACCGCGCACTGCCAGCACTGACCTCGAGGACGGCGTCCATCCCGGCATCATCGGCGGACTGACCGACGACGACGTCCACCCCAGCACTCCGTAGGGCCTGGACGGCGTCCATAAGCACAACATCAGTATAAGCACCGTGCTTATGGATGGTGAAGTACTTATGCCTCGTCGTCGAAGACGGCGAGCTGGCTGTTGCGGAGGTTTTTCTCGAACTCGCTCGGATCGAAGGCCTCGGGGTCGAACGGCCGGCCGAGCCAATCCTGTCGCTCGTCGTGCTCGGGATGGTTGGGGTCGGCGCGGATAGCGAGCAGCTCGCGGTAGCCCCAGGTCCCGCCGCAGTCCTCGGGTGGACACGCCCGTCGACCATCGATGCAGGCCGGGACGGTGGCGACGCTGCCGGCGGGGAGGACCTTTTCGACTGCGACCCGGTGCTCCCAGCCGTCGCCGAAGTCGTAGGTGTAGCGGAAGGTCGAACCCTCGCTGGCGATCGCATCGAGGCGGGTGCGTCGCTCGTCGCGCGGCGGCTCGCCCCAGTCCTCGTCCGGATCGGGGACGCCGTAGCGCGTGCGCCCGACCTCGAACTCGTGCAGGTGGTAGTTCCACCAGCCGAACGCAGCCTGGATGACCTCGTGGACGTGGTCGAGCGTGGCGCTCCCGTCGACGAGGACGCGACGCCAGATCGGCGGCTTGGTGTCCTGCAGCGTGACCTTGAGCTGGAACACGGTCCCGCTTGTCGCGCCCGAACTCGATGCAGCCTCGGGCGCCGGCGCCGACCGGCCGGGCCTCGGAGCACGAGCACGGGCCCAGTCTCGCGCCCGGTTCTCGCGGCCCGGGTGGGTCCCCGACTTCTACCGAAACTTCTACCGGACTTCTACCGGACGGGTTGAAATCCGGTAGAAGCCGTCAACACGCTCCAGCACGCCGATCGACAAAGTCGCAGGTCAGCGGCACTTTTCAACACCGACCATCATCGATCAAAAGGCCTTGGATCGGAGTTCAAGTCCCCCCTCGCCCACCATCCAGTCGGGAGACCGGTAGACGATTCGCTGGCAGGCGATCGTCCAGCGTACGGACGCTCGATCCGCCCCTGATGCAACAAGTTCCGTAGAAACCTTTTTCTTGACACGGGCCCCTGTGCGCACCGATAGTGCCTGGCAACGCTCATGCCGTGGTGGAGAACGGCAATCGCTCATCCTTCCTGCGGGAAGTGAGAGTCGAGGAACGATTGTCTCCCAACT
>JBFWQW010000060.1:0-17336 GCA_050249235.1 Acidimicrobiia bacterium | reverse complement strand
CAGCCCGGCCGTCTCGGCCAGCATGCCGGCCGCGCCGAGCACGTCGCCGGTCGTCCCGCCGTGGCGGCGCCGGCCAAGGGCCACGACCCCACCGCCGGCGAGCACGCCGAGCAGCGGCACCGGCCCGCCCGGCCCGTCGGCGAGCAGGGCGCCGGCGGCGACGAGGGCGACGGCCACCGAGGCGAGCACGGGCCAGCGGGCCCCGCCGGCGACGGTGGCGGCCATGCCCCCGGACCGGGCCGGGGCGACCAGGACGACGGCGGCGGCCATCAGCCCCCGGGAGGCGGCCCAGAGGGCCACGACGGTGAGCGGCCGGGGCGCGGCCTCGGCGAGGGCGGCGGTCCGCAGGAGCAGGACGAGGGCGGCGGTCCCGACCCCGAAGGCGCCGACGGTCGGCTCGGCCATGACGGCGAGCCGCCGGTCGCGGTCGAGGTGGGGGAGGAGGCCGTCGGCGCCGTCGACGGTGCCGTCGAGGTGCAGCATGCCGGTGAGCACGAGATCGACGGCCACGGCCAGGCCGGCCGCCGTCAGCGGTCCGAAGGCCTCGGCGGCGGCCCACCAGGCGGCGCCCACCGAGGCGCCGATGGCCGCGCCGACCCAGGGGAACCAGGCCACCGACCGGGCCGTGAGCGCCCGGCCCCCGCCGATGCAGGTGAGCAGGCCGAGGGCCTCGAGCACGTCGGACCCGCGGTGGGCCGGGCCGGTCTTGGTCACAGTTCGATCACCCGCCCGGCCACGACGAGGAGCACCCGGTCGGCCCGCTCGGCGATCCGGCGGTTCAGCTCGCCGAGCGCGTCCCGGAAGCGCCGGCCGAGCTCGGTCTCGGGGTGGACGCCCATGCCGACCTCCTCCGAGACGAGAACCGTGGGCGCCGTCCGCCCGGCGAGGGCGGCGAGCACCGGCTCGACGTCGACCGTGAGATCGGGTTGGTGGGCCAGCCAGGTGCCGAGCGAGTCGACGAGGACCGGCTCGGCGGGGTGGTCCCGCAGGGCGGCGGCCACGTCGGCGGTCTCGACCGTCACCCAGGCCGGTGGCCGGCGGGCCCGGTGCACCGCGATCCGGGCGGCCATGTCGGGGTCGGTGGCGGTGCCGGTGGCCACGTAGACGCACGTCGGCCCGAGCAGGGCCTCGGCCACCGCCGACTTCCCGGAACGGGCGCCGCCGAGCACGAGCACCACGCTCACGGGCGGGCACCCGCCCCGGCGCGGCGGCGGGCCCGGACCGGGGCGACGTGCGGCGCGGTGGTCATCGGTGGCTGGACCTCCTTCGAGCGGATCCGTCTCGACAGGAGGCCTGTCCAGGACGAACGGCTCTTCTCCCGAGAGCGTGTCCGTCGACCGGGGAGGCACCTGACCTGGCTCGTCCCCCGAGGGGGCACCACAGTTGCGGGACAGCGCCGGGTTCGCACCGGACTTCCTGGCCCCCACGGTTGACCGCCGGAGCATACGCCTCCCGTTCTTCGTCGGATCGAGCCGGGTGCGATCCCGGCGCAATCGACGAGGAACGGGCACGGCTAGCTAGGTTCCCGCCGGTGGAGGAGGCCGACTACCGGACGACCTACGAGCTCGAGGGCGACAACTGGTGGTTCGTCGGCACCCGGCGCATCTGCCTCGACCTGCTCGACGGCGTCTGCCCACCCGGCCGCGACGCCCGGATCCTCGACGTGGGTTGCGGCACCGGCCTCATGCTCGACGAGCTGGCCCCCCGGGGACGGGCCGTCGGCGTCGACGTCTCCGCCACCGCCCTCGACTTCTGCCGGCTCCGGTCGGCGCCGGCCCTGCTGCGGGCCGACGGCGGGCGGCTGCCGGTGGGCGACGGCGAGGTCGACGCGGTCACGGCCATCGGCGTGATCGAGCATCTCGACGACGACCGGGCCGCGCTCGAGGAGTGGCGGCGGGTGCTGCGCCCCGGCGGCGGGCTGGTGCTGCTCACCAGCGCCTACCAGTGGATGTGGAGCGGCCACGACGTCTCGAACCACCACACCCGGCGCTACCGGAGCCGTGACGTCCGCCGGCTGCTGGAGGGTACGGGCTTCCGGCCGGCGGTGGTGTCCTACGTCAACACGGTCCTGTTCCCGCCCATCGCCGTGGTCCGGGCCGCCGAGCGGCTGGCCCGCCGCGGGCGGTCCCCGGCGCCCCACAAGGACACGGGCGAGGTGCCCGCACCGCTGAACCGGGCGCTCCTCGGGGTGCTCGGGCTGGAGCGCCGGGCCATCGCCCGGCGTCCGCTGCCGTTCGGGGTGTCGATCGTCGCCAGCGCCGTCGCCGCCTGACCGCCAGCCGTCACTGCCCGGTCACCAGCCGTCAGCGGCTGGCGGCCGCCTTGGCGGCGGCGTCGGCCACCGGGGCGAGCAGGCCGACGGCCCGCGGCCCCCAGGTGCTGGCCACGTCGTCGTCGACGCCGACGATGGCACCGGAGCCCACCGCCCTTACGCCCTCCCAGCCACTCCGGGCCGTTGCCGACGAGGTGCTCTGCCAGCAGCACTTCACGTCGGCAAGGACGACCAGCTCCGGCGATGCGGCCACGACGAACTCGGACGACAGCTGCGGGTGCCCGCTCTCCGCGCCGGGCGCGGTGTCGGCGATGTTCTGCAGGCCGAGCCGGCCGAGGAGGTCGCCGATGAACGTCTTGCTGGTGGACGTGGAGTAGGCCGGGTCGACCTCGTAGTAGTAGGTGATGGCCGGCGTGGCCCTCACGGCTGCGGCCGTGCTCACCACCCCGGCGATCGCATCCTTCATGGCCTGGATGGTCGCGGCCGCGGCGTCGGGCAGGTCGGTGGCCCGCCCCAGCTCGGTGATCTGGGCGTAGGCCTCGTCGAGCGAGCGGGCCGGCTCGTGGACGATCACCGGCACGCCGAGCGACTCGAGGCCCTTGCCCGGCTGCGAGGTGACGATCAGGTCGGGGCTCTTCGACGCGATGACGGCGAGGTCGGGCTCGAAGGCGTCGAGGTCGCCGTCGGGCGCGGCCTCCGGGAAGGTGGAGTTCGTCGAGAGGCCGACGATGCGGGTCCCGGCGCCGATGGCGTAGAGGACCTCGGTGGCCGTGGGGGAGAGCGACACGATGCGCTCCGGCCGGGCCGCGACCGTCACGCCGGCGACCGTCACCGGGAAGGCGGCGCCGGCCGTCCCGGCCACCTCCGCGTCCGCCGGCCTGCCGTCGCCGTCGCTCCTGCCGTCGTCGTCGTCGCTGCACGCCGCCAAGGGAGCGACGAGCAGCGCGAAGGCGGCGAGTGCGAGCAGGTGGGGACGGCGGGTGCGCATGGGAGGAGGGATCCTTTTCGTGCGGGGCCGGGCTGGCGAGCCGCCCCGACGACGCTGTCGGGACGGCCGGGGCGCGGGGCGCTCGCCGGTTGGCGGTGACCTGGCCCGCCCCACGCGGGACGAGCGGCCCCGGGAGGGTCCGGGGCTGCGGGCGTCGTGGCCCACCGAGGTTGTCGGCCGCCAGGATACGGAGCTGGAGCCGATTCGGGCCGTCGGGGAGGCGCCCGGACGCTGGCAGGCCCGTCGCCGTGCCCGTCGCCGTGCCCGTCGCCATGCCCGTCGCCGTGCCCGTCGCCGTGCCCGTCGCCATGCCCCGCTCAGGCCCGCTCAGGCCCCGGTCGGGGGACGGCGGGCGACGACGAGCCGGTGGGGGTGGAGGTAGCCGCGGTCCACGCGCCGGTCCTCGACCACGTCGAGGCCGGCCCCGGTGAGGGCGGCCGGCAGGGCGTCGTCGGGCAGGAACTCGATGTCCTGGCCCTCGGTGATGCGCAGCACCCGGACGGCGAGCTGCTCCTGCACCCGGTTCCACGCGAACTTCCAGCGCGGGGTCCGGCTCATCTCCTTGACGACGAGCAGGCCCCCGGGAGCCAGCTCGCGGGCGGCCGCCGCGACGAGCCGGCGCTGGGCCCCGCCATCGAGGAGGTAGAGCACGTCGACCACCACGACGGCGTCCCACGGCCCGGTGGGGACGTCGAGGGCGGTTCCCACCAGGAAGCTCGCCGCCACCGGGTCGTCGCCGGACCCGACCGCGGCCCGCCGGGCGACGGCGATCTTGTCGGCGTCGAGGTCGACCCCGGTGACGGCGCGGGCCGGGCCGGTCAGGGCCAGGTGGAGGGCGAGGAGCCCGTGGCCGCAGCCGAGGTCGAGGATCCGTCCCTCGGCCGGCGTGGCCGCCTCGACCGCGGCGAACGGGCACGACCGCCAGCGGACGCGGACGTGCAGGCGGTCACCGAGAGGGGCGGCCGCGTAGCGGTCGACCGCTCTCAACGGTCGGCGAGGTCGGCGTAGGTGCCCAGCACGAAGCCGTGCCGGGCCACCTCGGCCCGGGCTGCTTCGCCGGTGAGGGCGTCGAGCTCGTCCTCCCAGCGGTAGCCCCAGGGGTACCGGGCCCGGCCCGGGTCGTCGGCGGTGCCCGGGTGCACGAGGAGCTCGGCCGTGGCCGCGCCGCTCGACGCCAGCCCGGTGAGCGCCTGGTGGAGGGCCACGTCGTCGAGCCGGCCCGACTCCTCGAAGCCGGCGGTCGCCACGGGGTAGCGGAACGACGACGCCGTGGCCCGGCGCTCGAGCCCGACTGCCAGCCGGTTCACGGCGATCGACCGGGGCGTGACCGAGCTGGCCCGGGGGACGCGCACCGCGTCGACACCGCGGGCGCGGGCCAGCTCCAGCACCACGTCGGCGACGGCCGGCCAGAGGTGCAGGTGCTGGTGGGTGTCGACGTGGGTGAGGGGGTGGCCGAGGCCGGCGATGCGCTCGAGCTGGGCGGCGAGCTCACGGCGCAGGTCGTCGGGATCGACCCGGCCGGCGAGCAGCCGGGGGAGCAGCTGGCGCCACGACGCCGCCAGCCGGCCGCGGCCGTCGACCAGCGTGGGGATCTCGGTGGCGGCGAGCAGCGGCGGGTCCTCGCCGACCAGGGCCAGGTGGGCGCCCACGCCGAGGTCGGGCGCGTCGTCCAGCCATGCCGAGGTCTGCTCGAAGGCGCTGCCGAGGGCCAGCACCGAGGTGCTGGTGACGATGCCGTCGGCGTGGGCCCGCAGGATCCCCCGCGAGACCCCCTCGGTGAGCCCGTAGTCGTCGGCGTTGACGACGAGGAGGGGCCGGGCCGGCCGCTCGACGGGATCGCGCACGACGTCGTTCCGGAGCCGGACCACGTCACGGACGATCCGCTCGATGGTGGCGGCCGACGAGAGCGTGGACACACCCCGGCTGCGGGGGAAGTAGTCGAGGCCGATCTGCATGATCTTGAAGCCGGCCCTGTCGGCGCGGACGAGCAGCTCGGCGTCGATGAACGAGCCCTCGCTGCGGAGGGTGACGGTGTCGAGCACCCGGCGGCTCACGAGCTTGCAGGCGAAGTTCACGTCCCGGACCCGGAGGCCGAAAACGAAGCGGATGAGGTGGTTGTAGAAGAAGGAGTAGACCGCCCGCCGGGGGCCCTCCGACGTCCGGTCGTGGCGGTAGCCGCTCACGATGTCGGCGCCGTAGGCACCCATCAGCCGGCAGGCCCTGGCGATCTCGCCCAGGTCGAACGGGAGGTCGGCGTCGGTGTACAGCACCAGGTCGCCGGTGCTGGCGGCGAAGCCGGTCTTCAGGGCGCCGCCCAGCCCCCGGTTGCGTCGGTGGCGCACGACCCTGATCCAGGGCTCGCCGGCGGCCAGCTCCTCGGCGAGGTCGGCCGTGCCGTCGGTGGAGCCGTCGTCGACGAGCACCAGCTCGCACCGGGTGATGAACCCGCCGACCAGCAGGTCGTCGGCCGCGGTCCGCACCGCCTCGATGAGCGCGCCGACGCTCTCGGTCTCGTTGAGCATCGGGGCGACGATGCTCAGGCTCTGCGGCTTCGTCACCGGCGCGCCATCACGGGCGTTCATCATGGACCCTCTCCACCGCCTCCGGGGCGATCGAGAATAGTGTCACCCGTCACTTTGGACGGGAACGCCGGGACTGACCGCCTGCGGGCGGCACGGGTGGTCGGTCTCCTGGCGGCGACCGCCGCCGGGCTCGCCCTCGCGCTCTCGCTCACGGTCTTCGCCCACTTCAGCTCGGACCACGACGAGCCCGTCTACGTGTACCAGTCGGAGGTCCTCCGCTCGGGTCACCTCACGGTGCCGGCCGCCACCCACGACCCGTTCTTCCGGCCCTGGCTGCACGGCGAGCGGGACGGCCGGCTGTTCTCGGTGTTCCCACCCGTGTGGCCGGCGCTCCTGGCCGCGTCGCGCGCCGTGGTGGGCACCGAGCGGGGGATGCTCGCCGTCGACGCCGCCGCCGCGGTGGTGCTCGCCTACCTCTTCACGTACGAGCTCCTGCGCCGGCGGGCACCGGCGGTGGTGGTGGCCGGGCTGCTCGCCGTCTCGCCGTTCTTCCTGGTCCTGGCCGGCACCCGGCTCAGCTACACCATGGCGCTGGTGCTCGACCTCGGCTTCGGCTGGTCGCTCCTCCGCGCCCACCGGACGGGACGGTGGCCCTGGTACGTCGCCGCCGGGGCATGGTGGGGCGTCCTGGCCTTCGCCCGGCCGCTCGACGCCGTCATGTTCGGCTCCGTGGCCGCCGGCGCCCTGGCGGTGGCCGCCCTCCGGTCGCCGGGACCGCCGCCCGGGTCCGGCCTCCGCCGGGGACCGGGTACCCGCCTCCGGAGGCTGGTCGCCCCGGCCGGCCTGGCGGCCGCGGGCGCAGCACCGCCCCTGCTCGTCGGCGCCCTCTACAACACGGCGGTCGCGGGCGGGCCGCTGCGGTTCCCGCTGTCGGCCGCGGGTGGCGACAACGCCTACGGCTTCGGCCTCCGCCAGCTGGCCCCGGGCTCGCCGATCGTCGACTTCCAACCGTCCGACGCCTGGCGGGCGCTCACCCACAACCTCTGGTTCCTCCCCCGGTGGTCGCCGGGCAGCTTCCTGATCGTGGCGGTCGCCGCGGCCGGGCTCGTCCTGCTCGTCCGGGAGGGGCGCCGGGGGACGGCGCTGCTGCTCCTGGCGACGGCGGCCGTCGTCCCGCTCGGCAACTTCCCCTACTGGGGCAACGTCTTCGTCGTGATGGGGAAGCGGATCCTCGGGCCCCACTACTACCTCACCATGCTGATCCCGCTGCTGGCGCTCGCCGCGGTGGCACTGGTGGGGCTGTTTCGCCGCTCGCCCCTCGCGCTCGGAGGGCTGGCCCTGGCGATGGTCGTCGCCACCGGGCTCGAGGTGCGTCCGAAGCTCGAGATCAACCGGAACATCGCCTGCACCAACCGCCAACCCCTGGCCGAGGTCGAGCGGGCGCTCGCCGCCGCGGCGGCGTCGGGCGACGACGCCGGCGGGCGGGCCCTGGTGTTCGTCCCCCCCAGCCAGGACGGCCCCACCCTGCTCCATCCCTTCCCGGAGCTGCGCAACCCGCCGGACCTGCGGGCCCGGGTGCTGTACTCGACGACGATCGGTCCCCGCGCCTTCGAGCTGGCCGCCCGCTACCCCGACCGGGCCCTCTACCGGCTGGGGTTCCGGGTCCCCGAGGACGGCAACCGGCGCCGCCGGGTCCCCGTCGTCGACCGGCTCCGGCCGGTCTCGGGGCCGACCGTGCGGATCCCGTTCGAGGTGGCCAACCCGGGCCGGCGGGGCCTGGTCCGCACCTACGTGACCGACGGGACGCACCACGCCGAAGCCGTGCTCGACGAGGACTCGGGACCGGGCGACCGCCTGGCCGGTGCGTGGGTCCTGTCGCCGGCCGGGCTCACCGCCGACGTGCCGGGCGTGCCCCCGGGCCCGCCGGCCCGGTGGTGGGGCGCGTACCCCACGACCATCATCGTCGGGGTCGCCTTCGGCGCCCCCGGTGCCGCGGCCGAGCGCTTCGAGACGCACTTCTGGGTCGACGGCGGCGCCGACCGGGTGACGGTGCTGGCGCCGGGCGAGGCCTTCCACGGGGAGGCGTCGGCCGGCATGGGCCACCCCGTCGCCGAGGACGTCTCGCCGACCTGGCGGGTCACCGGCGACATCGGGGAGGGGCGGCGCTTCCCCCGCCGCGACCCCTGCTCCACCTGATCGGCGGCGCCTCGCCGCCGATCAGGTGGCGCAGGGGGTGGCTCGGGGCCACCGTCCGCGCCGGGCCGGGTCACAGCGTTGTAGGCTCCCCGCCTGACCGTGAAACGGGTCCCGTGAGGCTCGTACGGCCAGGAGGCTCGTGTGGCAGAGCGCGAACGCAGGATCACGCCCCCGTACGGGGGCGTTTTCGTTGCCCGGAAGCGGGTGATGGACGCCGATGCGGTCCGGCGGGCGGTCACCCGCATCGCCCACGAGATCATCGAGCGCAACGCCGGCCTCGACGACGTCGTCCTCGTCGGACTGCAGACCGGCGGGGTGGCGCTGGCCCACGGGCTGGCCCGGGCGCTCGTCGAGATCGAAGGCGTCGAGGTGCCGGTCGGCACCCTCGACGTCGCCTTCTACCGGGACGACATCGGCCTCCGCCCGGTGATGCCCGAGGCCGTCACGGACATCCCGGCGGACCTCACCGGCACCCGGGTCGTGCTGGTCGACGACGTGCTGTTCACGGGACGGACCATCCGGGCCGCGCTCGACGCGGTGCACGACTTCGGCCGGCCGAGGAGCGTGCAGCTGGCGGTGATGGTGGACCGGGGCCACCGGGAGCTGCCCATCCGGCCGGACTACGTGGGCAAGAACCTGCCCACCCGCCGCGACGAGGCCGTCGACGTCCACGACGACGGCGTCGACCTCGGCGACGTGGTCCACGACCGGGGGCGCCGGTGAAGCACCTCCTGTCGATCGCCGACCTCGGCCGCGAGGGCATCGAGGAGCTGCTGGCCCTCACCGACTCCTTCGTGGAGGTGAGCGAGCGCCGCATCCCGAAGGTGCCGACCCTCCGGGGCAAGACCGTGGTGTCGCTCTTCTACGAGGACTCCACCCGCACCCGGCTCTCCTTCGAGTCGGCGGCCAAGCGGCTCAGCGCCGACACCATGAACTTCAGCGTGTCGACGTCGTCCGTGGCCAAGGGCGAGTCGCTCCGCGACACCGTCCAGACCATCGAGGCGATGGGCGTCGACGCCATCGTCGTGCGCCACGGCTCGGCCGGGGTGCCGGCCCAGGTGGCCTCCTGGGTGCAGGCCGCGGTCGTCAACGCCGGCGACGGCTGGCACGAGCACCCCACCCAGGCGCTGCTCGACTGCTACACGATCCGCGAGCGCTTCGGCAGCCTGACCGACCGGCGCATCGCCATCGTCGGCGACGTCAAGCACAGCCGGGTGGCCCGATCGGACGTGCTGGCGTTCAGCGCGCTGGGCGCGTCGGTCACCCTCGTCGCCCCGCCTACGCTGCTGCCGCCGAGCCTCGAGGGCTGGCCGGTCGAGGTGAGCCACGACCTCGACGCCGTGCTCGACAAGGTCGACGTCGTCTACGTCCTGCGCATGCAGCGGGAGCGCCAGCAGGAGGCCCTGCTCCCGTCGCTCCGCGAGTACACGAGCCTCTTCGGCCTCACCGCCCCGCGGGCCGCCCGCCTGGCCGAGCACGTGATGGTGATGCACCCCGGCCCCATGAACCGGGGCGTCGAGCTCGCCGCCGAGGTGGCCGACCTGCCCCGGTCGGCGATCACCCGCCAGGTCACGAACGGCGTCGCCGTCCGGATGGCGGTCCTGTTCCTGCTCCTCGGAGCCGACGTGGGAGGAGCCCACCCGTGACCGAGCTCTCGCTGGTGCTGCGAGGCGGTGAGGTGGTCGACGAGGGCGGCCGGCGCCGGGCCGATGTCGGCATCGGGGCGGACGGCCGCGTCGTCGCCGTCGAGCCCGGACTCGATGCCGGCGGGGTCGCCGTCCTCGACTGCGACGGCGCCATGGTGGCTCCGGGCCTCGTCGACCTGCACACCCACCTGCGGGAGCCCGGGCGGGAGGAGGCGGAGACGGTCGAGACCGGCTGCCGGGCCGCGGCGCTCGGGGGCTACACCGCCGTCGTCGCCATGCCGAACACGGAGCCGGCCATCGACAGCGCCGCGGTGGTGCGCCAAGTGCTCGACGCCGGAGCCAAGGCCCTGTGCGAGGTGGCGGTGGCCGGCGCGATCACGGTCGGCCGGGCCGGCGCCCAGCTCTCGCCCATGGGGGAGATGGCCGCTCTCGGCGTGCGGCTCTTCACCGACGACGGCGACGGCGTGCAGGACAGCCGCCTCATGCGGCGGGCGCTCGAGTACGCCTCGTCCCTCGGGGTCGTCCTGGCCCAGCACTGCGAGGACGCCGGGCTCTCGGCGGGTGGCCACATGCACGAAGGCGAGTGGTCGAGCCGCCTGGGCATACCGGGGATGCCGGCCGAGGCCGAGGAGCTCATGGTCCAGCGCGACCTGGCGCTCGGTCGGCTCACCGGCGCGCCGGTGCACTTCCTCCACCTGTCCACGGCCGGGTCGGTCGAGCTGGTGCGGGCGGCCAAGGCGGCCGGCCGTCGCGTCACCGCCGAGGCCGCACCGCACCACTTCACGCTCACCCACGCCGCCGTCGCGTCGTACGACCCGCTCTTCAAGGTGAACCCGCCGCTCCGGACAGAGGCCGACGTCGCCGCGGTGCGGGCCGGTCTGGCCGACGGCACCATCGACGCCATCGCCACCGACCACGCCCCGCACGCCCAGGAGCTGAAGGAGGCTCCCTTCGACCAGGCTCCGTGCGGGATGCTCGGCCTCGAGACCGCGCTCGGCCTGGCGCTCACCCACCTCGACCTCCCGATCGAGCGGATCCTCGCCCTGCTCTCCTGGCAGCCGGCCGCCATCGCCGGGCTCACGGCCACGCAGGGCGGACCGGTCGCGGAGGGTCGGCCGGCCAATCTGGTGGTGGTCGACCCGGCGGCCCGGTGGACGGTCGACCCGGGCCGCCTCGCGTCCCGGAGCCGCAACACGCCCTATGCCGGCATGGAGCTCACCGGCCGGGTCAGGCACACGGTCCTGCGGGGCGAGCCGGTGGTCGTCGACGGCGAGGCGACCCGATGAGCGGTGTGACCCCGGCGCTGCTCGTGCTGGCCGACGGCGAGGTCTTCGAGGGCGAGGCTATCGGGGCCGACGTGCCGGCCACCAGCGGCGAGGTGGTGTTCAACACCGTGCTCTCCGGCTACCAGGAGGTCATCACCGACCCGTCCTACGCCGGGCAGATCATCACCTTCACCTATCCGCACATCGGGAACTACGGGGCCAACGCCACCGACGACGAGGCGGCCCGGGTGCACTGCCGGGGCGTGATCGTGCGCGACCTCGCCCGCCGGGCGTCGAGCTGGCGTTCGGAGGAGGGGCTGGACGGCATGCTGCGCCGGCGGGGCGTGCCGGGCATCGCCGGCATCGACACCCGCCGCCTCACCCGTCACCTGCGCGACGCCGGCGCCCTCCCGGGCGCCTTCGGCACCGCCGGCGAGGCCGCGCTCCTCGCGGCGGCCCGGGCCGAGCCCGGAACCGACGGCCTCGACCTGGTCGCGTCGGTCACGACCGCCGAGCCCTACGCGGTCGGCGACGGCCCCCGCCGGGTCGTGGCCTACGACTTCGGCATCAAGACGACGATCCTCCGCCACCTCGGGACCCTGGCGACGGTGGAGGTCGTGCCGGCCTCCACGTCGGCCGCCGAGGTCCTGGCCCGGCAGCCCGACGGCGTGTTCCTCTCGAACGGGCCGGGCGACCCGGCCACCGTGGCCGGCGCCATGGAGGCCGTGCGGGGCCTCCTCGGCGAGGTGCCGGTGTTCGGGATCTGCCTCGGCCACCAGCTGCTCGCCGGTGCCCTCGGCGCCGAGCTCTACAAGCTGAAGTTCGGCCACCACGGCGGCAACCACCCGGTGCGCCGCATCGCCACCGGCGCCGTCGAGATCACCAGCCAGAACCACAACTTCGCCGTCGCCGAAGGCACCATCCCGAGCGCCGACGTCACCCACGTCAACCTCAACGACGGGGTGGTGGAGGGCATCGCCTGCCGGGACATCCCCGCCTTCAGCGTCCAGTACCACCCGGAGGCCGGGCCCGGGCCCCACGACGCCCGCTACCTCTTCGAGGAGTTCGCCACGCTCATGGACACCCACAAGTGACGAGTCCCGCTGCACCGGTCTTCACCCGCGTGCGGGAGTGCTCCCCCCCAGCTGCGCACCAGGGCTGTCGCCGCGTGCCGACGCTGCGGAGCGGAGCGGAGCAGCTGCTCGGAAGGGTGCGGCTGCGTGCACGCCCAGCTGCGCAGCGAAGCGGAGCTGCGCAATGACGCGTCGCGACGACTTGAAGACGATCCTGCTGATCGGGTCGGGGCCCATCGTCATCGGCCAGGCGTCGGAGTTCGACTACTCGGGCACGCAGGCCTGCCGGGTCCTGAAGGACGAGGGCTACCGGGTGGTGCTGGCCAACTCGAACCCGGCGACGATCATGACCGACCCGGACTTCGCCGACCGGACCTACGTCGAGCCGCTCGACGTCGAGGTGCTCACGGCCATCCTCGAGCGGGAGCGCCCCGACGCCGTGCTGCCCACGCTCGGCGGCCAGACCGCGCTGAACCTGGCCATGGCGCTGCACGAGCGGGGCGTGCTCGAGCGGCTGGGCATCGAGCTCATCGGCGCCAACGCCGAGGCCATCGCCACGGCCGAGGACCGGGGCCGCTTCAAGGAGGCGATGATCGAGATCGGCCTCGACGTCCCCGCCTCGGGCATCGCCCGAACGATGGCGGAGGCCAGGAGGGTGATCGACGACATCGGGCTGCCCGTCGTGATCCGCCCCGCCTACATCCTCGGTGGCAAGGGCACGGGCATCGCCTCCACGCCGGAGGAGTACGAGCGGCTCGCCGCGGCCGGACTCGAGGCCAGCCCCATCTCCGAGATCCTGATCGAGCGCTCGATCGCCGGGTGGAAGGAGTACGAGCTCGAGGTGATGCGGGACAAGGCGGACAACTGCGTCGTCATCTGCTCGATCGAGAACTTCGACCCGATGGGCGTGCACACCGGCGACTCCATCACGGTGGCGCCGGCCCAGACCCTCTCCGACGTCGAGTACCAGCTCATGCGAGATGCCGCCTTCGCCTGCCTGCGCCGCGTGGGCGTCGAGACCGGGGGGTCGAACGTCCAGTTCGCGCTCGACCCGGAGAACGGCGACATGGTCGTGATCGAGATGAACCCCCGTGTCTCCCGCTCGAGCGCCCTGGCCTCGAAGGCCACCGGGTTCCCCATCGCGAAGATCGCGACCAAGCTCGCCGTCGGCTACACCCTCGACGAGATCGTCAACGACATCACGGGCGCCACGCCGGCCAGCTTCGAGCCGAGCATCGACTACGTGGTGACGAAGGTGCCCCGCTGGGCCTTCGAGAAGCTGCCCGGGACGACGGGCGTGCTCGGCACCTCCATGCAGTCGGTCGGCGAGGTCATGGCCATCGGCCGGACGTTCCCCGAGTCGATCCAGAAGGGCATGCGGTCGCTCGAGAACGGGCGCCTCGGCCTCAACTGCGATCCGGCCGAGGTGCTGTTCGACGCCCTCGACGTCGACGAGCTCGTCCGCCGGTCGGCGGTCGCCACCCCGGACCGACCCTTCCAGCTCGAGGCCGCCCTCCGCCGGGGGGTGAGCGTCGAGCGGCTCAGCGCCGTGACCCGCATCGACCCCTGGTTCCTCGACCAGCTGTCGATGATCGTCGAGGAGCGGGCCCACCTCGCCGCCACCGGCTTCGACGCCATGACCCGGGCCGACTGGCGGCGGGCCAAGCGACTCGGGTTCGGCGACGCCCAGCTGGGCCACCTCTGGGGGGTGGCGGCCGGGGAGGTCCGGGCCGCCCGCCTCGGGCACGGCGTCCGCGCCACCTTCAAGACGGTCGACACCTGCGCGGCCGAGTTCGAGGCGTCCACGCCCTACCACTACTCGACCTACGAGGACGAGGACGAGGTCCGGCCGTCCGACCGCCGGAAGGTCGTGATCCTCGGCTCGGGCCCCAACCGCATCGGCCAGGGCATCGAGTTCGACTACTGCTGCGTCCACGCCAGCTTCGCCCTCCGCGAGGCCGGCTTCGAGACGATCATGGTGAACTGCAACCCCGAGACGGTGTCGACCGACTACGACACCTCGGACCGCCTCTACTTCGAGCCCCTCACCGCTGAGGACGTCCAGAACGTGCTCGACGCCGAGTCGGCGGCGGGGACGCTGGTCGGGGTGATCGTGAGCCTGGGCGGCCAGACGCCCCTGAAGCTGGCCCACGCCCTGCCGCCCGGTCTCGTGCTCGGCACCTCGCCCGAGTCGATCGACCTGGCCGAGGACAGGGAGCGGTGGAACGCGCTGTGCGCCCGGCTCGAGATCCCGCAGCCGGCCGGCGGCACCGCCGTCACCGTCGACGAGGCGCTCGCCATCACCGCCCGCATCTCGTACCCGGCGCTCGTGCGGCCCTCCTACGTGCTCGGCGGCCGGGCCATGTCGATCGTCTACGACGACGAGGGGCTCCGGGCGGCGATGGACGAGCTGGCCGGGTTCGGGTCGCTCGGCAAGGAGGGTGGCCTGTCCTCGGAGCGGCCGGTGCTCGTCGACCGCTTCCTCGAGGATGCCATCGAGGTCGACGTCGACGCCTTGCGCGACGCCACCGGCGAGGTCGTCATCGGTGGGGTGATGGAGCACGTCGAGGAGGCGGGCGTGCACTCCGGCGACAGCGCCTGCGCCATCCCACCCCCCACCCTGCCGCCGTCGGTGGTCGGGGTGATCGAGGGCTACACCCGCGCCATCGCCGCGGCCCTCGACGTCCGCGGCCTCCTCAACGTCCTGGACGCGGTCAAGCAGGGCCAGGTCTTCGTGAGCGAGGCCAATCCGCGGGCCAGCCGCACGGTGCCCGTCGTCGCCAAGGCCACGGGCGTCCCGCTGGCCAAGGTGGCGGCCCGGGTCATGGCGGGTGCCACGCTCGCCGAGCTGCGCGGCGAGGGCCTTCTCCGCGACCCGGTCCGGGGCGGCCACGTGTCGGTGAAGGAGGCGGTGCTGCCCTTCAACCGGTTCCCCGACGTCGACTCGGTGCTCGGTCCGGAGATGCGCTCGACGGGCGAGGTGATGGGCATCGACGTGACGTTCGGGCTCGCCTTCGCGAAGAGCCAGATCGCCGCCGGCAGCCGCCTCCCGGAGGAGGGTGGTGTGTTCCTCTCGCTGGCGGATCGCGACAAGGAGGCCGGCGTCGTCGCGGCCCGCCGCTTCGTCGAGCTCGGCTTCAGCATCGTCGCCACCAGTGGCACGGCCGCCTTCTTCGAGGCGAGGGGCATCCCCGTGGCGGAGATCGTCGGGAAGCTTGACGGCGAGGGCGAGGGCCACGAGCGGGTCGACCCGAGCGGTCCGACCACCACGGCGATCGACCTCATCACGGCCGGCAAGGTGGCACTGGTGATCAACACCCCGCGGGGCAGCGGTCCCCGGGCCGACGGTCACTACATCCGTGCTGCGGCGCAGGCCCACTCGGTGCCCTGCCTCACGACCGTGGCAGCTGCCCTGGCCGCGGTGGGCGGCATCGCCGACTGGTCGACGCACGAGCTGCGGGTCCGCTCGCTCCAGGAGTTCCACGCCGCCGAGCAGCTCGGCCTCGACCTGTGAGGGCGGGGCGGTGACGGGTCGGCGCCGGGCCGCCGGGCCCGTCCCCGCCGGTCGTCCCCACGATCCCGTCGACCTGCGGACCTCGGTGGGCTCGGTGGCGCTGCCGAGCCCGGTGCTGGCCGCGTCGGGCACCGCCGGCCACGGCGCCGAGCTCGGTGCCTACTTCGACCTCGGGGCCATCGGCGCCGTCGTCACCAAGTCCCTGTCAGCCGACGCCTGGCCCGGCAACCCCGGACCCCGGGTCCACGAGACGCCGGCGGGGATGCTGAACAGCGTCGGGCTGCAGGGGCCGGGCGTCGACGCCTGGCTGGCCGACGAGCTCCCCGCCCTGCAGCGGGCCGGCGCCCGCGTGGTGGCGAGCATCTGGGCCACGACCGTCGCGGGCTACGCCCGGGCAGCCGACCGCCTCCGGGGCGCGCCCGTGATCGCCGTCGAGGTGAACCTCTCCTGCCCGAACACCGAGCACGGCGGCTCGGGGATGTTCGCCCAGGACCCGGTGGCGACGGCCGAGGTGCTGGCGGCCACGGCCGGGTGCGGGTTGCCCCGGTGGGCGAAGCTGACCGCCAACGTGACGGCGCTGGCGCCGATCGCGGCCGCCGCCGTCGAGGGTGGGGCCGAGGCGGTGGTGCTCGTCAACACCGTCCTCGGGCTGGCCGTCGACCCTGAGCGGCGGACGTACCGGCTCGGCTCGGCCGAGCGGGGCGGGGGGCTGTCGGGCCCGGCCATCCACCCGATCGCCCTCCGGGCCGTCCACGACGTCCACCGGGCGCTGCCCGACCTGCCCATCGTGGGCGTGGGCGGTGTGCGCGACGCGGCCTCGGCGGCGGCGATGCTCCTCGTCGGGGCGTCGGCCGTCGAGGTCGGCACCGCCACCTTCGCCGACCCCCGCGCCCCCCTCGCCGTCCAGCTCGACCTGGCCCGCTGGCTCGCCGAGCGGGGCGAGGCGCGAGCCGCCGATCTCGTCGGCGCCCTCGGGGACCGGGCGTGACGTCACCCGTCGTGCGCCGATCCCGCCCAGCGGTCGGCCCGCTCACACCCCAGATCCGGAGGAACCCATGACCCCCGCCGAGACCCGCCCGTTCCTGGCCCTGGCGCTCGACCTCGACGACCTCGTCCCCGCGCTGCGCCTGGCCCGTGACCTCCAGCCCTACTTCGGGGTGGCGAAGGTCGGCCTCGAGCTGTTCAGCGCGGCGGGCCCCGAGGCCGTGAGCGCGCTGGTCGACCTCGGCTACGACGTCTTCCTCGACCTGAAGCTCCACGACATCCCGACCACGGTGCAGCGGGCGGCCCGGGTGGTCGGCGCCTACGGCGCCCGCTACCTGACGATCCACGCCATGGGCGGGCCGGTCATGCTCCGGGCCGGCGTCGAGGGCTTCCGCGAGGGCGCGGCCGCGGCCGGGCTCGACGATCCGGTGGCGCTGGCGGTGACGGTGCTCACCAGCGACGACGGCGCGCCGCCCCATGTGCTGCCGAAGCGGGTGGGAACCGCCATCGAGGCCGGCGCCGGCGGCCTGATCTGCGCCGGCCCCGACCTCGTCGACGTCCGCCAGCTCGCACCCCGCCTCACGCTCGTCGTCCCGGGAACCCGGCCGCCGGGGAGCCCGACCCACGACCAGGCCCGGGTCACGACCCCGGCGGCCGCCCTCGACGCCGGTGCCGACCTCCTCGTCATCGGCCGGGTCGTCACCCACGCAGCCGACCCCGTGGCCGCGGCCGGCGAGCTCGTCGCCGCCCTCTGACCCAGATGCGCGGGTTGCGACGTGTTGGGGCGGGGCGGCTGGCTGGTGATGGCGGTGGGCCGGTTTGCGGTGGCGCGCCTCGATTGGGGGCGTGTGTGGTGAGCGCGGCGTGATCGGGGTG
>JBFWQW010000059.1:0-17563 GCA_050249235.1 Acidimicrobiia bacterium | reverse complement strand
CGCAGCGCCACGACACCCAGCAGCGCCGCCACAACTGGGGCGGCCGCGGCAAGAACACCGAGAAGCCCTCCAGCTACTGGGCCAACCAGTTCTTCGCGACCTTCGAGGACGACATGGCCGGCATGCGCACCATCGACATGCTCGGTGCCGACACCCTCATGTTCGCGACGGACTACCCGCACCCCGACTCGACGTGGCCGGAGTCGCAGCACATCGTCGAGAAGCACTTCGGTGGTCTCGACGACGAGGTCAAGCAGAAGATCGCGTGGAAGAACGCGGCCAAGCTGTACGACCTCTGAGCTGACACCGTCGGCCCCGGCCGACGACCTGCTCACCGTCTCGAGCGAGGGGCGGGCCCCCGGCCCGCCCCTCGTCCGCGTCCCGGCCCGGGGCCGCTCGGCCCCGGTGCCGGGCGCACGGGCAGCTCGCGAGGTGAGCGTCACGGTGTGCCGGAACGACGAGCTCGGTGCGCTCGTCGCCGCTGAGCGGCAAGGTGCGCACCGAGCTCGTCTGCGCAAGGCGGTGATGACGGAGCCGAGCTCCGTCAGTCGTCGAGGGCGCCCTCCGGGAAGGCGACGATGCCGTCCTTGGCCAGGAGGGCGATGTGCTCGTCCTCGTAGCCGAGCTCGCGGAGGATCTCGACGGTGTGCTGGCCGGCCACCCACGGCGCCCGCTCGATCCGGCCCGGCGTGTCGCTGAAGGTCACCAGCTGGCCCACCTGGCGCAGGGCGCCGTGCTGGACGTGGTCGAGCTGGGCGACCAGCCCCAGCCGGACGAGCTCGTCGTCGAAGAGGACGGTCTCGCCATCGCCGGTGTCGACCGGGATCTCGCTCGGCACGCCGGCGGCGTCGAGCCGGCGGCGCCACTGGAGCGCGGTCGCCCCGGCGAAGATCGGCTCGAGGATCGCCTCGAGCGCGGCCCGGTTGGCCGCACGGGCGTCCGGGGTCGCGAACCGCTCGTCGGCCTCGAGCTCGGGCCGGCCGACCGCACGGCACAGCCCCGGCCACTGGTCGGGCTTCGGCGCCGCCACCTGGATCCACCCGCTCTGCGTCTCGTAGAGGCGGTAGAGGGCCCCGAAGCCGGTCTGGGCCTTGTCGAACTTGGCGATCCGGGGCGGCCCGTCGGGGCCGATGTACTCGCCCGAGCCCCACAGCGCGCTGCCGTGGAAGAGCGAGGTCCACAGCGACTGGCCCTCACCGGTCTTCTTGCGGTGGTAGAGCGCCATGAGCACGCCGATGACGGATGACAGGGCGTTGGCGGTGTCGCCGTGCCCGAACCGGTACCAGAGCGGCCTGCCGCCCTCGTCCACGGGACCGGCCTCCCACTCCAGGCCGGCCACCGCCTGACCCAGTGGGTCGAGCCCACCATGGGCGGCCATGGGCCCGACCGGGCCGTACATCCACGTGTTGCAGGTGATGATGTCCGGCTTGATGGCCGACACCGTGGCGTGGTCGATGCCGAGGCGCTCCGCCACGCCCATCGTCATGTTGTGGTGCACGACGTCGGCCTTGGCCATGAGCTCCTCGACGATCTTGCGACCCTCCGGCCGCTTCATGTCGACGGCCAGGACCCGCTTGCCCTGCTGGCAGCCGATGAACGGCCCGCCGCCCATCATTCCAACCACGCCGGGCGCCTCGATCTTGATGACGTCGGCCCCCATGCTGGCCAGCACCATGCAGGCGAACGGCCCGGCGAAGGCCCGGCCGAAGTCGAGCACCCGGATGTCGGAGAGGGCGTTGGGCTGCGGGCCCTTCGCCGGGGCGGCCGCCAGCGGAGC
The DNA here is from genome assembly GCA_050249235.1 of Acidimicrobiia bacterium. Lineage (GTDB taxonomy): Bacteria > Actinomycetota > Acidimicrobiia > Acidimicrobiales > CADCSY01 > JAEKLB01. The sequence continues at coordinate 15,786 of JBFWQW010000059.1, read as the reverse complement.
CGCCGTGGCCAGCTCGGCGAGGACGGCCTCGGTGTCGGCGCCCAGGAGCGGGCGGGGCCCGGTGACCCGGCCGGGCGTCTTCTCGAGCTTGATCGTGACGCCCAGCTGGGTGGTGGTGCCGATCTCCGGGTCCTCCACCTGCACCACGGCGTCGGTGGCGAGCATCTGCGGGTGCTCGAGCATCTTGTGAGCCGGCAGGATGGCCTCGGCGCCGAAGCCGTTGGCATGCAGCTTCTCGACCAGGTCGGCGACGGTGAACTTCTTGAAGGCGGCGTCGGCCTCCTCCTGGAGGGCCTGGGCCAGGGCCAGCCCCTCGGCGGTGCCGGAAGCAGCGTGCATCATCACCATGCCCGGATGCTTGTCGGCGGGGAGGCCGAGGATGTCGGTGAGGGTGACCCCCGTCGTCGACGACCCGCCCGTGGCGTGGATCCAGCCGTCGGCGCACTCGTAGATGCTCCGCTGGTGGATGCCGGGCGGATAGGTCTTGGCCATCACGGCCTCGAGGTCGTTCTGGCCGTGCTCGGCGTGGATCCAGAGCATCGTCGTGAGCGACATCGCCCCCTGGAAGATCGAGGTCTCCACGTGCTGGCCCCGGCCCGTCTCCTCTCGGGCCGAGAGGGCGCCCATGATGCCGACCGGCACCAGGTAGGCGGCCGCCATGCTCGGCGAGTGGTTCGGCAGGAAGGTCGGGCCCGGTCGCCAGCCCGGCTGCTCCCACTGGAGGCCGGCCCGGGCCTGCACCAGCGCGTCCCAACCCGGGCGGCCGGCGTGGCGGCTCCCCGCTGGGTAGGCCGGCACGGACACGTAGACGAGGCGGGGGCAGCTGTCCTTCAGCGACTCGTAGTCGAGCCCCAGCTCGGCCATGGCACCGGGACGGAAGGCCTCGACCAGCACATCGGCGGTGGCGGCCAGGGCGCGGAGCCGGTCGCGGCCCTCGTCGGTCTTGAGGTCGAGCACCACCGAGCGCCGGCCCCGGTTCCACACCCGGTACTCGGGGGCGTCGCGGTACGGATCGCCACCGGGCGGCTCGATCTTGATGACCTCGGCGCCCTGCTCGGCCAGCAGCATGACACCGATCGGGCCGGCGATGCCCCACGTCAGATCCAGGATCTTCACGCCATCGAGCGCGCCCACTTGGAACCCCCAGCGAAATCGACGCGGACGGGCGTGTCCCTCCCGCGCGCCGGCCTCGACCGGTCGTCGGACGGTACCAGCGGGCCCCGGACGCGGACCGGGCCACTTGGACGGACCCCCTGGTCAGACGGCCGTCACGCCAGGGACTGGCGGGCTCTCCGGGTGAGCGACACGGCCGCCGCCCGCAGCCCGTCCGCCGTCTCGACGCGGGGCTCGAATGCGACACGGCCGAGGCCCGTGCCCCGCGGTGTGGCCACCACGAGGTCGATGCCGTAGCGGTCGACGCGGATGGCGTGGGCACCCGTGGCGTCGGGATGGCCGGTGAAGGCCCGGGCCGCGGCGGTGAGGGCATCGGCGTGGTCGGCGTTCAGGTGGGCCACGGCGCCCGACGCGGCCGGCGCAGTCGGGTCGACTTCGGCGGCTCGGTAGGCCTCGACGGTGCACCAGGCCATGCGACCGAAGCCTCCGACCCAGCGGATCGTCTCCGGGGTGAGGCACCAGAACGCGAAGTCCCGGTAGTCGACGTAGCCGGCTCCGTCGGGGTTGCGGGCGAGGAAGGCCTCCCGTGCCCGCCCGATCTCACCCGGGTCCACCAGCTTGCGGGCCGGACCGAGCAGGGTGAGCCGGCCGTTGTCCATCGGGTCGCCCGTGGGGCGGGGCTCGGTGACGAGCAGGCTGGCCCGGGCGTCGACCTCGAGGTTCCGGGTGTGCTCGGCCAGGCTCGAGATGCACAGCACCGTGCTCCCGTCGGCCAGCACGCCGTAGGGCGCCACGGAGCCGAAGGGGTAGCCGGCCGGCTCCACCGCGATCGTGGCCAGTGCGGCCCGATCGGCCCCGTGGACCAGGGTGCGGGCCGCTTCCGCCGGTGCCGGCCGCCGGGCCGGCGCGACCGGCCCCAGCGGGGCGACCGGCTCGCCGGCGCCTTCGGGTACGACGTGGTTGCCGGTGGCGGTCGTCACGCGGTTGCTCCGTTCTCCTGTGCGGTCGTCGAGGTGGCGGTCACGCGCCGGTCAGCTCGTCGATGAGGGTCTCGAGGACGCTGGGCCACCGCGGCCCCATCCCGAGCAGCAGCTGGTCGTCGAAGTGCAGGACCCGACGGTCCCTGCCCGCCGGCGTCTGTGCGATTCCCGGGATCTTCAGCAGGCCGTCGATGCCGCCCACCGACTCCAGCCCGCCGTCGGTGAGCACCAGCACGTCGGGCTGGGCCGCGATCAGTGCCTCGGGGGTCAGGGGCACCGATCCCTGCACGTCGAAGGCCGGCTCGACCCCCACCGCCTCGGCGATGGCGTGACCGGCGGTGTCCTCGCCGAACGCGAGCTGGGTGTTCGTGCCCCGGAGGTAGAGGACGGCCAACTTGGTGGGCGGGACGTCCTCGCGGTCCGCCTCCACCCTCGCCATGGCCGCCTCGATCTCGTCGACGATCACGGCCCCTCGGCCGGGGACGCCGAGCGCGGCGGCCACCGAGGCCACCTTGGTGGCGGGTGCGTCGAGGTCGTGCTCGGCCGTGAGGATCACCACGGGAACGCCGGCGGCGGCGATCTGGGTGAGCACCGTCGGCGGGCCGGCGTCGGTCGTGCCGATGACGACGGAGGGGCTCTTGCTGAGGATGCCCTCGGCACTGAGCGATCGCTGGTAGCCGATCGACTGCTTGGCCACGGCCTCGGGCGGGTAGGTGGCGCTGCTGTCGGTGGCCACCACCTCGTCGCCGAGCTCGAGGGCGTAGACGACCTCGGCGATGTCGCCGTTGAGCACCACGATCCGCGAGACGTCATCGACCACGACGTCGGAGCCGTCCGGGTTCCGGTGGCGGGCGGGGAGGTCCGGGGTGGCCTCTGGCTCGGCGGTGACCGCCGCCGGCGGGTCGCCGAGCTCGGCCGATCCGGCGCCGTCCTCGCCGCAGGCGCTCAGGGGGAGCCCGAGCAGCGCCACAGCGAGGACGGCGACGTGCCTGGCGCGGATGGCTCGCACGGGATGGCTCCTGGGTCTCGGGACGACCGCGGGGGTCGCGCTCCGGCGGATCGAAAGGATTAGGGTTCCCTAACTTATTCATGCCGGTCAACCTGTCAAGCGAGCAACATGGGCCCTTCCAGCTACCGTCGGCGCCGAGCCGCCCTCCTCCTCGCCGGTCTCGGCGTGGCGCTGCTCCTCGCCGCGCTGGCGAACGCCGCCATCGGGGCGGTGCGGGTGCCGCCCGAGCGGGTGCTCGCCGTGGTCGCCGACCACCTCGGCATCCGGATCGGGAGCCCGGTCACCCCGGCCGAGGACGCCGTGGTGTGGACGATCCGGCTCCCCCGCCTCGTCCTGGCGACCACCGTGGGCGCCGCCCTGGCTGCCTCGGGCGCGCTGCTGCAGGGGGTGTTCCGGAACCCGCTCGCCGAGCCATCGGTGATCGGCGTCTCTTCGGGCGCTGCCGTCGGCGCCGTGGCCGCCATCGTCGGCGGCTTCGGCCGGTTCGGCTCCGCATCGGTGCCCCTCGCCGCCTTCGTCGGCGCGCTCGCCGCGGCGACCGTCGTCTACCTCGCGGCCCGGAGCCAGGGCCGCACCGACACCGTGGCCCTGATCCTCTCGGGCGTCGCCGTCAACGTGATGGCCAGCGCCGCCACCGGGCTGCTGACCTACGTCGCCGACGACAACCAACTGCGCGACATCGTCTTCTGGACCCTCGGCAGCGCGGGCGGCGCGACCTGGCCGGTCGTGCGTACCGCGCTCGTCCCGGTGGCGGCCGTCCTGCTCGCCCTGCCGTTCCTCGCCCCCCGGCTCGATCTGCTCGCCCTCGGCGAGCGGGAGGCCGGGCACCTCGGGGTCGACGTCGAACGGCTCCGCCTGGCCGCGGTGGCGCTCGCCAGCCTGGCAACGGCGTGCGCGGTCGCCACCGCCGGCGTGGTCGGCTTCGTGGGCCTGGTGGCGCCCCACCTCGTCCGGATGACGGTGGGCCCCCACCACCGGGTGCTGCTTCCCGCCAGCGCCCTCGGCGGTGCCGTGCTCGTGCTCGTCGCCGATCTCGGTGCCCGGACCATCGCTGCGCCGCAGGAGCTCCCGCTCGGCGTGCTCACGGCCCTCGCCGGCGGCCCCTACCTCCTGTGGCTCATCCGCCGCACCCGTCCCGCGGACGCCACCCTGCCGTGACCGTGGCCTCGAGCCACCGGTTCACCCCGGGCGACGACGCGGTGCCCCCGCTGCGGGCCCGGGCCGCGACCTGGCTGGTGTCCGGGCGCGCCCTCGTCGACCAGGTCGACCTCGACGTCCACGCCGGGGAGCTGGTGGCGCTCATCGGGCCGAACGGGGCCGGCAAGTCGACGCTGTGCCGTCTCCTCGCCGGCGACCTCGAGCCGTCGACCGGCTCCGTCGACCTGTTCGGTCGGCCCGGGGCCGACCACCCTCGGCGGGCCCGGGCACGCCTCCGGGCCGTGTTGCCCCAGCGATCGAGCCCGATCGCCTTCCCCGCTCTCGACGTGGTCGTCATGGGTCGCCACCCCTGGCTGCGGCCGTCGGCCGCACCCGGTCCCGACGACTTCGAACTCGCGACGGCGGCCATGGAGGAGGTCGGGGTGGGCGACCTCGCCGACCGGCCCTTCGACCGGCTCTCCGGCGGCGAGCAAGCCCGGGTCCAGCTGGCCCGGGTGCTCGTGCAGCAGACCCCCGTGCTCCTCCTCGACGAGCCGACCGCGAACCTCGACCTCCGACACCAGCACCTGGTGGTGGCCGTCGCCCGCTCACGAGCCGACGCCGGCGTGGCTGTGGTCGCCGTCCTGCACGACGTCGCGCTCGCCGCCGCCTACGCCGACCGGGTCGTCTCCCTCGACCAGGGCCGCCTGGTCGCGTGCGGCCCGCCGGCCGAGGTGCTCACCGGGGCGCTGCTCAGCGACCTCTACCGCCACCCAGTGACGACCGTCGCCCACCCCAGCCAGCCCTGGGACGTGCCGGTCGCCGAGCGCCTCGACCCGGGCCCGGCGCCGGCCCGGGGGGGACGGCACTCGATCCGATCGCTTGACACCAGATGGTAGGGCTGCCTAACTACTTGTTGTCAGCGAGCCGATCTCAACCCGATCGAACGGAGCACCATGTCCATCACCCCGACCCCCCGCCGGTCCGCCCGCTCGGTCGTCGCCCGACTGCTAGTCGCCTCGGCGCTCACCGCCGTTCCGGCGGTCGCGCTGTCGTCGGGAGCGGCCTCGGCCCAGACCGCCGGCCCGGCGATCGCGGTCTCGAAGACCACGGGTCTCGATCCGGCCGGCGATCGGGTGACGGTCAGCGGCACCGGCTACGCGCCTGGCCAGGGCCTGTACATCCAGTTCTGCCCCCAGCCCGGCGGCGCCCTGGGCACGGCCGGCGGCCGGGCGACCGGGTGCAACCCCGATCAGGGCAACGACCACACCATCTGGAAGACGCCGGTGGCGGGCGACGGCACGTGGTCGGTCGAGCTGGCCATCCAGAGCAGCTGGGGCTCGACCAACTGCACCACCACCACTTGCGGCGTCTTCACCCGACGCGACCACATGGGCGGCGCCACCGACTTCTCGCAGGATGCCTTCCTGGCCGTCCAGTTCGCGGCCGCCGCCGAGCCGGCCCCGACGCCGACGCCCGCCCCGACCACCTCGGCCGTCCCGCAGCTGGCCGAGACCGGGCTGTCGGCCGACCTCGCCGCCGCCGCCGGCGCCGCCCTCCTGATCGGCCTGGCTCTCGTCGGGTCGACCCGGCGGCGCCGGGAGGACTGACCCGCGGGCCCGCGAGCCCCCTCACCGGCGCCGAGGTCAGCTCGACGGCGCCGCAAGTGATCAGGCGCCGTCCGGGACGGTCGGGGCACCCGCGGCGCCGCCGACCAGCCGCAGCCCGCCGGGCGCCATCGAGCGCTCGGCCCGGGGCAGCGCCACCACGAACTCGGTGCGGTGGGCCGGGAAGACGTGCTCGGACAGGAGCACCGCCCCACCTCCCACCGAGCTCGTCACCCGCCGGCACACGAGCACCGGTGAGCCGACCGGGATCGCCAGCGCAGCCGCGTCGACCGCCGACGCGGCGTCCGCGCCGATCGTCTGGACGGCACCCCCCAGCTCGACCGAGAGCAGCTCGTAGAACGGCGACCGGGCCACCTCGTCCCTCGAGAGCGACGAGCCGTAGCGCTCGGGGCACCACACCGTCACCCGAGCGAAGGGCTCGCCGTCGGCCAGGTTGAGCCGGCGGACCCGCAGGACCGTGCCGGCGCCGAGCACGGCGGCCACGTCGGGCGGCGCCTCGACGAACTCGAAGTCGAGCACCCGGCGTTCGGGCACCACGCCGGAGTCGGCCAGCTGGGACTCGATCGTGCTGAGCCGGCCCAGGACCTGGCGCAACGGGTCGGTGGCCACGAACCAACCGAAGCCCTGGCGGGCGTCGACGAGCCCGTCCTCCCTGAGCGACTCGAGCGCCTTGCGGACCGTGACCCGGCTGGCGTCGTACGCTGCCGACAGGTCGGCCTCGCTCGGCAGCACCCGCCCGGCCGCCAGCTCCCCGGAGCCGAGCCGGGCCCGCAGGTCCTCGGCGATCTGGAGCCACCGCACCGCTCGCACTTGTCTTATACTTGTCTATGTCGAGCCCGGGTGGCAACCACCGGGTCGCCACATCCCACCGCCACGATCCACCGCAACACCGAACCGCCACACCGAACCGCCAGCACCCAGCAGCAGGAACCGCAGAGGAGCAGTCCATGGCCGTGAGCGCCAGCACGCCGATCGAGCTCGTCGAGGCCGTCTACGGCCAGCTCCCCGCCCGGGTCGCGGCCGGGCGGACCCGTGAGGGCCGCCCCCTCACCCTGACGGAGAAGATCCTCTGGAACCACCTCGCCGACCCCGACGGCGAGTCGGGCGGCACCGAGCGGGGCCGTTCCTACACCGACTTCCGGCCAGACCGGGTGGCCATGCAGGACGCCACCGCCCAGATGGCGCTCCTCCAGTTCATGACCGCCGGCCTTCCCGAGGCGGCCGTGCCGTCGACCGTCCACTGCGACCACCTGATCCAGGCCAAGGTCGGCGCCGTCGCCGACCTGGCCGTGGCCGAGGACGCCAACGCCGAGGTCTACGAGTTCCTCCGCACCGTCTCGGCCAAGTACGGCATCGGCTTCTGGAAGCCGGGAAGCGGCATCATCCACCAGGTCGTCCTCGAGAACTACGCCTTCCCCGGCGGGATGATGATCGGCACGGACAGCCACACCCCCAACGCAGGCGGACTCGGCATGGTCGCCATCGGCGTGGGCGGCGCCGACGCCGTGGACGTCATGACCGGCTTCCCGTTCAACGTCCGCTACCCCCGGCTCGTCGGCGTGCACCTCACCGGCCGGCTGAGCGGCTGGACCGCCCCCAAGGACGTGATCCTGAAGGTGGCCGAGATCCTCACGGTGTCGGGCGGCACCGGCGCCATCGTCGAGTACTTCGGCCCCGGCGCCGAGTCGATCAGCGCCACCGGCAAGGCCACCATCTGCAACATGGGTGCCGAGATCGGCGCCACCACGTCCGTCTTCGCCTACGACGAGGCCATCGCCAGGTACCTGAAGGCCACCGGCCGGGCCGATCTGGCCGCCGCCGCCGACCGCGTCGCCGCCGACCTGCGGGCCGACGACGAGGTGCTCGCCGATCCCGGGCGCTTCTTCGACCGGGTCGTCGAGATCGACCTGTCGACGCTGCTCCCCCACGTCAACGGCCCCCACACCCCCGACCTGGCCCACCCCGTGGCCGACCTCGGCGACCACGCTCGCGAGCAGGGCTGGCCGCTCGAGGTCTCGAGCGCCCTCATCGGGTCGTGCACCAACTCCTCGTACGAGGACATCACCCGGGTGGCGAGCATCGCCCGCCAGGCCGCCGCCACCGGTCTCCGGGCCCGGACCCAGCTCCTCGTGACCCCGGGATCCGAGCAGGTGCGGGCCACCATCGAGCGCGACGGCCTGCTCGCCGACCTCGAGGCCATCGGGGCCACCGTGCTCGCCAACGCCTGCGGCCCCTGCATCGGGCAGTGGTCCCGCACCGACATGGACCCGGCCACGCCGAACACGATCATCAACTCGTTCAACCGGAACTTCCCCAAGCGCAACGACGGCTCGGCCAACACGTTCGCGTTCGTCGCCTCACCCGACATGGTCCTCGCCTACGCCCTGGCCGGCACGCTCGACTTCGACCCGCTCACCGACACGATCGAGTCGAGCACCGGCGAGGCCGTCCGGCTGGCCGAGCCGGTCGGCGAGGAGCTCCCGGCCCGGGGCTTCGACCCCGGCGAGGTGGGCTTCGTCGCCCCGTCGGCGCTCGGGGCCGGCGTGGCCGTGGCCGTCGACCCGGCCAGCGACCGCCTCCAGCTCCTCGCCCCCTTCGACCCGTGGGACGGCCAGGACTACCTCGAGCTCCCGGTCCTGATGAAGGCGACCGGCAAGTGCACCACCGACCACATCTCGGCGGCCGGACCCTGGCTCCGGTTCCGGGGCCACCTCGAGAACATCTGCGGCAACCTCTTCCTCGGCGCCGTCAACGCCTTCACCACCGAGCCCGGCACGGGCATCGACCAGCTCGACGGCGAGATCCGCTCGCTGCCCGACATCGCCAAGCGCTACCACGAGGCCGGTCAAGCGTGGGTGGCCATAGGGGACCAGAACTACGGCGAGGGCTCGTCCCGCGAGCACGCCGCCATGGAGCCCCGCTACCGCAACGGCAAGGTGATCTTCGCCCGCTCCTTCGCCCGGATCCACGAAGCGAACCTGAAGAAGCAGGGGATGTTGGCCCTGACCTTCGCCGACCCCGACACCTGGGAGCTGGTCGAGGCCAACGACCGGATCTCGGTGCTCGGCCTGGCCGAGCTGGCCCCGGACGTCCCGGTGCGGTGCCGCATCACCAAGCCCGACGGCTCGACGGTGGACTTCACCGCCACCCACACGCTCTCGCCCGAGCAGCTGACCTGGTTCCGGGCCGGCTCGGCCCTCAACATCATCCGGTCCCGCTTCGGCGGCTGAGCACCCGACCTGCAACCGGGAGCGGGGCGCGACCACGAACGTACCGACCTCGATCCGTACCGGCGAGACCTCGGCGCGTGCCGTGACGGGCGTGAGATCGGCACGACAGGTTGCGGCCAGATGTCGTTCGGACGACATCCCGACGCGCGCGGGGTAGGGCAGGCCATGCTCTAGCCGCCGACGGTCTCCTCGTGGGGGCACCATGCGCGTGACGAAGCTGGTCGAGCGGGACCACCGGGTGCCCCCGGGTGCCGCCGCCGGGCCCGGCCACGACCCGGCCGCCGAGACGGCCCCAGGGAACGTCGGCGCGGGAGTCCTCGACACGGGACGGGAGGTCCTCGACGGGAGCCCTGAGGTCGTCTGCGATCTCGGCTCCCCCGCCGCCACCGACGCCGACCTCGCCGGCTCGAAGGCCGCCGCCCTGGCCCGGTCGCGCGCCGCCGGTCTCCCCGTCCTGCCCGGCTTCGTCGTCACCACCGGCGCCGTGCGGCGGCCCGAGGCCGGGCCGGGCCGGGCCGTCCTGGCCGACGGCGTCGACGGGCGGCTCGAGCCGGCCTGGCGGAGCCTCGGGGGCGAGCACCTCCCGCTGGCGGTGCGGTCGTCGTCGCCGGTGGAGGACACCGCCACCTCCTCGATGGCCGGCCGCTTCACGACCGTCCTCGACGTGACGTCGTGGCCCGCCTTCCTCGACGCGGTGGCCACCGTGCTGGCCAGCGCCGGCACCGAACCGATGGCCGTGCTCGTGCAGCCGATGGTGCAGGCATCGGTCGGCGGGGTCCTCTTCGGCGTCGATCCGGTCACCGGCGGCGACCGACTGGTGGTCGAGTGGGTGGACGGCAACCCCGAGCCGATCGTGTCCGGCCGGGTGAGCGGGCGGCGGACGACCCTCTCCCGCCGGGGCCGGCGACTCGGCGGCCCGGCCCTCCCCCGCCGGCTCCGCCGTCGCCTGGCCCGGTTGGCGGGCGCGGCCCGTGCGCTGCACGACGGCCCCCAGGACATCGAGTGGGCCGCCGACGAGAGGGGCCTGTGGCTCCTCCAGACCCGACCGGTCACCGCCACGGGCGGGCTCGTCGGCCGGGGTCCGCGTCTGGGTGCCGGACCGGTGGCCGAGACCTTCCCGGTTCCGCTCAGCCGCCTCGAAGCCGACCTCTGGCTGCCGCCCCTCCGGGATGCGGTCCGGGTCGCGCTGGTGCTGACCGGTGCGGCCGGGCCGCGGCGGTTGGCCGGATCGCCGATCGTCACGACCGTCGGCGGCTGGGCCGTCGCCGACCTCGACCTGCTCGAAGGCGAGCGTCCGGCCGGTATCCGGCGCCTCGACCCCCGTCCCGCCGCCCGGCGCCTCGGCGCGGCCTGGCGGGTGGGCCGCCTCCGCCTCGCCCTGCCGACCCTCGTCGACCGCCTCCTCGCCGACACCGACCGCCAGCTGGCCGACGTCGGCGACCTCGCCGGGCTCGGCGACGAGGTCCTGCTCCGGGTCCTCGACCGGTGCGACACCGCGCTCCGTGCCGTCCACGCCCACGAGGTGCTGGCCGGCTCCCTGCTCGACGAGGAGGGCGGGTCGCTGGCCGGGGCCGCCCTCCGGGCCGTGGCCGCGGCGCGGGCCGGCGAGCCGGGGACGACCGACGCCGAGATCGTCGCCCGGCGGCCGGAGGTGCTCGCCCTCGTCGCGCCCCGTATCCCGCCTTCGCCCGCCCACTTCGGGCCGACCTCACCGGCGGCCGAGCCGCCCGGCCCGCACGACCCACCCAACCGGCGGGAGTCGCTCCGGCTGCGGGTCCGTTGGCTCCAGGAGCTCGAGAGCCGGGTGGCCGTCGAGCTGGCCGGGCGGCTCGGCCGCCGGGCCGCCCAGGGATCGGCCCCACCGTCGGCGCCCGGCGAGCTCGTCTCGTTGCTCGGCCGGACCGAGCTCACCGACGCCGTCCGCCACGACCGGCTCCCCGACGACCTCGCCGCCCGCTCACGTCCGCTCGCCCCGGCGCCACCACCCGTGTTCCGCCTGGCCGACGACGGACGACCGGTCGCCCTCTCCCGGCCGGCGGGCGACGGCGGCACCGGGGCCGGCGGTGGGCGCGGGTCCGGACCAGTCGGCGACGGCATCGGCTCGGTGCTCGTCGTCGCCACCCTCGACCCCGCCCTCGCCGGGCAGCTCCCCGGTCGGGCCGGTCTCGTCGCCGAGGCGGGCTCGGTGCTGGCCCACCTCGCCATCCTCGCCAGGGAGCTCGGCATCCCGACCGTCGTCGGCGTTCCCGGCGCGGTCGAGCGGTTCCCGGCCGGCTCGCGCCTCCTCGTCGACGGCGACACCGGCGAGGTCCGGGCGCTGGCCGACGGGCCCACCCGACCCGACGGTGCCATCGACCTGCGGGACGTCCCGTGACCGGCGTCGCCGCCAAGGTCGGCCAGGCCATCACGGCCACGATGCTCGCCGCCTCCGGCGGCTACCTCATCGTCTACCTGTATCGGTGGGAGTGGAACCGGGCGCTCGTCGCCGGCTGCTTCTTCGTGGCCACCGAGGTCGCCCTGCTCGGCACCCTGCTGCTCCGCCGGCTGGCGTCGATCGAGCAGCGCCTGGACCGGATCGAGGACCGCGCCACGCTGCCCACGATCCGACGCACGGCGCCGCCGGCCTCCCCCCCGTTCCAGTGGCTCGACGAGTCGAGCACCCGCCTCCAGGTCTTCGTCCCCGTCCTGCTCGGCGCCGGCGTGATCATGTCCCTGCTCGCCTTCGCGGTGGAACGGCTGGCCATGGTCACGTCCCGGCCGCTCCTCGAGCGCGACCTGGCCCGCCGCCTCGACGACGTCCAGCTCCCGCGGCACGGCCTCCTCGCCGCCGAGCCCGATCCGGTGCCCCGGCCCGTCCACCGCCCGGCCCGGGTGGCCCGCGTCGGGGCGACCGCGTTCACGGTGCTGGCCGGCGCCGTCCTCACGGTCACGGCCGCCGACCTCGTCGCCGACGCCACCCAGGACCGTTCCGATCCCCCGCTCGCGGGTGGCACCGAGATATCGCTCTCGATCGAGCGCCGCTTCACCGTCCGGAGCAGTGAGGCCACCGCCGAGGCCCTGTTCGTCGCCTGCCGGCACACCATCGGCCATGCCCATGGCCTCGACGCCCTGACGGGGGGCGACGACGGCCTGGTGCACCTGACCTTCTCGCCGGCCATCGGCAAGCACGCCACCCGGCGCTTCGTCGGCTGCATGGAGGACGCCCAGTTCGACCGCATCCTCGCCGACGTCGTGTCGGTGCGGCGGGTGGAGTAGGCCCGGAGGGGCAGCGCTACAGGTAGCTCCAGAGGCGGCGGGGGGCGTCCAGCAGGCGGCTGAGGGCCACGAGGGGCGCCGGCGGCCGATCGGTCCCGCTGCCGAGGCGGGCGGCGAACGCCAGCTGCTCGAGCGAGGGCGGCCCGACGGCGAGGTTGTCGAGCACGGCCTGGCCGGGCGTGGCATTGCCGGCGGCCACCTGGTAGGCGGCGACCATGGCCCCGGTGCGACCCACGCCGGCACCGCAGTGGACGAAGACGGGCCCGTCGCTCCCGGCGATCGCAGCCAGCACGGCGTCGATCTGGGACGTGCTCGGCACCTGCCCGTCGCGGATCGGGACCGGCACCAGCCGGAGGCCGAGGCCCGCCAGCAGCTCCTCGTCGACCCGGATGTCCTCCTCGGCCCGCAGGTCGATCACCGTGGTGGCGCCGTGCTCGGCGAGCGACCGGTACGACCGGGCGCCGTCGGGAGCACCCCCGCGCCAGACCCGGGCGTCGACCACCCGGAAGTTGTCGACGCCGTCGACCCGGAACGGCGCCCCCGATGCAGCCGCGGCGTTCACCTTCCAGGCGCCGACGATGGCGAGGTTGCCGACGACCAGCAGCAGCACGAGGCCGGCCAACGCCCGGGCCGCGATCGCGATCACCCGACCACCCCGCGGCCGGCCCCCCACCGACTGGCCGGCCGGGATCGGCGTGCTCTCCTCCACCGCCACCACGTCGCCCGATCGTGCCATGCAGTTCGATCCTTCGGTCGGCGGCGGGGTGGGATGGAGGGACAAAACGAACGAGGGCCGGTCCGGGGGGGGGGTTGGACCAGCCGCTCGCTCGTTGACGGACGGGATCTCACCGGGGGGGGTGGTGGATCGACCGTCCTTGTTGAGGAGCAGTCTGCACCGGTTCCGCTGATCTTTCCAACAGTTCTTCTCGATGCATGGCATCCTTGAAGCAGATGGACCTCCGCCAGCTCGCCGCCCTGGTCGCCGTCGCCGAGACGGGGACCTTCTCCGCCGCCGCGGACGTGCTGCACACCGTGCAGTCGAACGTGTCGACCCACATCGCCAGGCTCGAGCGCGAGCTGGGCGTGACGCTCGTCGACCGGGCCGCCGGTCGGCTCACGGAGGAGGGGGTGGCCGTGGTCGCCCGGGCCCGCCGGGTGCAGGCCGAGCTGGCCGCCCTCTCGGCCGACGTGGCCTCGCTGCGGGACGAGGTCGTCGGACGGGTCCGGTTGGGCGTGATCGGCACCCCCGGACCCTGGCTCGTCCCCCCGCTGCTCCGGTTGGTGGCCGACCGCCATCCCCGGGTCGAGGTCGGCGTCCTCGAGGGGAACACCACCAGCCTGCTGCCCGCCCTCGTCGCCGGCGACCTCGACCTGGCGATCGTCAACCTCCCGGTCACCGACCCCGAGGTGAAGGTCGACCCGCTCTTCGATGAGGACCTCGTGGTCGTCGTGCCCGAGGGCCACCCCCTCGCCCACCGCGAGCAGGTCGGCCTGGCCGAGCTGGCCGAGCACGAGCTCCTCCTGCCCCCTCCCGGCACGTCGATCCGGGTCGACCTCGACGACGCCGCGGCCGAGGCCGGCGTGGCCCTACGCACGATGGCCGAGCTCGACGGGCTCCGGCTCATCGCCGAGCTCTCGTTCCAGGGCTTCGGCCCGTCGGTGCTCCCCTCCAGCGGCGTCCCCCACGTCGAGACGGCTGCCTGGCACCGGGTGGCGATCGAGGACCCGCCGGTCCGCCGGGTCGGCCTGGCCGTCCGCCGCCGGGGCCTGCCGTCGGCGCCCAGCCGGGCGCTCGCCGAGTGCATCGTCGAGGTCGTCACGAGCCGGGCCCGCGAGCTGCTCGGCATCGCGGTCACGGCCCGGCCCACCGGCCGCTGAGCACCGCCCCGGGCGGTCGGCGCGGACCGAGAGAGGCCCGGACCGAGAGGCATGAGCCACCGCCGGTCGCACCTTCTGTAGCGTCACCGCGATGACCGGCCAGGCGGTGCGGGCCGGGGTGCCGGGCTCCGTCGCCGTCGGCACGGCCCAGCTGGCCGGACGCCGGGTCGTGCTGGCCCGCAGCCGGGACGGCGCCTGCGGGGGCTCCCTGGACGAGGCCGGGGCCACGAACCTCGAGGCCGCGGCCACGTTGGCCCACCGGCTCCGCCGCCCGCTGGTGCTGGTGCTGGCGTCCACCGGCGCCGACCTCGACGACGGGGTCGGCGCCCTCGACGGCTGGGGCCGGGCGGCGGCCGCCATCGCCGCCTGCGCCGGGGTCGTCCCCGTCCTGGCCGCCATCACCGGGCCGGCCGTCGGGGGGTCGGCGCTCCTCCTCGGCATGGCCGACGTCGTCGTGGCCACCGAAGCGGCGGCCGCCTACGTGAGCGGCCCGGCCGCCATCGCCGCCTTCACCGGCGAGGTGCTCGACGGCGAGGAGCTGGGCGGTCCGGCCTCGCTGCGCCGGACCTCGGGTGTCGTCGCCCACGTCGCCACCGACGAGGCCGGCGCGCTCGACTTCCTCGGGGCGGTGCTGGCCCACCTGCCGGACAGCTGCGACGACGAGCCACCCACGATCCCCACCGACGACCCCGTCGAACGGGCCACCCCGGAGCTCACGGCCCTGATCCCGGCCGCGTCGACCGGCTCCTACGACGTCCGCCTCGTCGCCGCCGCGCTCGCCGACGAGGGCGAGGTGCTCGAGCTGTGGGCCGGCTGGGCCCCCAACCTCGTCACCGCCCTGGCCACCGTCGACGGGCGGCCCCTCGGCATCGTCGCCAACCAGCCGATCGCCCTGGCCGGCACCCTCGACATCCCGTCCAGCCAGAAGGGGGCCCGGTTCGTCGCCCTCTGCGACGCCTTCAACCTGCCGATCCTCACCCTGGTCGACACCTCCGGGTTCCTCCCCGGCAAGGACCTCGAGTGGCGGGGCATCATCCGCCATGGCGCCCAGCTCGTGTCCGCCTACGCCCGGGCCACCGTGCCGCGTGTCTGCCTCGTGCTCCGGAAGGCCTACGGCGGGGCCTACATCGTCATGGACTCCAAGACCATGGGCAACGACGTCTGCCTCGCCTGGCCGTCGGCCGAGCTGGCGGTGATGGGAGCGAAGGGAGCCGTCGAGATCCTCCACCGCCGGTCGACCCCGGAAGCCCGGGCCGAGGCCGAGGCTGACTACGAGGCCACCCTGCTCACGCCCTGGGTCGCGGCCGAGCACGGCCTGGTCGACGCCGTCGTCGATCCGGCCGACACCAGGCGGTCGGTGGCCGGCGCGCTGGCCATGCTGCGCAGCAAGCGCGAGCGCCTGCCCGGGCGGTCCCACGACAACACCCCGCTCTGACCCAGATGCGCGGGTTGCGACGTGTTGGGGCGGGGCGGCTGGCTGGTGATGGCGGTGGGCCGGTTTGCGGTGGCGCGCCTCGATTGGGGGCGTGTGTGGTGAGCGCGGCGTGATCGGGGTG
>JBFWQW010000058.1:0-17694 GCA_050249235.1 Acidimicrobiia bacterium | reverse complement strand
GTCTTCGGCGGCGTGCGGTTGATCTCGTCGGCGACCAGCAGGTTGGTGAAGACCGGGCCCGGCTGGAACGTGAACGAGCCCGACCGCTGGTCGTAGATCGCCGAGCCGGTAATGTCGGCGGGCATCAGGTCCGGCGTGAACTGCACCCGTCCGAAGTCCAGGCCCGTCACCGTCGCGAACGACCGGGCGATGAGGGTCTTCGCCAGCCCGGGCATGTCCTCGAGCAGCACGTGCCCGTCGGCGAGCAGCGCGGCGAGCACCAGCTCGAGCACCGGGCGCTTGCCGACGACGGCCCGCTCGATCTCGTCGAGCACGTCGGCCGCACGGGCCGCCGTCTCCTTGGGGGTTAGGGTCACAACGCCTCCAGTCGGGCCACGTGGGCCTCGATCGCAACGAGCGGGATGCCAGCGCCGAAGAAGTCGTCCGGAAGCGGGCGGCGGGGGTCGAGCAGGTCGGACAGCTCGTCGCCGAGGAGAGCACGGATCCGTGCCGGCTCGGCGACGAGCGCGGTGTCGAGGTCGATGCCCCGGGCCACGAAGCGGCCCCGGGCGATGTCGGCGAGCACCGGGCGGAGCAGGTGGTGGACGTCGCCGGCGGTGCGGGTCGACAGCCGGAGCACCCGGGCCAGCTCCTCGTCCTCGGGCCGGGTCGGCGCGTCGTCGGCGGCCGGCCGCCGGCCGCGGAGCCGGCCCGGCAGGCGGGAGCGCAGGCGCCGCAGCCGCGACCGACGGGCCCGGCGGCGGGGCGGTGACGTCCGCAGCCGCGGCGCGGTCGGCATGGCCGCCCGGCCCCGGACGAGCAGGAGGACCAGGGCCGCCGCCACCACGGCCGCCGCGGCGAGCTCGATGATCATCCCGTCACCGTCGTGACCTCGGGCTGCATCTCGTCCCGGAGCCGGGTGAGGGCATCGACGGCGGCGGCCCTGGCGTCGGGGCCGATCGGGCGGGTCGAGAAGCGGGCCTCCTCGAAGCGCTGGGCCAGCACGGCCACGACGTCGGCCGGCGCGCCGAGCCGGTCGAGGGCCCGGTCGACGTGCTCGCGCGCCGTCTCCGCCGGGCGCCGGGGCAGGCCGGCCGCGCCGAACAGCTGCTCCATCCGGGCGTAGGCCGCGATCACGGCCTTGCGATGGTCGGGCTCCTCCTCGAGCACCTCGATCGAGGCCTGGGCCGCCTCCGCCAGCGACACCCGCTCCCAGCCCTCCTCCGGTTCGGGGGGCGGGGCCGGTCCGTCGCGACGGATGGCGATCACCGCCGCCGTCCCGAGCACCGCCAGGCCGGCGGCGGTGAGCCCGACGACGGCCCAGTTGGTCGGACGGGCACGGCGCTCCTCGCCCGTGCCGTCGGACTCCGAGGCCACGTCGGACGAGCCGAAGATCGTGTCCGCCAGCGGCACCCGGTTGCCGGACTGCCGCATCCAGGCCACCAGCACGAAGATGATCAGCAGCGGCACGAGCGGCCCGATCGCCCGCACGAGCCACGACTTCGTCGTTCGGAGCTTCTTGTTCGGCCCGGTCGGTCCCCCGGCCGCAAGCACCAGGGCCACCGGGATGACGATGGCCCCCACGATCGCCGTGACCGCCACCGATCCCATCATCACGTCGGCCACCCAGCCCGGATCGCCGATGTCCGCCAACCCGGCCGGCGGGTCGGAGATGGCGACGACCACGAGGACCAGCGCCACGAGCAGCCCGCCCGCCGCGACCACGGCCCTCGCCAACCCCCCGTCGTGCACGGTGTGACGGTAGCTGTATTGATGCGCAGCTCCGGCTCGCCCAGGGGGCTCGCCTGCGCAGCTGGGCGTGCACGCAGCCGTACGGTCCGGGGAGGCTCGCTCCGCTGGCGCTCCGCAGCGTCGCTGTGTTGATGCGCAGCTCCGGCTCGCCCAGGGGGCTCGCCTGCGCCGCTGGGCGTGCACGCAGCCGTACGGTCCGGGGAGGCTCGCTCCGGCTGGCGCCTCCGCACCGTCGGGGGGGGATGGCTGGGCTCCGGGGTGGCGGACGGTTCTACTAGCGGGGGACCTCGGTGGCGGTGAAGAAGCGGACGTCGGAGGAGAGGAGGGGGACGCCGGCGTCGGGAGGTGGGGACGCGGCGAGGACCTGGCGGTGGGCCTCGAGCGCCGACGCCGACTCCCAGCGCTCGAAGAGCTGGACGACGCCGTCATCGATGGGGTCCGGGGCGAAGACGTAGGTGATGCACCCGGGCTCGGCCCGGGACCGGCGCATGAGCTCGGCCCGGGAGGCCAGCCAGGCGGGGCGGTCGGCCGGGTCGACCACGAACACCCCGGCGATGATCTGCTCCATGCCGCCAGCATGGTCGACACCCGCGGGTCCGGTCCGGCCCGAACTCCTAGCCTGCCGGCCATGGCCGATGCGGTGCAGGAGCAGTACACGCGGGGGGACCTGCTCGAGACCGTGCTCGGGGCGCTGCGCGACGCCGGGCTCGACCCGGACGCACTCGACGCGTCGGCGCTGGCGCCTGCCGAGGAGCTGCACCTGCTCGGCCGGACGGCCACCATCGCCCTCGCCGAGCGGGCCGCCGTCACCGAGCTCGACCGGGTGCTCGACGTCGGCTCGGGCATCGGGGGCCCGGCCCGCTACCTCGCCGCCAACCTGGGCTGCGAGGTCACGGGCATCGACCTGACCCAGGAGCTGTGCGACGTGGCGACCGAGCTGACCCGCCGGGTCGGGCTCCACGACAAGGTCACCTTCCAGCAGGGCGACGCCCTCGACCTGCCCTTCACGGATGGCGAGTTCGACGTGGTGTGGACCCAGCACGCCTCGATGAACGTGGCGGACAAGGCCCGGTTCTTCGCCGAGCTGCGCCGGGTGGTCGTGACCGGCGGCCGGCTGGCCTGCTTCGACCTGCTGGCCGGGCCGAACCAGCCCATCCACTTCCCCGTCCCGTGGGCCGACGAGGCCGCCGTGAGCCACCTCGCCACGCCCGACGAGACCCGCGACCTGCTCGCCGGCGCCGGCTTCGACGTCCGCTCGTGGGAAGACCTCACCCACGAGGCCGTCGGCTACCTCCGCCAGCTGGCCGCGCCGACCGGCGCCCTCGGCCCCCACCTCGTCGTCCCGGACCTCGCCACCAAGGCGGCCGTCCTGCGGCGGAACATCGACGAGGGCCGCATCGTGGTCGTGCGGGTCGTCGCCGACGCGGCCTGATTCGGCGCCGCCTGAAGGACGCGGCCCGGCCGACGCGGCCTGATCGACGCGGCTTGATCGACCGCTGGCGCCGGGCGGCGGGGCGGCCGTCTCACTCGCGCCGCGACCCGCCGTCCACCCGCGGCGCCGGGGCACACTCGCGGGGTGTTCGTGCCCTCCCTGCGCACCGACCTCCCGTCCGACGGGCCGGCGCTGGTGATCGCCGTCCGGGGCTCGCGCGTCGTCCTCGCCGACATCCCGGACCCGGCGCTCGACGCCCACCCGGACGGGCTCTTCCTCGGCACGCTGGCGGGGCGGCACTGCTGGGCCATCGACGCCGACGGCACCGAGGGCGATGTCGCCTTCGCGCTCGATTTCGGGGGCGCCCCCGCCTTCGCCGACCTGATGGCGCTCTGGGGGAACCTCGACGAGCAGTCCTGGGTGCTCGCCGGCCGAGCCGTGCAGCTCGTCGAGTGGGCCCGCACCCACCGCTTCTGCGGGCGCTGCGGGGCGGCGACGGTGGAGGCGCCCGGCGAGCGGGCCCGGCGCTGCCCGGCCTGCGGCCTCACCGCCTTCCCCCGCCTGGCCCCCGCCGTCATCACCCTGATCGAGCGGGACGACGGCCGGGTGCTCCTCGGCCGCAACGCCCGGTGGCCGGCGTCCATGTACTCCTGCCTGGCCGGCTTCGTGGAGCCTGGCGAGACGCTCGAGGAGGCCGTCCGGCGGGAGGTGCACGAGGAGGTCGGCGTCCGGGTGGGCGAGCTCCTCTACCGCCGGAGCCAGCCCTGGCCGTTCCCCCACTCGCTCATGGTGGGCTTCAACGCCCGCTACGAGAGCGGCGACGTCGTCTGCGACGAGGACGAGATCGCCGATGCCCGGTGGTTCGCGCCCGACGAGCTCCCCGGCGTCCCGGGCCCGATGAGCATCGCCCGCTGGCTCATCGACGACTGGATCGCCCGGACCGCGTCCGGCACCGGGCGCTGATCGGCGTCGCGCCGGTCGGCGATACTGGCGCCGTGGCCGAGGGCGAGGGCGAGCGCGAGCGCAACGTGCTGGGCGGCGAGCTCGAGCCGTGCGGCACCGACCCGCTCACCGGCTTCTACCGGGACGGGTGCTGCAGCACCGGGCCGGAGGACCTCGGGAGCCACACCATCTGCGCCGTGGTGACGGCTGAGTTCCTCGACCACCAGCGCCGGATCGGCAATGACCTGTCGACGCCGATGCCCCAGTACCGCTTCCCCGGCCTGGTGCCCGGCGACCGGTGGTGCGTCACCGCCGTCAACTGGCTGCGGGCCCACCACGACGGCGCCGGCGCGCCGGTGGTGCTGGCCTGCACCCACGAGCGGGCGCTCGACATCGTGCCCCTCGAGATCCTCCGGGAGCACGCCGTCGACGTGCCCGCCGACCCGAGCTCGCTCGAGAGCTGACCCCGCTCCGGGCCCAAAACGGCCCCGCCGGGGTTCAGCTGGTCCAGTCGATGCGGAGGCCGAGCGTCGACGCCGGATCGGTCGAGGCCAGCCTGCCCTCCCGGTAGACCGTGGGGATGCCTTCGGCGTCGAGGGCGACGAGGGCGGCGTCGAGGTCGGGCACCCGGATGGCGAAGGAGTGGACCCGAGGGCCCTTCTCGAGGAACGACGCGTAGCGGCTCTCCGGCGTGCGGGGCGTGACCAACCGGACGGTGATGTCGCCGACCCTCAGGTCGATCGTGCGCTCCAGCGCCTCGGGCCCCTTGGCGTTGGTGTCCACCTCGGTGGTCTCGGCCAGGCTCGAGAGCCACTCGGCCGCCGCATCGGCGTCGGCCACGACACCCGTGACCCACGCCATCTCCGTCACCTCGACGACGCCCTTGCCCGGCTCGGCGGCCCGGGGGTCGCGGGGCATCTTGCCGTCGCACCACTCCATGAGCAGGCCGTGGGTCTGGCTGGGGTGCATGAAGAAGAAGCGGCCCTGGATGTTGACCGAGATGACGTCGATGCCCCGGTCACGCACGAGGTGCTCGACGTGCCAGTTGTCGTCGACCTCCCAGGCCCACGACTGCACGCCGGGGCCCTGGCGCTCGAGGAACCGCTCGACCAGGCCGCCGCCGAGCAGGATCACCGGGTAGCCGCCGACCCACTGGAGCTTGGTGGCCGTGCCGGGCAGGCCCTCCGAGACGGTGGCCTCGGCGCCGCCCATGGGGATGGCGCCGAACATCTTCACGAGCCAGGCCGCGGCCTCCGGCACGTCGTTCACGGCGAGGGCGAGGCGGTGGAAGTTGCGGGGCTGGACCAGCGTCATGGGCGTCGAACGTATCCCTGCGGCTCCGGCCGCGCCCGCCTGTCCAGCCGGTGGTGGCACCCACCGGCGCGCCTCGACCCGGGCTCAGACGGGCGCCCCGGGAGCCCGCCCGGGCCGGCGCCGGCGCCGGAGCCGCCAGCCGGCACCCCCGAGGGCGGCGACGGCGGTCACGACCGCGGCGAGGGTGAGGCCGCTCGGACCAGGGTCACCGGCGTCGGTGACCGGCGACCTGGCCGTCAACTCACCTCCGGCCGGGCCGGTCGTGGTCGTGGTCTGGGTCGTGGCCGTGGTCGGGGCCGGCTCGGCCGCGGCCGGCGGCGCCGGCGCCGACGTGGTCGAGCCGGTGGTCCCCGGCTTCTCGGGACCGGGCGCCGGTCGGGTGGCGAAGCCGGACAGGTCGGGGAGGGCCGGCGGCGGCGGGCCCGTGACGGACCTGGCCCGGCCCGAGTCGGGCGACACCATCAGGGCCGAGGCGTCGACGGCCTCGAACGACTCGGCCCTGATCGACTTCAGCTCGTCCAGCACGGCGCCGTCCCAACCCTCGTCGGCCGAGCCGGTGAAGTACCAGTTCGACCCGTTGTCGGCGACGATCAGGCCGTGGGTCTTGAAGGCGGTGAGGATCACCTGGGTCTCCGGCCGATAGCCGGAGATGTCGACGTCGGCCCGCATCCGGAACCACGCCCCCATCGGTGGCCGGTTCGGGTCGTTCGCCGAGCTGGCCTCGTGCCGGGCCGGCCAGCGGTACGAGCCGTCGGTCTGGCTGGCCGTCACCCGCACGGCATGGTCGACGTGGCCGGCGCGGACCTCGTCGAGGCGGAGCAGGCCCGGGAAGATCGGTAGTCCGGCGGCGTCGGCCGAGGTCCAGCCGTCGGGCCGCAGGGCGTTCGAGCGCAGGTCGTAGACCGCTCCCGATCCGGCCGTCGGGTCGCCCCCGTTCCAGTCGGCGGCGAACAGCTCGTAGAGCACGCACGCGTCCCGGTCGATCACGAGGGCGTGGCGGTCGGAGCCACCTTCGATCGTGGTGCGCTCGCTGAACGGGTACGGGCCGGGGTCGCTCTCGTCGTCGTAGTCGAAGCGCACGCCCACCTTCGGCTCGCCGCCACCGACCACGTCGTAGGGGATGCCGTACGGGAGCGCACCGCCGCTCGGCCCGAAGTCGGGGTGGAGGCGCCGGCCGCCGCCGCCCATCGTGGCCAGCCAGGCCGCGCTGCGCTCGTGCACCGGCAGCCCCGAGACGTCGGCGTGCCAGTAGCTGTCGTCGGGGAAGACCGGGCACGCCTCGGCGCCGGGCGGCGGCGCCGCGTCGCTGCGGTCGGACGCGGCCAGCGACGCCACGGCCACCAGGGCCACGACGCCCGTGGTCGCGGCGAGACGGCGCACCCGAGCGTTATCGGCGACGGCGACGGCCACCTGAAGCCGGACCGTCGGGCACCACGGGTCGCGGCCCCCGGCCGGTCAGGCGACGGCGGCCGGCTCCACCGGGCGGGGCCGGCGGTGGGGCGCCTGGGCATGGTCGCGCAGGAGGAGGCCGCCGAACACGACGACGGCGACGAGTGCGCCGATGCCGCCCATCCCCATCGCCCACCGGGGCCCGGCCAGCTGGGCCACGGCGCCGGCGAGCACGCCGCCGAAGGGCGTGACGCCCTGGGTCGTCAGCGAGAAGATGGCGGTGACCCGGCCCCGCATGGCCGGGTCGGCGTCGAGCTGCACCATGGCGTTGGCGCTCGACGCCGCGATCACCTGACCGGCCCCGATGACGGTGAGCAGCACGAGCAGCACCCCGAGGTTGGGCGAGGCGGCCGCCATGCACATCGTCACGGCCAGCACGAGGAACGCGATCACGAGGCGCCGGCCGTAGGGCCGGCCGAGCGACGCCAGCACGAGGGCGCTGGCGAACGCTCCGACGCCCATGGCCGACGCCGTGAGGCTGTAGGTGCCGGCGTCGCCGTCGAAGGTCACCTTGGCCAGCAGCGGCAGGACGACGGGGAAGTTGAAGGCCACCAGGCTCACGCAGGCGACGAGCAGCATGTCGGCGCGGAGCAGCGGGGTGGCCCACGTGTAGCGGAGCCCGGCCCGCACCTGGCCCTTGCCCCTCGCCACCGGCGTCGGCTGCTGCAGATCTCCCTTCCGCATCGACGTGACCGCGATGATCGTCCCGACGTACGAGAGGGCGTTGATCACGAAGCACAGCCCGGTCCCACCCGTGAGGATGACGAAGCCCGCGATGCCCGGACCGATGATCCGCCCGGCGTTCACGACCGCGCTGTTCAGGGCCAGCGCGTTCGGGAGGTCCTCGGGTCCGACCATCTCCACGACGAACGAGAGCCGGGCGGGCGTGTCGCAGGCGGTGGCCACGCCGAAGAGGAAGGCCAGGCCGTAGACCATCGGCAGGTTCACCACGCCCACCAGGTCGACGAAGGCCAGGACGCCGGCCAGCACGGCCAGCGCCACCTGGGTGGCGACGATGAAGCGCTGCTTGTCGAAGCGGTCGGCGAGGAGTCCGGCCCAGAGCCCGAACAGCAGCACCGGGACGAACTGCATCGCCGTGACGACCCCGATGGCCACGCCGCTGTCGTCCGACAGCTCGAGCACCAGCCACCCGAGGCCGATGTTCTGGGCCCAGGTGCCGCACAGCGAGATCACCTGGCCGATGAAGTAGCGGCGGTAGTTCCGGTTCCGCAGCGACCGGAAGGCGTTCGGCAGGGCCACGACCCGTTCCTAGCGCCCCGGACCCGGCCGGACCCGCTGGACGCCCCCGTTCTTCGTCGACCGAGTGGGGATGGTCCCCTCCGAGTCGACGACGTTCGGGAGGTACGGTCGGCGCCATGACCGACATCGCAGCGGTGGCGCGGGTCGTGGCGGCCTGGACGGGCGCGCTGGGCGACCCCGAGGGTGCCGTCACCGTCCTCGTGCCCGTGCTCTCGCCGGCGGTGGTCGGTGCGTTCCCGACCGACGCCGCCGAGGGGCCGGACGCCGTGGCCCGGGCGGCCGCCTCGCCCCGGCTCCTCGCGGCGATGGACGGTGCCGTCTGGTCCGAGCCCGTGGTCGACGGGAGCACCGTTCGCATCCGGGCCACGGCACCGGCGGGCGCGGTGATCGGCGGCCTCGAGGTGGCATTCGGCGTCGACGACGGGCTCGTCACCCGCGTCGACCAGACGCTGGTGCCGGCCCCACCCGCCGAGATCCGGCCGGTGTCCCTCCTCGGCCCGGTGGCCGAGGCGATCGACGACGCCCTGGCCAAGGCGGTCCCGGTCGTCGTGGCCTACGTGGACGCCGACGGGCAGCCGAGCCTGTCGCTGCGCGGCTCCGTGAAGGTCAACTCCGACACGGAGCTCCAGATCTGGATCCGCAAGGCCGAGGGCGGCCTGGCCGGGGCGCTGGCCGCCAACGACCGGCTGACGTTCTGGTACCGGAACACCGCCGAGCGGGCCACGCTGCAGATCAAGGGTCGGGGCCGGGTGGTCGCCGACGAGGCGACCAGGCAGGCGATCTACGACTCGACCGTGGAGCCCGAGCGCCGGGCCGACGCCCAGTGCAAGGGCGTGGGCGTGCTGGTCGAGGTCGACCGGGTCGACGGTCGACTCGCCAGCGGCGGCGTGCGCATGGTCCGGCCGGGCTGAGCGCCCGGCCGGCGCGCCGTGGGACCATGAGGAGGTGACGCCAGCCGAGCCGGCCGGTCGCCCGCCGGCCCCGCCCGAGCCACGCCCCGAGGCCTCCCCGGATCCCGCCGCCAGCCTGGTCGCGGCCGACCGGGCGATGGCCGCCTCCGACCTCGACGCCGCGGTCGCCCACCTGGCGGCGGCCGTCCGCGGCCACACCGCGGCGGGCGACCGGCGCCGGGCTGCGCTGGCCTGCGCCCGGCTGGGTGATCTCTACGCCAACGCCTTCTCCAACCGCATCGCCGCCAGGGGCTGGTTCACCCGCGCCATCCACCTGGTGGAGGACGAGGAGCCGTGCGTCGAGCAGGGCTGGGTCGCGGTGGCGGCCATGGGCTGCGACGTGCCCGACCCGGACGTCCTCCGGGCCCGGGCGGAGCTGGCACTCGACCGGGCCCGCCGCTTCGGCGACGTCAACCTCGAGGCGAAGGCGCTGGCCGACTGCGGTCTCGCCCATGTCGAGGCCGGGCGGGTCCCCGAGGGCATGGCCATGCTCGACGAGGCGATGGCGCTCGCCTGCGGTGGCGGCGCCGACGAGCAGGAAACGGCGGCCAAGTCCGCGTGCTCCTTCTTCACGGCTTGTTACCACACCGCCGACCTCGGACGCTTCGAAGCCTGGAGCCCTCTCCTGCGCCGGCACGGCCTGATCGGCTCCGAGGCCGGCCCGGCGTCGATCCTCAGCAGCCACTGCGACCGGGTCCAGGTGAGCCTCCTCAGCCTGCTCGGGCGCTGGGAGGAAGCCGAGGTCGTGCTGGTCCGGTCCCGGGCCCTGGTCGCCGCCACGGTCCCGGGCGCCGACTGGCACACCTCCATCGCCCTGGCCGAGCTCCGCCTGCTCCAGGGCCGCTTCGACGAGGCCGAGGCCCTCCTGCTCGGCCGGGACGACCACATCGAGGCCCTGCTCCCGAGCGCCCGCCTCCACCTGGCCCGGGGCGACCACGACCTCGCGTGCGCCACCGCCCGTCGCGGCCTTCGACTGGTGGGCGCCGACCGGATCCGAGCCGCGGCCCTCCTGGCGGTGCTCGCCGACGGCGAGCTGGGCCGGGGCCGGCCGGTCGAGGCCGGCGCCGCCGTCGACGAGATGGACGCCCGGCTCGACGGCGTCGACCTGCCCGTCGTCGAGGCGACCGCGGCCCGGGTGCGGGCCAGGGTCCGGGCCGCGGTCGGTGACGACGGGGGTGCCGTCGCCCACCTCCAGGACGGCCTCGACCGCCTCGGGACCGCCGATCTCCCACTGCTCCGCGTCCCGCTGCTGCTCGACCTGGCCCGGCACCACGAGGCCGCCGGCGACCGGGCCACCGCCGTCCTCGACGCCCGGGCCGCGGCCGCCGCCCTCGCCCGCGTGGACGTCGACGTGGCGCCCGAGGACGCCGCCCTCCTGGACCGGCTCGGTGTGGGCCTCGCCCGGTCGACGGCACCCCCCACCTGCCGGGTGGCCACCCTGGCGCCGGGGCCGAGGTGGTGGACCGCGGCCTGCGGCGACACCCAGGTCCGCCTGCGCCCGACGAAGGGGCTCCGGTACCTCGCCGAGCTCCTCGCCCGGCCGGGCACCGAGCGCCAGGTGCTCGAGCTCGTCGACCGGGTCGAGGGCGCCGCCGATCCGGCCACCGCCGTCGACCGGCGCCGGCTCGGCGACGCCGGCCCGCAGCTCGACCGGGCGGCCCGGGACGCCTACCGGCGACGGGTCGAGACCCTCCGCTCGGAGATCGAGGACGAGCTCGAGGCGGGAGCCGACGACCGGGCCGCCCGCCTCCAGGTCGAGCTCGACGCCGTCGTCGCCGAGCTGGCCCGCGCCTTCGGCATCGGCGGGCGGGACCGGCGGGCGTCGTCGGCGACCGAGCGGGCCAGGCTGAACGTCACCCGGGCGCTCCGGTCCGCGATCACCCGGCTGGTCGAGGCCCTCCCCGAGTCGGGCGCGGTCCTCGACCGCCGGATCCGCACCGGCATCTACTGCGCCTACGAGCCCCACCCCGACGACCAGGTGGTCTGGAGCGTTCAGTCCTGACTGAACGGCACCGGTCCGGGCTGAACGCCACCGGGGCATGGAGACCAACCTTGACGAGATCGCCGACGGCATCTACCGCCTCTCGACCTACGTGCCCGAGGTGGCACCGCCGGCCGGCTTCAGCTTCAACCAGTTCCTCGTGGTGGCCGAGGAGCCGCTGCTCTTCCACACCGGACCCCGAGGCATGTTCCCGCTGGTCGCCGAGGCCGTGGCCCGGGTCGTGCCCGTCGAGCGCCTCCGCTGGATCACCTTCGGCCACGTCGAGTCCGACGAGTGCGGCTCGGTGAACATGTGGCTGGCGGCGGCTCCGGACGCGACCGTCGCCCACGGCGCCCTCGGCTGCGACGTGTCGCTCGACGACCTCTGCGACCGGCCCCCCCGACCCCTCGACGACGGCGAGGTGATCGACCTCGGCGGCCGGCGGGTCCGGATGATCGCCACACCCCACGTCCCCCACGGCTGGGAGGCCCAGGTGCTCTTCGAGGAGACCACCGGCACGCTCCTGTGCGGCGACCTGTTCAGCCACCTCGGCGGCGGGCCGGCGCTCGTCACGGGCGACGTGGTCGGACCGGCCCTCGACGCCGAGACCGTCTTCCGGGCGAGCAGCCTCGCGCCCGACACCACCGACGTGCTGCGCCGGCTGGGCGACCTCGCCCCGTCGACGCTGGCGATCATGCACGGCTCCTCGTTCGGCGGCGACGGCGGCAAGGCCCTGTACGACCTCGCCGACGGCTACGACGCCCGCTTCATGCCGGGATGAGCCCCAGCCCCGGCCGATGCCCCCGGCCGCGGCAGCCCGCCGCTCAGCCGGGCGGTGTCCCGATCAGCTCCTTGACGGCGGGGTTGGCGACGAGCGCCGGCCACCGGCCCCCGAAGAACTCCACCACGTCGTCGCAGACCCGGTGCTGCATGGTGCGGTAGGCGTCGTCGGACACGTGGGCGATGTGGGGCGTGAGGATCACGTTGTCAAGGGCGAGGATGGGGTTGGCCGTCAGCTCGGCCGCCTCGTCGGGCGAGACCCCCTCGGCGGTCACGCCCTCGGGCATGTCGAGGTTGTCGAGGCCGGCCCCGGCGATGGTGCCGTCGGTCAGCGCCCGGAGGAGGGCGACCTCGTCGATCACCGTCGACCGGGCCGACGAGTTGATGAGGTAGGCGGTGGGCTTCATCTGGCGGAGCTGGTCGGCCCCGACCAGGTGGAAGGTGTCGGCCTTCATCGGCACGTACAGGTGCACGAAGTCGGACTCGGCGAGAACCCGTTCCATGGTCGTCAGCTCCACCCCGAGCTCGGCGCCGGTGCCCGGCGGGACGAACGGGTCGTAGGCGAGGAAGCGCATCCCGAAGCCGGTCGTCCTCGTGGCCAGTGCCATGCCGGCCCGCCCGAAGCCGATCGACCCGACGGTGAGGGTCGACAGGCGGGGCAGCGGCTTGGCGGCGTCGATGATGGGGTCGTGGGGCACGTAGACCCCCTTCGTTGCCCGCATCACCCGGTCGAAGTGGAAGAGCTTGCGACCCAGGGCCAGCATCATCGCCATGCCGTGGTCGGCCACCTCGTCGGTGCAGGCGTCGGCCGCGAACGACACGCAGATGCGGTTGGCGGTGAAGGGGGCGAGGTCGAGGTAGTCGGTGCTGCCCGACCAGATGCTCACGTGCCGGCACCGCTGCAGTCCGCCGACGAGCTCCTCGGTGAGGAGCCGGCCGATCCCCGCCGTGATGATGGCGTCGACGTCCCGTGCCACCTCCAGCACCTCGTCGCCGTCCCGGGACTCGGCCACCACCAGCTCGGCGCCGAGCGGGGCCAGCCGCTCCCGGGCCAGCTCGGGCGGGACGGGGGGCAGGTTGAGGTGCAGCACCTTCATCCCGCCAGGCTGGCACCGGACGGACGCCGCTGCCCGGTCGTGTCCACCCCGCTTGGCGGCGGGGCCGGGCCCGCCACCTTCAGAGCCCTGCTAGCCGGCGGCCCCGACCCGGAGGGCCGAGCCTTCGGCCGGCGTGAAGAGCTCGACCTCCCGGCCGTCGGGATCGTGGAGGGTGATCGACGAGCCGACCGACGCGTGCTCGATCTCGGTCTCGATGCCCTTGGCAGCCAGGTCCGAGCGCCAGGTCTCGAGGGCCTCGAGCGACGGCACGTGCAGGGCGACGTGGTCGAGGTGCTGGCCCGGGGCGGACGACGGCGCCAGCGCCTCGGTGGTGGGCCGGAAGAGGAGGACGAAGGTCCCCTCCGGGTGGGCCAGGCCCACGAACCCCTCCCCCTGGCGGCGCTCGAAGCCGAGGACGTCCTGGTACCAACGGGCGCTCGTGCGCCAGTCCGCGACGCGCAGCACCAGGTGGGCGATCCCGACGAGCTGGGCCATGGCCCGACGGTACCGGCCTGCGCCCGGTTGATACGTCATCCAGTTCCGGTAGCGTCAGACCGGTGGCGACCACCCGTGGCCTGGACGACCGCGAGCGGGCCGCCTGGCAGGACTGGTCAGCCGCCCACGCCGCCGTCGACACCCACCTGCGGCGGGTCCTGCAGCGCGAGGCCGGGCTGTCCGGCGCCGATTTCGACGTCCTGGCCCACCTGGCCGGCGCCCCCCCGACCGGGAGCCGGATGTTCGCCCTGGGGGACGACCTGGGCTGGGAGAAGAGCCGGCTCTCCCACCAACTCCGGCGGATGGCGGAGCGGGGCCTCGTGGTCCGGGAGGACTGCGGCACCGACGGCCGGGGCGCGCTCGTCCGGCTGACGCGGGCGGGGCGAGACGCGTTCCGCCGGGCCGCGCCCCGCCACGCGGACGCCGTGCGCCGGGCGCTCCTCGAGGCCCTCTCCCCCGCCCAGGCCGACGCCCTGGCCGAGATCGCCGCCGCCGTGCTCGGCCACCGGACCACACCGGACGACGACGGGGCGACGGGACGACGAGGCGACGTCCCGCCGACCGACGCGCCGCCGACCCGCGTGCGCCGAGCCGGCTGGACGGCATCGGGCGCGCCGACCGGCGATGACGGGATGATGGCGGGGTGATGGCGAGATGAGCGGGCTCGGCCCGCAGGACCGGCAAGGCCCCAAGGACCCGCACGGCGCCACACCGCCCCGGCAGCCGGGCTCGGTGCGCCGCACCACCACGCTCGACGGGCTGCACCCCGAGGGCCCCGGCCGGCCGTCGCTGCTCGTGCTGCGGGCCAGGGACCTCCGGACCGCCACCGACGGCACCGCCACCGTCCTCGGCGAGGTCGAGGTGCGGCTGCGGGTCGACGCCGCCGCCGGCGTCCTCGCCGTCGACGCCGACCCCGTCGAGGCCCGGCTCGAGGGCCTGCTCGGGGCCAACCCCTTCGTCGGGTGGCGGCGGACGGTCGACGAGCTGCTGCCCGACCACCGGGACGACCGCACCCTGCTCTACCTCGTGCTCGATGCCGTCGCCGCCTGGTACGGCCTCTCGAGCTTCGGGCTGGCCGGCGCCGCCCGCCCCGAGGGCGCCGCGCCGCCGGGCCGGCCGGGCCGGTCGATCGACCTCGCCTCCCGGGTCGACCTCTGCGCCGGATGGCAGGAGGGCGGCACGCTGCTGCAGCTCATGCGATCGGGGCAATCGGGCGCCGAGTTCGTCCGCCCGCCCGCGCCCGCCCTCGAGCCGCCGGACGATCCGCTGGCCTGGCACGACACCGACCCGCTGCCGCCGTTCGCGTCCCGCCGCCGGCGCCGCCTCGACCTCCTCGACGGCGACCCCCTCGGCGTCGACGCCATGTTCCGTGACAGCTCGGTGGACGCCGACGGCACGGAAGGCGTGCTCCACGAGTACACCGTGTCGGCCGCGGTCGATCCCGCCACCTTCCGGGTCGTGGCCGCCGACGCCGTGCCCCGGGCCCTTCCGTACCAGGAGTGCCCCCAGGCCGTGGCGAGCGCCGGGCAGCTCGTCGACCGCGACGTGCGGGGGCTGCGGCGGGAGGTCGGGCGGGAGCTGCGGGGCATCACCACCTGCACCCACCTCAACGAGCTGTATCGCACGTTCGCCGACATCGGCGCCCTCGCCGGCCGCCTGGCCTGACCCCGGGGACCCGGGACACCGGGGCCACCCGGGATCGGGAAAATGACCCGACCCTGGACGGGGTCGAGTCCGTAGGGTTGCGAGGCCCTGCGGCCGGGCGGGCGACGCTGAGAAGGGGGTGGGACGTGCGCGATCGGGCGCTGTGGCGGGTCGGCCCCTACCTCCGGCCCTTCACCGGGCGGATCGTGGTGGTCGTGACGTCGGCGATGGTCGGCATCGCCGCCCAGCTGGCGATCCCGTTGATCGCCAAGGCGGTCATCGACGGGCCGGTGAGGCGGGGCGAGACGGCGGGGATCCTGCCCCTCGGGCTGCTCGCCGTCGGCCTGGCCTTCGTCGAGATCGCGCTCACCTACCTGCGCCGCCGCCTCCTCACCGACATCGCCACGGGCATGGAGACCCGCCTCCGCGACGACCTCTACGCCCACCTCCAGCGCCTCGACGTCGGCTTCCACGACCGCTGGGGCTCGGGCCAGCTGCTGTCCCGGGCCACCACCGACATCGGCATCATCCGGCGCTTCGCCGGGTTCGGCGCCATCTTCTTCGTGCTCGTCGCGGTGCAGGTGCTGGCGATCTTCGTGCTGCTGGTGCGGCTCCAGCCGCTGCTCGGGCTGCTCACGATGCTCGGAGCGGTGCCGATCGTCTACTTCTGCCGGCGCTTCGTCGCCCGCTACCACGTCGTCGTCCGGGACATCCAGGACCAGACCGGCGACCTGGCGACGACGATCGAGGAGTCGTCGAAGGGCATCCGGGTGCTGAAGGCGTTCGGCCGGGGGCCCGAGGCGTTCGAGGGCTACCAGGAGCGGTGCCAGACGCTGCACGACACCCAGATGAGCCGGATCCGCCTCCACACCCGCTTCGTCTGGGTGCTCGGCTCCATCCCCAACGTCACGATGGCGGCCGTGCTCCTCGGGGGCGTGCTGGCCGTCGGCAACGGCTCGCTCAGCCTGGGCGGGCTCGTCGCCTTCGTCTCCTACCTCCTCACCCTCGTCTGGCCGCTCGAGGCCCTGGGGTGGATCCTGGCCATGGCCGAGGAGGCCGAGACCGCGGCCGGTCGGCTGTGGGAGGTCGTCGACACCGAGCCCGTCATCGACGACCGGCCCGGCGCCGTCCAGCTGGGCCGGGCGCGGGGCGAGGTGCGCTTCGAGGGCGTCGCCTTCCGGTACCCGGACAGCGACCGCACCCCGCTGCGGGGCCTCGACCTCACGATCTCGCCGGGCGAGACCGTCGCCCTGGTCGGCGCCACCGGCTCGGGCAAGACCACGGTGGCCACGCTGCTCACCCGGCTCTACGACCCCACCGCCGGTCGCATCACGCTCGACGGCCACGACCTGCGCGACCTCTCGGTCAACAGCCTTCGTTCCCAGATCGGCTTCGCCTTCGAGGAGCCCTCGCTCTTCTCGGCCAGCGTCCGGGAGAACCTCCTCATGGGCAAGCCCGACGCCACCGACGCCGAGCTGGCCGAGGCGCTCGGGATCGCCCAGGCCCAGTTCGCGTTCGAGCTGCCGTGGGGGCTCGACACCCGCATCGGCGAGCAGGGTCTGTCGCTGTCCGGCGGCCAGCGCCAGCGGCTGGCGCTGGCCCGGGCCGTCGTCGGCCGGCCCCGCCTCCTGGTGCTCGACGATCCGCTCTCGGCCCTCGACGTGCACACCGAGGCCGCGGTCGAAGCCGCCCTGCGCCCGATCCTGGCCGAGTGCACCGCCCTCGTGGTGGTCCACCGGCCCTCCACCGTCGCCCTCGCCGACCGGGCCGCGCTGCTCGAGGACGGGCGGGTCGTCGCCACCGGCCTCCACCACGACCTCCTGGCCAGCGAGCCCCGCTACCGGGCCATCCTCGGCCAGGTGGCCGAGGAGCCCGAGGGGGCGATCACGTGACCATCGCCCCCGAGCCCGACGAGATCGTCCACTCGGTCGACCCCGGGGCCCCCCTCGACGTCACCGGCGACGAGCGGGTCGACGCCTGGCGGGGGGTCAAGACGGAGGACGCCGACGTCGCCACGTCCGGCCTGGCCGGCCTGCTCCGCAGCCGGAGCCGGGCCCTGCTGGCCTCCCTGCTGCGACCCCACAAGCGCCCGGTGGCGCTGGCCGCCCTGCTGATCGCGGTCAGCACGTCGTGCCAGCTGGCCATCCCCTGGCTCGTGCAGCAGGGCATCGACCGCGGCATCCCGCCGCTGCTCGACGGCGGCAGCGGCTCGGTCCGCCCGCTCGCCACCGTGATCGTGGCCATGATCGTCGTCACCGTCACCGCCGCGGCCGCCTACAACGGCTTCCTGCTGCTCCTCGGCCGGGTCGGCCAGGACGTCGTGCTCGACCTGCGCCTGCGGGCCTTCCGCCACTTCCAGCGGCTGTCGCTGTCGTTCCACGAGACCTACACCAGCGGCCGGGTGATCTCCCGGCAGACCTCGGACGTCGAGTCGGTGGCCGAGTTGCTCGGGCAGGGGATCGTCAACCTCATCACGTCGATGCTGCTCATCGTCGGCATCGGCGTGGTGCTGCTGTTCCGCGACCTCCCGCTGGCGCTGGTGTCGCTGGCCGCCTTCCCCGTCCTGTTCGCCCTCACCAGGTGGTTCCGCACCCGGTCGGAGACGGCCTACCGCTCGGC
>JBFWQW010000057.1:0-17762 GCA_050249235.1 Acidimicrobiia bacterium | reverse complement strand
TGAGCGGGCCGCGCTGTCGGTGCTGCTGGCCGCCCGCCGCTCCGCGGTCGACGCAGCGACGGTCGCCCAGCGTCAGCTGAACGCTCTCGTCACCGCTGCGCCGGAGTGCCTCCGGGCCCGGTTC
Source organism: Acidimicrobiia bacterium (assembly GCA_050249235.1). GTDB lineage: Bacteria > Actinomycetota > Acidimicrobiia > Acidimicrobiales > CADCSY01 > JAEKLB01. Next base: position 17,638 of record JBFWQW010000057.1, on the reverse strand, counting down.
CGTGGCCAGTCGACCACCGTCATGGTCGCCACCGCCGCCCGGTTGCGGGTCCAGCCAACCTGGGACGTCGAGACCGCCACGACCGCCGCCGTCCTGCGGTCCCTGGCCCGCCGCACCCTCGAACTCACCGCCGAGGCCGCCGCCCACGAGAAGGCCATCCTGGCCATCGTCCGGGCCTGGCGGCCCGACCTCCTCGACGAACGCGGTGTCGGCCCCATCGTCGCCGCCGTCGTGCTCTGCGCCTGGTCCCACCCTGGCCGGGTCCGTAGCGACGCCGCCTTCGCCATGCTCGCCGGCGTCTGCCCCATCCCCGCCTCCAGCGGGCTCACCACCCGCCACCGCCTCAACCGCTCCGGCGACCGCCAGCTCAACCGGGCCCTGCACGTCATCGTGCTGTCCCGGCTCCGCTACGACCCCGCCACCCGCGCCTACGCCGAACGCCGCCGAGCCGAGGGCAAGACCGACCGCGACATCAAGCGCTGCCTCAAGCGCTACATCGCCCGCCACCTCTACCGACAACTCGAAACCGGCCCATCACCCACTTGACAACCCATAGGAGCGTCCCGTCCCGCCAAGGACCGCCGGAGCCGTGAGCGGGCGCGCTGATCGGGCCTGACGCCCCGACCGTCGGCGCGCCCGTCGGGCGGTAGCCTCCGCACGTGGACCACGAAGCACTGGCGCGGGTGCTCGATCCCTCGTACACGGGCGAGCTCGCCACCCTCGAGATGGCCGAGCTGCGGGCCAAGCGGGCCGAGTGCCAGGAGCTCGAGGTGGCGCTGTCGTTCCGGCGCCGGATGGCCCAGGGCCGGCTCGACCTCGTGGGCGTCGAGCAGCGTCGCCGGTCCCAGGGCGGCGAGCGACCGGTCGGCGACGAGGCCCTCGTGCGCGAGCTCACCGCCGCCCTGGCCGATCGGGCCCGACCGGCCGGCAACGGCCGGCTGCCCCAGCTCCTAGCGCCCGACGCCGAGGGCATCGACCTCTCCGACCTCGACGCCATCGCCGGCCCGGCCACCCTCGCCGGCCTCACCGAGCTCGCCGATGCCGACGTCACCGAGCTCGTCGTCCGACTGGGCCGGTTCGAGGCCGACACGTCCCGTGACCGCCGGGCCCTGCACGACCGCATCGACTCGCTCCAGGCCGAGATCACCCGCCGCTACCGCACCGGCGAGGCCTCGGTCGACACGCTGCTGCGCTGAGTCCGCCGACCCCGGTCCGGGGCCGGCCGGGACCGGGCCCGACGGCCCGGGTCGAATCCCGACTCCGCCGGTAGGGTTCAGCTCCCGTGCGACGCCTGGCCGTCATCTCGCTCCACACCTCCCCGCTCGTCCAACCCGGAACCGGCGACAGCGGTGGCATGAACGTCTACGTCCGCGAGCTGGTGTCGTCCCTGGCCCAGGCCGGTCTGGCCTGCGACGTCTACACCCGGGCCTGGGCCGAGGGGCTCCCCGCCGAGGTCCGGGTCGAGCCCGGGGTGCGCGTCGTCCACGTGCCCGCCGGGCCGGCGGCGGAGGTGCCGAAGGAAGCGCTCCCCGGGCTCGTCGACGAGTTCACCCGGGGCGTGATCGACCATCTCCGGGCCGGCGACGGGGTCGATGCCCTCCATGCCAACTACTGGCTGTCCGGGATCGCCGGCCACGTCGCCAAGCACGAGCTGGGCCTGCCGCTGGTGTCGACGTTCCACACCCTGGCCCGGGTCAAGGCGGATGCCGACGTCGAGGAGTCGCTCGAGCGGGTCGAGGCCGAGACGGCGGTGATCCGGTGCAGCGACGTCATCCTCGCCAACGGCGAGGAGGAGGCGGCCGACCTCCGGACCCACTTCGGCGCCCCGGCCGACCGGATCGAGATCGTCCCGCCGGGCGTCGACCACGCCTTCTTCTCGCCGGGCGCCCGCGACGGCGCCCGGGCCGCGCTCGGGTGGTCGGCGGCGTCCCGGGTGTCGGCCGCCGGGGGGCGGGGGGCAGCGCAGCACCCGGTGCTCCTGTTCGTCGGGCGCATCCAGCCCCTGAAGGGCCTCGACGTCGCGGTGGCCGCCCTCGCCGAGCTCGGCGACGCCGCCGCCGAGCTCGTCGTCGTGGGCGGACCGAGCGGTGCCGACGGCCCGGCCGAGCTGGCTCGGGTGCTCGACCTCGCCGACGTCCTCGGCGTGCGCCACCAGCTCCGCTTCGTCGACCCGCAGCCCCACCACCTCCTGTCCACCTGGTACCGGGCCGCCGACGTCGTGCTCGTCCCGAGCCGTTCCGAGTCGTTCGGCCTGGTGGCGCTCGAAGCCGCCGCCTGTGGCCGACCGGTCGTCGCCGCCGCGGTGGGGGGCCTGCGCACCATCGTCGACGACGGCGTGACCGGGCTGCTCGTCGACGGCCGCGACCCCGCCGACTTCGCGGCGTCCGTCGACCGCATCCTGGGCGACCCCGCGCTGGCCGCGACCATGGGTCGGGCGGCGTCGGCGCGGGCCGCGGGCTACACGTGGTCGACAGCGGCGGCCCGCCTCCGCCGGGTGTACGCCGACGTCACCAGCAGGGAGCGGCTGCGGTGCGCCTGAGCCGCGCCGACCGGCGCCCCGGCCTCGAGCCCTGACCGTGTACCTCGACGGGATGCCGGCCGCCTCGGAGGCGGCGCTCGACGGCCTCGAGCAGGCGATCGACGGCTGGCTCGGCGCCATGCTTGTCGAGCACGACGCCGTCGTGGCCGTCGACCGGGCCGAGGGCGACGAGCGGCGCTGGTACGTCCGCCTCGCCGGCGAGGCCAAGGACTTCACCACCGTCTGGCTCACGCTCGGCCAGCGGGCCCTGCACGTCGAGACCTACCTCATGCCGGCCCCGGAGGAGAACGAGGCCGAGCTCTACGCCCACCTGCTGCGCCGCAACCGGTCGGCGCGGGGGCTGTGGCTCGCCATCGGCGACGAGGACGCGGTCTACCTGGTGGGCCAGCTCCCGATCGCCCTCGTGGACGAGGCCAACCTCGACCGGGTGCTCGGCTCGGCCTACTCGGCCGTCGAGCAGTGGTTCCGGCCCGCCCTCCGGATCGGCTTCGCCTCCCGCTTCCCGGGCTGACCGTCCTTCCTCGCCGTCCTTCCTGCCTGTCCTTCCGGTTCTTTCAGCATTCTCCATTGCTTTTCATGTCAACCCCTGCCTAGGGTCTCGGCCGTCGGGTCGGCTCGCTCGGGGAAGTGCGAGCCGGCCCGACGCCACCGGGGGCGCCGAGACGGTCGTGTTACGGTCCGGTCCCGCGCCGGTGGCGGCCCGCTCCACCGGTCGCGACCGAACCCGACGGCCCACGGAGACGCCCGGACCCGATGCCTGCACGTCGACGCCAGCTCGCGCTCTTCGTGGCGGCCGTCCTCGGCCTGGTCGCCACCTCGGTGGTGCCGGCCGGGGGCGCGACCGCCGATCCGAGGGTGCAGCGCGATGCCGAGCGGGCCAAGAAGGCACAGCTGGCCCGCCAGCTCAACGCCCTGGAGGCGTCGGAGGACGAGCTCGAGGACGCCGCCAAGGTGCTCGACGATTCGCTTCGGGCGGCGACGGCGCAGGTGGCGGCGGCCCGCCAGGCGGCGGCGGCATCCGAGGCGGAGCTGGCGGCCGCCCAGCGGGCCGTCGACGAGACCCAGGCGCGGATCGTGGCCATGACCGGCGTGCTCGTGAACCGGGCCCTGGCCCGGTTCATGACCCCCGGCGACACCGACGTCGTCGACCTCGTCGGCACGGGCGACCTGGCCGCCACGGCCCGGAAGCAGACGCTGCTCGACACGGTGGCGGCCAAGGACCGCGACCTCCTCGACCAGCTCGGCGCCCTCGAGGAGGACCTCGTCGTCGAGCAGAAGGCGGTCGAGGCGGCCAACGCCCGGACCATCGCCCGCAAGCGCGAGACCGAGGAGCGGCTGGCCGCCCTGCAGCGGGCCAGGGCCGAGAAGGAGAAGGCCGCCGCCGACGTGCAGCGCCGCCAGGCCGAGGTCCTCGCCGAGATCGAGGAGCACGCCAAGGCCGAGGCCGAGCTGACGAGGGTCATCAACGCCCGGGCCCGGACCGGGGTCGGCGGCGACTCGGCAGCCTCGTCGTCGGGCTGCATCTGGCCGGCCAAGGGTCGGGTCACCTCGGAGTTCGGCAGCCGGTGGGGCCGGCTCCATGCCGGCATCGACATCGGGGCGCCCGTCGGCACGACCGTGTGGGCGACGAAGGCCGGCGAGGTGATCTTCGCCGGCGTGCAGAGCGGCTACGGCAACGTGATCGTCGTGTCGCACGGCGGCGGCCTCACCTCGCTGTACGGGCACCTCAGCCGGATCGGCGTCTCCGACGGCCAGACGGTCCGCCAGGGCCAGGCGATCGGGGCGGTCGGCAACACGGGCCGCTCGACCGGGCCCCACGTGCACTTCGAGACCCGGGTCGGCGGGTCGCCCCGCAACCCCCGCAGCTGCCTGGGCTGATCTCGGCTTGGCCGGCGGGTATCCAACCCGTCACCTGCCGGTCCACCCCCTAGCCTCGCCGCCCGTGGAGCTGGTGATCATCGGTGGTGGACGGATGGGCGAGGCCCTCCTCGGCGGCCTCCTGCGGGCCGGCTTCGCCGGGCCGGCCGACCTGGCCGTCGTCGAGCCGGTGGCGGCCCGCCGGGCCGAGCTGGCCGACCGGTTCCCGGGCGTCCTCGTCGCCGAGCAGCCGGTGGCGGCGGCGGGGTCGGTGGTGGCCGTCAAGCCGCTCGACGTGCCGGTCGCCTGCGCCGCCATCGGTCGCGTCGCCGGCGGGGCCGGGTCGCGGGTGCTCTCCATCGCCGCCGGCGTCACCCTCGCCACGCTCGAGTCGCTCCTCCCGGCCGGCACCCCCGTGGTCCGGTCGATGCCGAACGCGGCCGCCGTGCTGGGCGCCGGCGCGGCGGCCGTCGCCGGTGGGAGCGGGGCCGGCGCCGACGACGTGGCCTGGGCCCGGTCCGTGCTGGGCTCGGTCGGCGAGGTGGTCGAGGTCCCCGAGACGCTGCTCGACGCCGTCACCGGGCTGTCGGGGTCGGGGCCGGCCTACCTGTTCCTGGTCGCCGAGGCCATGGTCGAAGGCGGTGTGCTGGCCGGCCTGCCCCGCGACGTCAGCCTGCGCCTCGCCACCGCCACCCTGGTGGGCAGCGCCCGCCTGCTCGCCGAGTCGGGCGAGACGGCCGAGGCGCTCCGGGCCCAGGTGACCTCCCCAGGCGGCACCACCGCCGCCGGCCTGCGGGTGCTCGAGGCGGCCGGGGTGCGCAGCGCCTTCATCGAAGCGGTCGCGGCCGCCACGGAGCGGGCCCGCCAGCTCGGCGGGTAGCAGCCACCGCCGGCCCGTCCCGCACAGTTCGGAAACATCAGGCGCCCCTCTTTCCACACCAGCACCTCGCCCCCTATCGTGCCGAGCGGAGCGGAGGAGGACGATGGATCAGCAGCGCGCCCGGTTCCTGACCGTGGCCGAGGTGGCGGACATCCTGCGGGTGTCGTCGATGACCGTGTACCGGCTGATCAAGGCCGGGGACCTGAAGGCCCTTCGGGTCGGCAAGTCGTTCCGGGTCCCCGAGGACGAGGTCGACCGCTACCTCGCCGCCGGGTTCACCCAGGCCGGCTGACGGCACCTCGCCCGGCGACCACGGCCCGTCCGTCCCGACCGTCGTCCCGGCGGCCGCGGGCCGGCTCGTAGCCTGAGGCCGTGACCCCCCGGTACGACACCGTCTCGTTCCTCTCCGACTTCGGGTCCGAGGACGAGTTCGTGGGCGTCGTCAAGGCCGTCCTGCGGGGCCTCGCGCCCCACGCCGCCGTGGTCGACCTCACCCACGGGATCCCCGCCTTCGACGTGCGGGCCGGCGGCCTGGCCCTGGCCCGGGCGGCCCAGTACCTCCCGCCCGGGGTGGTGCTCGCCGTCGTCGACCCCGGGGTCGGCACCGACCGCCGGGCGGTGGCGATCGAGGCCGCCGGCGGCGAGGTCGCCTTCGTCGGGCCGGACAACGGCCTGCTGGCCTCGGCCGTGGCCATGCTCGGGGGGGCCGAGCGGGCGGTGGCGCTCACCAACACCGAGCTCCAGCTGGCCGCCCCCGGCGCCACGTTCGCGGCCCGCGACGTCTTCGCGCCGGCGGCCGCCCACCTCGCCAACGGCGGTCGGTTCGAGGAGCTCGGCCCGGAGGTCGACGTGTTCAGCCTCCTGCCGGGGGTGCTCCCGGTGGCCGAGCGCAAGGGCGACGAGGTCGAGACCGAGGTCCTCTGGGTCGACCGCTTCGGCAACGCCCAGCTCAACGTCGGTCCCGACGACCTCGAGGGGATGGGCGACCGCCTGGCGATCCGGTTCGCCGGCACGGTCCGGGCCGCCGTCCGGGCCACCACCTACGGGGCCGTGGGCAGCGGGGTGGGCCTCGTCGTCGACGCCTACGGGCTGCTCTCGGTCTGCCTCGACCGCCAGTCGGCCGCCGCCGAGCTCGGCCTCGACGTGGGCGACCGGGTCGTGGTCACCACCGCCGACGACCGGGCCGTCACCGTTCCCGTCACCATGCGGACCGGCCCCCGATGAGGCCCGGCACCACCCTCGTCCTCGCCCTCCTCCTCGCCGCCATCTTCCTCGCGGCCACCATCCAGTTCGTCCAGCTCGCCTTCTAGAGACCTCACCCCGGCTGCCGAACCCAGCCGACAACAGGGGTGGACCCCAGAGACCACCCCCACCCCTCCGAGAGCCGACGAGTGAGCGCGAGAAGCTCGAGGGCGGTCCTCACCACTGACGAGCGGAGGGCGGGCCGGGTGGCCCGTACGGGAGGGGCCCGCCAGGAGGGGCCCACGAAGTGGGAGGATCCAGGTGGGAGGGGTCCCCGTGAGGGACAGGACCCGTCCCGCCCGCAGCGGACCCACTACTCCCCGACCAACCGGCCGATCTCGCGCTCCAGCGGCTCGAGCCCCCCCGCCTTGGCGAGGACCAGGGCGACGCCGGCGGCCTCGGCCCGGCGCTCGAGGTCGGCGTCGGTGTAGGCGGTGTAGAGGACGGTGAGCTGCCCGGGGCGCCGGCGCCGGATCTCGCGCGCCGTCTCGATGCCGTCGGTGCCCGGCATCCGGTAGTCGATCACGATCACGTCGGGCTCGGCCTCGCCGGCTCGGGTCACCGCCTCGGCGGCGTCGCCGGCGTCGGCGACGACCTCGAACCCGTCGAGCTCGAGCATGCTGCGAAGCATCCGGCGCACGTGGGGGGTGTCGTCGACCACCATGACCCGGGTCGGCCGATCGAGCACGGGGCCGAGCCTAGGTCGTCGTGCCCTTGTGAATTCCGACCGAGGAGGACGCACGGGCGGGTTTGTGACCTTGTGAAACGCCGGTACGCTGCCGGCCGTGCCGTCGTCGCCGCGCCACATCCCCGATGCCACCGTGGCCCGCCTGCCCGTCTACCTGCGCTGCCTGTACGAGCTGGTCGAGGGCAGGGTCGAGACCGTCTCCTCGGAGCGGCTGGCGCAACTGGCCGGGGTGAACGCCGCCAAGGTGCGCAAGGACCTCTCCTACCTGGGCTCGTACGGCACCCGCGGGGTCGGCTACGACGTCCGCTACCTCGTCTTCAACATCAGCCGGGAGCTCGGGCTCACCCAGGACTGGCCGGTCGTGATCGTCGGGATCGGCAACCTCGGCCACGCCCTGGCCGGCTACGGCGGCTTCGGCGAGCGGGGCTTCCCGGTGGCGGCCCTGCTCGACGCCGATCCGGCCCGGGTGGGCGAGCGCATCGGCGGGCTGACGGTGCGCCACGTCGACGAGCTGCCCGAGGTCGTCGCGGAGGTGGGCATCGCCGTCGGGGTCGTCGCCACGCCGGCCGACGGGGCCCAGGAGGTGGTCGACGCCCTCGTGGCCGCCGGGATCCGGTCGATCCTGAACTTCGCGCCGGCGATGGTCTCGGTGCCGGCCCACGTCTACCTCCGCAAGGTCGACCTGGCGCTCGAGCTGCAGATCCTCTCCTTCTACCGGCAGCACTCGCCCGAGCGGGAGGTGCCGGCGTGAGCCCGGGCTACCCGGTGACGCTGGTGGTCGAGGACCGACCCTGCCTCGTCGTCGGCGGGCGGGGCGTCGCCCGCCAGAAGGTGATCGGGCTGCTGGCCGCCGGCGCCCGGGTCACCGTCGTGGCGCCGGAGGTGGACGAGGACGTGGCCGCCCTCGACGTCGTGGTCGAGCGCCGGCCCTACCGGTCGGGCGAGGTGGCCGGGTACCGGCTGGTGCTGACGGCCACCGGCGATCCCGAGGTGAACCGGCGGGTGCACGCCGACGCCGAGGCGGCCGGTGTCTGGGTGAACGCCGCCGACGACCCGGCGAACTGCTCCTTCACCCTCCCGGCGGTCGTGCGCCGCGGCGACCTGTCGGTGGCGGTGGCCACGGGGGGGCGCAGCCCGGCGCTGGCGTCGTGGCTGCGGGCCCGGCTCGAGGGCGAGCTCGGCCCCGAGTACGAGGTCGTGCTCCAACTGCTGGCTTCGGAGCGCGACGGCCTACGATCGGAAGGCATCGCGACGGAGGGGCTCCCCTGGCGGGACGCCCTCGACGGCGGGTTGCTCGACCTGGTCCGACAGGGCCGGGTCGACGAGGCCAGGGCCCTGATCGCCGGAGTGGTTGGAGGACGAGCAGCGTGGCAGTGATCGTCGTCGGCCTGAACCACCGGAGCGTCCCCCTCGAGCTGCTCGAGCGGATGAACGTGCCGGCGGAGCTGCTGCCGAAGGCGCTGCACGACCTGGCCGGCCGCGAGAACATCACCGAGGCGGTCCTGCTCTCGACCTGCAACCGCACGGAGATCTACGTCGTCGCCGAGCGCTACCACGGCGCCCTCCAGGACGTCCGCAACTCGCTTGCCGAGCTCACGCACCTCGCGCCCGAGCAGTTCGTCGACTACCTGTACGCCTTCCACGACGACGCCGCCGTCGGCCACCTCTTCGCCGTCGCCAGCGGCCTCGACTCGGCCGTGCTCGGTGAGAGCGAGATCCTGGGCCAGGTCCGCCAGGCGTGGGAGGCGGCGGCCGGCGAGGGCGCGGCCGGACCGGGTCTGCACATGCTCTTCCGCCACGCCCTCGAGGTGGGCAAGCGCATCCGGACCGAGACCGGCATCGGCCGCTCGACCACCTCCGTCTCCACCGCCGCGGTCGCCCTCGCCGCCGAGCGCCTCGGTGGCCTGGCCGGCCGCCGGGTCCTCGTGCTCGGTGCCGGCGAGATGGGCGAGGGGATGGTCGGGGCGCTGGCGGCGTCGTCGGTGGCCGAGGTCCTGGTCGCCAACCGCACCACCGAGCGGGCCGAGGTGCTGGCCGAGCGGGTCGGTGGCCGGGCCGTGCCGCTGTTCGAGCTCCCCGAGGCCCTGGCGCGGGTCGACGTGCTGCTCACCTCGACGGGCGCCCAGTCCGTGATGGTCGACCACGCCGACCTCGAGGCCGCGCTGGTGGCCCGGGCCGGTGCCCCGCTGCTCATCGTCGACGTGGCCGTCCCGCGCGACGTCGACCCCTCGGCCGGGGCGCTCGACGGCGTGACCCTGCTCGACATGGACGACCTGCGGGCCTTCGCCGACGCCGGCCTGGCCGAGCGGCGCCGCGAGTCGCTGCGGGCCCGGGCACTCGTCGACGAGGAGGTCGACCGCTTCCTCGACGCGTCGACCGCCCGCCAGGTGGCGCCGGTGGTGGCCGCCCTGCGGGACCGGGTCGAGGAGATCCGCGAGGCCGAGCTGGCCCGGCTGGTCCGGGGCCTCGACGACGAGCAGCGGGCCGTGCTCGAGCGCCTCTCCCGTGGCCTGGTCGGCAAGCTCCTGCACGAGCCGACCGTGCGCCTGAAGGACGTGGCCGGCACGCCGAGGGGCGAGCGGCTGGCCGACGCCCTGCGCGAGCTGTTCGACCTCTGAGGTGAGCCCTCCGCCCGGGGCGCCGCTCCGGATCGCCACCCGGGGCAGTGCCCTCGCCCGGTGGCAGGCCGAGCACGTGACCGGCCTCCTCGGCGGCGACGCCGTCCTGGTCGTGGTCGACACCCTCGGCGACCGCGACACGTCCACGTCGCTCGACCAGCTGGGCGGGCGCGGGATCTTCGTCAAGGAGGTCCAGGCCGCCGTGCTCGACGGCCGGGCCGACCTCGCCGTGCACTCCGCCAAGGACCTGCCCTCGAGCCCTGAGCTGCTGGCCCCCGGCCTGGTGCTGGGGTGCGTGCCCCGGCGGGGCGACCCTCGGGACGCGCTCGTCGGGTCCAGCCTCGACGACTTGGCGCCGGGCGCGCCGATCGCCACCGGCTCGGCCCGCCGGCGGGCCCTGCTGGCCGACCTGCGCCCGGACCTGACGTTCGTCGACGTGCGGGGCAACATCGGCACCCGGCTCGAGCGGGTGCCGGCCGGGGGCGCGCTGGTGGTGGCGGCCGCCGCCCTCGAGCGGCTCGGCGTCACGGACCGCACGGCCGAGGCGCTGCCGACCGAGGTGATGGTGCCCATGGTCGGCCAGGGCGCGCTGGCGCTCGAGTGCCGGGCCGGCGACGATGCCGTGCTCGAGCGCCTGGCGGCCGCCGAGGACGAGGCGTCCCGACGGGCCGTGGACGCCGAGCGGTCGTGGCTGGCGACGATCGGGGGTGGGTGCGACCTGCCGGCCGGCGCCCACGCCGTCGCCGGTCCCGACGGCGAGCTGCGGCTGACGAGCGTGCTGGCGTCGAGGGACGGGCGGGTCGTCCTGCGCGCGTCGGGCACCGGCCACGACCCCGCCGCGCTCGGCCGCCGGGTGGCCGAGGAGCTCCTCGACCGCGGCGGCCGCTGGCTTCTCGAGGGCTGACTCGCTGGCGGCGACCCCGGCGCCCGCCCGGGTCGTGGGGCGTGCGGAACGCGGGAGGGGGAGGTCCGGCCGGCAGACTTGGGCCGTGACCGTGTACCTGGTCGGTGCCGGGCCGGGTGACCCGGGACTCCTCACGGTCCGCGGGGCCGAGGTGCTGGCCCGGGCCGACGTCGTGCTCTACGACCGCCTCTCGGTCGCGTCGCTGCTCGACCTGGCGCCGGCGGCAGCCCGGCGGATCGCGGTGGGCAAGACCCCCCGGGGCCCGAGCACGCCCCAGGACGAGATCAACCGGCTGCTGGTCGACCACGGGCGGTCCGGCGCGACGGTCGTGCGGCTCAAGGGGGGAGACCCCTTCGTGTTCGCCCGCGGGGGCGAAGAGGCGGCCGTCCTCCGCGCCGCCGGCGTGCCGTTCGAGGTGGTCCCCGGTGTCACGTCGGCGATCGCGGTGCCGGCCTACGGCGGCGTGCCCGTCACCCACCGGGGCCTGGCCACGTCGTTCACGGTGGTGACCGGGCACGAGGACCCGTGGGCCGCGACCGAGACCGACTGGGAAGCCGTCGCCCGGGTGGGCGGCACGATCGTCGTCCTCATGGGTGTGGCCACCCGGGCCGCCATCGCCGACCGGCTGATCGAGGGCGGGCTCGACCCGGCCACCCCGGTGGCGGCCGTGACGTGGGGCACCCGGCCCGAGCAGCGCACCCTCCGGACCACGCTGGGCGGCCTCGGGGCCGCGCCGGTCGGCACCACCTCGGTGATCGTCGTCGGCGAGGTCGCCGGTCTCGACCTGGGCTGGTTCGAGTCCAGGCCCCTGCACGGCACGACGGTGGTGGTGACACGGGCCCGCACCCAGTCGTCCTCGCTGGCGTCACGGCTCGCCGAGCTCGGCGCCGACGTGGTCGAGGCCCCGATGATCGAGGTGGTCGACCCCGCCGACGCCGGGGCCTCGCTGCGGTCCGCCGCCGGCGGGCTGGCGTCGTACGACTGGGTGGTGCTGACGTCGGCCAACGCCGTCGAGCGTCTCATGGGGGCGGTGCGCGATGCCCGTGCGTTCGGTCCGGCCCGGGTGGCGGCCGTCGGTCCGGCCACCGCGGCCGCGCTGGCGGCCCGGGGGGTGGTGGCCGACCTGGTGCCGGACGAGGCCGTCGCCGAGGCGCTCCTGGCGGCGATGGGAGCCGGGCCCGGCCGGGTCCTGCTGCCCCAGGCCGCCGGGGCCCGGCCGGTGCTCCGCGACGGGCTGGCCGCGGCCGGCTGGGACGTCGTGGTGGTCGAGGCCTACCGCACCGTGGCCTGCGTCCCGTCCGCCGAGGTGGTCGAGCGGGTCCGGGCCGCCGACGTGGTCACCTTCGCGTCGTCGTCGACGGTGACCGCGTTCCTCGAGGCCTTCGGCCGAGACGCGGTCCCGCCCGTGGTCGTGAGCATCGGGCCGGTCACCAGCCGGACGGCGGCGGCCGGCGGGCTCACCGTCGACGTGGAGGCCGACGTCCACACCGTCGACGGGCTCGTCGCCGCCGTCCTGGCGGCCGCCGTCCCCGCGGCCGCCGTCCCCGCGGCCGCCGTCCCCGCGGCGGCGGTCCCCGCAGCGGCAGGGCCCGGCGGACCGGGCACCGGGCTGCCGTAACCTCGCGACCGTGCCTGGACCCGCCCGCCGGCCCCGCCGGCTCCGCTCGACGCCGGCCATGCGCCGCCTCGTGGCGGAGACCCGGCTCACCGTCGACGACCTGGTCGCCCCGCTCTTCGTGCGGGAGGGGATCACCGAGCCGAACCCCATCGCCTCGTTGCCCGGGGTGGTGCAGCACACCCGCGAGTCGCTCCGCAAGGTGGTCGCCGAGCTGGCCTCGCTCGGCGTCCCCGCCGTGATGCTCTTCGGGGTGCCCGCGTCCAAGGACCCCGTCGGCAGCGGGGCATGGGACCCCGACGGCATCGTGCAGCTCGCGCTCCGCGACCTGCGGGACGACGTGGGCGACCAGCTCGTGGTCATGGCCGACCTCTGCCTCGACGAGTACACCGACCACGGACACTGCGGGGTCGTCCGTGACGACGGCTCGGTCGACAACGACGCCACCGTCGAGCTCTACGCCCGCGTCGCGCTGGCCCAGGCCGAGGCCGGCGCCCGGGTGGTGGCGCCGTCCGGGATGATGGACGGCCAGGTGGGCGCCATCCGGGCCGCGCTCGACGGCGGCGGCCATGGCGAGGTGGCCATCCTCGCCTACACCGCCAAGTACGCCTCGGCGCTCTACGGCCCGTTCCGCGAGGCGGTCGACGTGACGATCGCCGACGGCGGCGACCGCAAGGGCTACCAGCAGGACTACGGCAGGGGCCGGGAAGCCCTCCTCGAGGCCGCTCTCGACGTCGCCGAGGGTGCCGACATGGTGATGGTCAAGCCGGCGGTCACCTACCTCGACGTGATCGCCGCGGTCCGCTCGCGGGTCGACGTGCCGGTGGCCGCCTACCACGTGTCGGGCGAGTACGCGATGGTCAAGGCGGCCGCCGAGCGGGGCTGGATCGACGGCGCCGCGGTGGCGATCGAGCAGCTCACCGCGGTGAAGCGGGCCGGCGCCGACCTCGTCGTCACCTACTTCGCCGGCGAGCTGGCGGCGGTCCTGTGACGGGCCGGCCGGTCCGCCGGTGAGCAACGCCGAGCTGTTCGAGCGGGCGTCGGCCGTCATCCCCGGCGGCGTCAACTCGCCGGTCCGGGCCTTCCGGTCGGTGGGCGGCACGCCCTACTTCGTGGCCCGGGCCGAGGGCGCCCACGTCTGGGACGTCGAGGGCACCCGCTACCTCGACTACGTGCAGAGCTACGGCGCCTCGATCCTCGGCCACGCCGACCCCGGCGTGGTGGCCGCCATCCGGGCCGCGGCCGGCGACGGCACGAGCTACGGCGCGCCCACCGAGCGCGAAGTGGTGCTGGCCGAGACGATCGCCGACCGGGTGCCCGGCGTCGAGATGGTCCGGCTGGTGTCGAGCGGCACGGAGGCGGCCATGTCGGCGGTGCGCCTGGCCCGGGGGGCCACCGGTCGGGAGAAGGTCGTGAAGTTCGCCGGCTGCTATCACGGCCACAGCGACGCCCTGCTGGCCGAGGGCGGCAGCGGCATCGCCACCCAGGGCATCAGCGGCTCGGCCGGCGTGACGCGGGGCGCGGTGGCCGACACCGTCGTGGCGCCCTACAACGTCGTGCCCGACCTCGACCGCGACGTGGCGGTGGTGTGCGTCGAGCCGGTGGCCGGGAACATGGGCCTGGTGGCCCCGGAGCCCGGCTTCCTCGAGGGCCTGCGGGCCGCCTGCGACCGCGTCGGCGCCCTGCTCCTCTTCGACGAGGTGATCACCGGGTTCCGCCTCGGTGCCGGCGGAGCCACCGCCCGCTACGGCGTGACTCCCGACCTCTGGTGCTTCGGCAAGGTGATCGGCGGCGGCCTCCCCGTCGGTGCCTTCGCCGGGTCGAGGGCCCTGATGGAGCACCTGGCGCCGGTCGGGGACGTGTACCAGGCCGGCACGCTGTCGGGGAACCCGCTCGCCACCGCCGCCGGCCTGGCCGCGCTGGCCCAGCTCGACGAGGGCGCCTACGCCCGCCTCGACGACACCGCCCGCCGCCTCGCCGAGGGCTTGGAGCAGGCGATCGCCGCCGCCGGCCTGCCCGTGCGGCTGCCCCGGGTCGGCCCGCTCGTCGGCCTCTTCTTCAGCGACCGGCCGGTGCTCGACTACGACGGGGCCCGCGCCGCCAACGGCGGCGACCGCTACCGGCTGTTCTTCCACGCCATGCTCGACCGCGGGGTGGCCCTCGCCCCCGGCGCCTACGAGCTGCTCTTCCCGAGCCTCGCCCACGGCGATGCCGACCTCGAGCGGACCATCGACGCCGCCGCGTCAGCGGCCCTCGAGGTGGCCGCGGCCGAGCCCGCCGGCGGCGGAGCGGCATGACCGACCCCGCCGTCGACCGGGCCATCGAGCAGGCCGCCACGGAGCTGGCCGAGCGCGACGCGCTGTCCCGCCTGCGGGCCGGCGACCACACGCTCTGGCAGGACGACCCCACCGAGGTCGCCGACCGGCTCGGGTGGCTCCCGGTGATCGCGGAGATGCAGTCGCGCGTCGGCGAGCTCGAGGCCTTCGCCGACGGGGTCGGCGCCGACGGCCTGGGCCACTGCGTCCTGCTCGGCATGGGCGGCTCGTCGTTGTTCCCCGAGGTGCTGTCGCGCACGTTCGGTGGAGGGCGGCTCGACCTGCGGGTGCTCGACACCACCGACCCGGCACCGATCGGCCGGGTCGCCACCGAGCTCGACCTCGACCGGTGCCTGTTCGTCGCGGCCTCGAAGTCGGGCACCACGATCGAGACCCGGACGCAGCTCGACCACTTCTGGGCCCTCACCGGCGGTGACCCCGCTCGCTTCGTCGTCATCACCGACCCGGGGAGCGAGCTGGCCGCCTGGGGCGCCGAGCACAGCGTGCGGGCCGTGTTCGAGAACCGGGCCGACATCGGCGGCCGCTTCGCCGCCCTCTCCCTCTTCGGCCTCGTGCCCGCCGCGCTGCTCGGCGTCGACGTCGCCGGGCTGCTGGCCCGGGCCGCCTCGGTCGACCTGGCCGACGGGGCCCGCCTGGCCGCCGTCCTGGCCGGATCGGCCCGGGCCGGGCGGGACAAGCTGACGCTCTTCCTCCCGAACAAGGTGGCGGCCTTCGGGCTCTGGCTCGAGCAGCTCGTCGCCGAGTCGACGGGCAAGCACGGGGTCGGCATCCTCCCGGTGATCGGCGAGCCGGTCGGGCCGCCCGACGTCTACGGCGACGACCGCCTGTTCGTCGCCCTCGGCGACGGGCACGGCCTCGGCGAGCTGCCGGTCGTCTCGCTGCCGTTCGGCGACCCGCTCGAGCTGGGCGCCCAGGTGGTCGTGTGGGAGGTCGCCATCGCCCTCACCGGCGCGCTGCTCGGGATCAACCCCTTCGACCAGCCCGACGTGGCCGCGGCCAAGGCGGCGACGGCGGCGGTGCTGGAGGGAGGGCCCACCGGTGACACGAACGAGGAGCCCGTCGGCGAGCTGCTGGCCACCGTCGGTCCCGGCGACCACGTGTGCATCCAGGCCTTCATCGATCCGGGCGACGACGCCCTCGTGTCCACGCTCGAGCGGGTGCGGGTGGCGATCCGCGACCGGTACCGGGTGGCCACCACCCTCGAGATCGGCCCCCGGTTCCTGCACTCGACCGGGCAGCTCCACAAGGGCGGCCCGCCCGACGGCGTCTACCTCCAGCTCCTCGGGGCCGATCCGGCCGACCTCCCGATCCCGGGTCGCCCCTACACCTTCGGCGAGCTCAAGCGGGCCCAGGCCGCCGGCGACCTCTTCACCCTCCGGGAGCGGGGTCTGCGGGCCGCCCGCGTCGGCCTCGACGACCTCATCGCCGCGGTCCGCTGAACGGGAGGGTCAGCGGGTGGCGGAGGGCTCCGGGAGGACGCGGGCCAGGAGCGCCACCGCCTTGTAGGCGGCCTCGGCCGGGCCGAGCTCGTCGGGCCGGAGGAGGTTGGCCATGATCCGCAGGACCCATTCCATGAGGCTGCGGGAGCGCATGCCGACCCGGGTGAGCTCCCGCATGAGGGCAGGGCGGCCGATGAGCTGGACGAAGAGCCGGGCCACCTTGAAGTAGAGGCCGTACTCCCGCTCGAGGGTGGTCGGGTAGCGCTGGAGGGCAAGGCCGTTGCCGGTCCGGAGCGCCTCGTCGAGCACGTCGGCGGCCAGCCGGCCGGTCTCGTAGGCGTAGTCGATGCCCTCGCCGTTGAAGGGGTTGACGGCGCCCGAGGCGTCGCCGACCACGAGGAACGTGGGGCCCGCCTTGGGCCCGACCGAGCCGGCCATGGGGAGGCGACCGCCGGTCGGCGCCTGGAGCGGCCTCGACGGGTCGATGCCCCAGTGGGCCGGCGCGGTGGCGGCCCACTCCTCCATCAGGTGCGAGGTGTTGACCGACTTCCAGTCCTTGAACGTGGAGAGCAGGCCGATGCCGACGTTGATCGTGCCGTCGCCGACGGGGAAGACCCAGCCGTAGCCCGGGAGCGACTGGCCCTGGCGGTCGCGCACGTCGAGGGCGGACTCGATCCAGGGGTCGGCGTGCATCGGGCTCTCGTAGTAGGTCCGGATGGCCATGCCGAGCGGGTAGCTGCGGTCGCGGCTGGTGCCGAGGGCCCGGCCGAAGCGGGAGTTGGCGCCGTCGGCCACGACGACGTAGCGGGCCCGCACCTCCTCCGGGCCGGCGCCGCCCTTGCGGGTGACGACCGCCCCCTGCACGAGGCCCCGCTCGAAGAGCGGCGCCGTGGCCTCGGCGCCCTGCCACAGCGTGGCGCCCGACCGCACCGCCCGCTCGGCCACGAGCTGGTCGAGGTCCCGGCGGCGGACGACGTAGCCGTAGGGCGGGTAGACGGGGTGATCGGGCCAGGGGAGCTCGAGGGTGATGCCGTGGGCGATGGTGCGGAGCCCGCCGAAGCGGTGGTGGTCGCGGGCGAGGGCGTCCTCGAGGCCCATCTCGGCCAGCTGGTGCACGGCCCTCGGGGTGAGGCCGTCGCCGCAGGTCTTCTCCCGCGGGAACGTCTTGCGTTCGACCAGCAGGACGTCGTGGCCGGCCTCGGCCAGCCAGAACGCGGTCGCCGCCCCCGCCGGCCCGCCGCCGACGACGAGGACGTCGTGCACGTCGCCTACTCGGGTGTCGCCGAGGAGGACTCGCCGCCGGCCCCGGCTTCCGTGGCCGGCGCCTCTCCGCCGAACTCGACCCGCTCGTAGTGGACGACGGCGGCGATCTCCTCCTCGGAGAGGGTCCCGGCGAAGCCGGGCATCGACACCTTGTCGTAGGGGGCCTGCTTCGCCTGACGGCCGACGCCGTACGGCGTGCCGGCGGCGAGGCCGGTGTTGCCTTCCCTGACCCAGGCGACGTGGTCGGCGGCGTCCGG
>JBFWQW010000056.1:6359-17880 GCA_050249235.1 Acidimicrobiia bacterium | reverse complement strand
GACCGCTGCCACGACCGGGCCGGCCACATCGGTCGGCCCGTCACCATCCACCGGAGCTGCGCCGGTGGCGTCGGACCGGTCCGGCGACGGGGCAGGGGAGGGGGGCGGCGGGATGCGGCGGCTGCCTCCGGCCGGCGGCGGCAGGAGTCCGGCCTCGGCCTGGACCTCCGAGGCCCGCCGGGGGGCGGACTTGGGGCGAGGGGCCGGCGCCGGCCGGCTGGGCGCCTCGATGCCGAAGAGCGCGCCGACCTTGGGGACCCGGCCGACGTGCTTGCGCACCGCGGCCAGGAGCTCGTCGCCGGGCTCGGCCGGCGCGCCCACGGGCGTGACGGCCCGGCGGACGGGGGAGTAGGCGACGGCGTCGAGCACCGTGGCCCAGCGGTCGGGGGCGGCCTCGGCGGTGAGGGCGGCGCCGGCGGCCTCGGCCAGGCGGGTGGCCAGCTCGGGCGGGAGCGACTCGTTCGGCTGGGGCGAGCGGGAGGCCAGCCGGAGGGCGCGGACGACGCGGCCGCCGACGAGCGAGGCGGTGATGTCGTCGAGCCACTCCTGCTGCTCGGACGCGGCCCGCCGCTCGAGCACGGCCCGGAGCTCGGCGACGACGGGACGGGTGGCGTCCTCGCGGACGACGTCGTCGGCGGCGTGCACCACGGCCCGGAGGTCCTTGAGGGCGATCACCTCGGCATCCGCAACCGCAGCCGAGGCCCGGTCGAGCCAGTCGGCGAGGCGCACCGCGGGGGCCAGGTTCTCGGCCAGGGCCAGCACGGTGGCTTCGGGGATCTCGGGCTGGCCCTCGGTCCGGGCCTTGTTGTTCTGCTCGGTGATGGCAGCCCGCACCGCCGGGATGCCGCCCCGGAAGAGCTGCTCGGCGATCGGGTGGTGCTCGGGCGGCAGCGTGGCCAGCAGCGCATCGCGGTTGACGCGGCCGGGCCGCAGCTTCTTCGGCTTCGGCTTCGGCGGCGGGGGAGCGGGCCGCTCCCGCCGGGGGCGGGGCCCCGTCGGGCCGTCGGGGCCGCCTGCCGGGCGGGGCGGGCGGGCCGGGCGGTCGCCGGGTGCCCGGCCCCGGTCGTCGCGGCCGCGGTCGTCCCGGCCGCCGGGCTCGCCGCGGCCGCGGTCGCGGTCGCGGTCACGCCGGGGGCCGTCCGGCCGGTCGCCGTCGAAGCGGTCACCCCGGGACGGTCGTCCCCGGCGCTCGGTGCGGGCCGCAAGAGTGGTGACCACCGGCTGGAACTCCCGGGCGGCGGGCCGCAGCTCGATGCGCTCGGGCTCGGCCCTGGTCGCCTTCGGCGGGAGCACGGAGAGCACCGTGATGCCGTCCACGTGGAAATCGGCTTCTGCCCGAAGGACATCGCCGACCTTGGCGCCCTGGGGCAGCAGCCCACCGTCGAGCTCGCCGCGGGGCTGGAGCGCACCGGCGGCGCGCCACGTCCAGGATCCGTCGTCTCGCGCGCTGGTGAGCTCGAGCTCGATCCGCCGGGGCATAGGGCGTCAACGCTACTCGTCGGCCGGCCCGCCATCGGCGGCACTGCTGGCCGCTGGCCGAGGGAGCAGCGCCGGTCGGCCGGCCGAGGAGGGCGGTCGGGAGCGGTGTCCGCTCGAAGGTCAGAGCCGGGGGATGACGTCGACGAGCAGAGCCCGCAACCGGTCGAGGAGCCGCTCGAAGGCGCTGAACACCTCGTCCTGGTGGACGGCGTCGCCCTCGTGGGTGCCGGCGTCCCGGTCGGTGACCAGGCCGATCCCGGCGTAGGCCAGCCCGGCCTCCCGAGCCAGGGCCGCCTCCGGGTACTGCGTCATGTTGACCAGCTCCCATCCCTGGGCCGCGTACCAGCGGGACTCGGCCCGGGTCGAGAAGCGGGGCCCCTGGATGACGACCACCGTGCCCGACGGGTGGGCCCGGAACCCGAGCCGCTCGGCACCAGCCACGACGGCGGCCCGCAGCCCGGCGTCGTACGGGTCGGCCATCGACGCGTGCTGCGGGCCGTCGGTGAACCGGTCGTGGAACGTGTCGGCCCGCCCCGCCGTGCGGTCCACGAACTGGTCGACGACCACGAGGTCGCCGGGCTCGATCGAGGGCTGGAGCGACCCGGCCGCGAAGGGCGCCAGGACCCGCCGCACCCCCAGCTCCCGCAGGGCCCAGACGTTGGCCCGGTTCGGCACGCCGTGGGGCGGGTGCACGTGGCCGGCGCCGTGCCGGGGCAGGAAGGCGACCGGGCGGCTGCCGACCTCCCCGAGCGCCACCGGCGCCGACGGCTCGCCGTACGGCGTCGTCACCGCCACCTCCTCGGCACCGTCGAGGAACCGGGCGAAGCCCGACCCACCGATCACCCCGATCGGCGCCTCGTCGGCGCCGCCTGCCTCGCCCTCGGCCATCCGCACGGTGTAGCCGACGCGGGGGCCGTGCCGCCCCGACCGGCACCCGGTGATGCCGGCTCGTCACCTGCCCGAGGGTGGCGAGCGAGCTCACCGACCCCGTCCGGCTCCTCGAGGGCCCGGCACCCGCCGATCCGCGATCCCGACCCGCGCACCCCCTACTTTCGACACCGTGACGGAATTACCCGCCAAGCCCCGGTGCCGCTGGTGCGCCCGCCCGATCGACCGCCGCCCCGGCCCGGGCCGCCCCGCCCTCTATTGCCGGCGCTCGTGCCGCCAGCGGGACTACGAAGCCCGCCGCCGGGCGAGCGAGTTGGGGCTGGGGGAGTCGGAATTCGTCATGGCCCGCAGCGAGCTCGACGACCTCCGGGATGCGCTCTACGTCGTCGAGGCGGCCGTCGAGGACGTCGACCGCGACCTGGCCGCCGCCGGCGACGACCCCGCCGAGGTCCGCAACGCCCTCACCTGGCTCCTGGCCGCCGTTCGCCCCTTGCTGGAGAAGCGTCCCTGATCCCATCCGTCGGGCCCCGGCAACTATCTTGCGGATCATGCAATGCGGCTCTGCGGAGCCGCTTCGGCAGGGTTCGGACGCGAACGGAAGGCCTCCAAGCGACTGACCCGCCGAACCACGCCGAGGTTCTCTCCAGGGTGCGATGGAGGAACGTCGCCTCGAGCACACACACCTGCGGGCTCATTTCATCACAGTGACGGAATAGAGCAGGAACAGCGGGGCCGCCGTGACGTCAGCATCGGGCACCCGGCTGAACGCTCCTTCGGGCCCGGACCTAGCCGCCATGGATACCCGCCGATAATCCTCGTTACGTAAAGCTGCGCATGCGGGCAACGAGCAACACGGAGGGGGTCCCCCGAGGCTCGGCGGCCCCGGCTTTGCGAGCGGCGGTGTCGGCACGGCGGCCTCGCCTGTGCGCGACGGTCTCCTCGCCAGGGCGGCGCCGAGTCAGGCCGATCCGACCTCAATGACGCGCTTGCCGCTGCTGCGTCCAGTTCCAAGTTGCTCGACCACCGCGGGTGCGTCGTTGAGCGGCGACACCTGGCTGACCACCGGACTGATTGCTCCGGACTCCAGGAGGTCGCGCAGCGTGTCGAGGTCAGGAAGGTTCGGCTTCGAGAAGAGCGCGATCAGGCGCTGACCGGTGAGCGGCGACATCATCACCGCTCGGACGGTTCGGCCGAATCCCATGGTTGCGGACCCCCCGGTGCCGCCGACGATCACCAAGGTGCCCTCGGGAGTGAGCGCGGCGCGGAGCTCGGCGAGCGGACGATTTCCCGCGATGTCGATGATCACGTCGTAGATCTGGCCTCGACTGCCGATGGACTCGCTGGTGTAGTCGACAACGTTCTCCGCGCCCAGGGATCGGACGAGCTCGACGTTTCGTGAGCTCGCGACACCGGTGACCCTGGCGCCGAGATGCTTGGCGATCTGCACGGCAAGGCTTCCGACGCCTCCCGACGCTCCGAGGACGAGCACCTCGTGGCCGGACCGAACCTGGCCGCGGTCACGCACAGCCTGGAGTGCGGCAAACCCGGAGATCGGCACGGCAGCGGCCTGCTCGAAGGTGACTTTGGCTGGCGTTGCGGTCAGCTGGTCTTCCGGGACCGCGGCGTACTCTGCGAACGCACCGCTGAACCAGCCGAAGACGGCATCCCCGACACGGAGTCGTCGAACGCCGGGTCCGACGGCCTCGACGATTCCGGCGCCTTCGAGGCCGGCGACCGGCTGCTTGGGCTTCCTCAAACCGACGATCGTGATCATCCCCTCTGTCATCGCCGAACTCTGGCTGACGCTCTGGCTCCTGACACGCGCCGGGCGCGAACCGACGATGGTGCAGCCGACCGCGTAGGCGCAGCGACGGACGCAGGGGTCGACGTGCCGCAGCCTGCGCTCACAAGGAGTTCGTCGGAGGACTCGTCGCACTGCGAAGGAGGCTCTGTCGAGGCGGGCATGGCCGCCCGACGGGCTGTCCGGCTAGGCGATCGACGCGGCGCGTCGTTCTGCCTCTTCCTTCAGGGTCGCCAGTCCGTTCTCCGTCGCCCGCCGCACCGTCCGGCGCGACCTCGACGTGAACGCCCTGGGGATGAAGCCCTTCCACGACTCCTCGGAGAGCACGCGCGCGCTGGTGCCGATCGGCTCGATGCGCCAGAGGTGGACGGCGGAGATGCCGAGGAAGCGGCCCGTCCATCCGATGGCACGACCGGGCTCGAACGACACCAATTCCGATTGCAGGCTGGCTCCACCCACCTTCCACTTGAAGTGGGCGCCGAGACCGACCTCACCCTCGATCCGGATCTGCCTGACGCCTGAGAACCACTCTGGCCAGGACTGCAGGTCGGCCAGCGTCTCCCACGTGATGTCGGCGGGCGCTTCCACCACGATCTCCCCTGTCTCGAGCACGGGGGCGTCACGTTCGATGTCCACGATCCCTCCTGGTCCGGACGCTGGATGCACCCTACGACGGAGGCTGTTCGACGACGCGCAGCCTGGGCCGGCTCCCGGCCGGTGCGTGCGATCGCGAGGAGGACCGCGCTCGAGCGCCTCCGGGTGTCAGGAGGCGAGCGAGCCGGCGAAGATCTGCCATGCCAGGGCCGACTTCGCCACGAGGCTCAGAACCAGGTACGCCTTCTCGCCGAAGAGGTAGCGCCGCCACGGCCCCAGGCCCCGGTACTGCAGCCACTGGTTGACGGCGAAGCTGCCGAAGAACACGAACAGCGAGACGAAGATCCCGACCACGAAGCCCGGCACCTCGTCGGCGGCCACGAGGTTGTACGTGATCGCCGCCCACGGCGTGGCGCCGGCGACGCAACCGAACCAGAACGGCTTCATCGACGTGGTGTCGCGACCCGGCGGGTTCGTGGCCTCCTGCAGCCAGCCGAAGAGGATCATGGACACGTTGGCGCCCGCGATCGCGAGGAGCGCGGAGACCCCGGTGATGCCGGTGTACAGCGAGATGAGGAGCACCATGAGGGTGGCGCTGAAGCAGTACTCGATCCACCGGAACCTGTTGATGCCGCTGCCGAGGTCGCGCTCGTAGCGCCTTCGGAACACCGTGGCCGTCAACAGGTGGTCGACCGCCGCCAGCGCGAGGAAGACCGCCACCGCAGCGCCGACGGGAACGTCGAAGAGCGCCTCCGGTGGCTCGGGAGCGGTGCCGGGAGGACCGGCGGGCAGCGAGCGCGTGACGGTGATGGCGAAGTCGGTGCTGAGCAGGAGCACGACCACCGCTTGTCCGAGGTGCAGCAGCGTGAGGGCCATGTTCCAGGTCTGCAGTGCGCGCCCGGTGCGCTCGTCGTCGGTCATGGACGCCTGCGGGTTCGGCATGCGCTCATGATGGCCACGCCCAGGGATGCCAGCGGCCTCACGGCCGCGAATCCTTCCTCCCCTCGGGCCGACCCTGGGCAGGGACCGCCGTCACGCCGGCGAGGCCGGCTCGCCGCCAAGCGGCGCGCGGACCAGGCGGTCGAGCCCGGCCTCGACGGCCACGGCGGCCAGCACCGCCCAGAGCGCGAACCAGGGGGCGTGGAACCGGATGATCCAGAAGGAGAGGTCACGGGTGTTGCCGAACGCCCAGGCGAAGTACAGGAGCGACGAGGCCACGCCGACGGCGGCGCCCAGGGCCAGCGCCCACCGCAGCCGGTGGCGCCGGCGGAACAGCACCGCCAGGCCGACCGGCGCCAGCACTGCCCAGGGGAACCCTCGCAGGATCGGCTCGACGCGGAACAGCCTCGACCGGTCACCGGTGAGGACGACGCCGACCGCCGCCTCCGGGATCTGGTCGATCCGGTAGGCGTCGAGCGAGGCGTCGAGACCGCCGTGCACGTACCGGTACGGCGTGCGCAACGGGTGGCCGAACACCGCATCCTGGGCCAGGCCGACCAGCGCGGCCGTCACCACCAGCAGGGCCGTGGTGGCGGCGAGGACCCGCCAGGCCGCCCGCCAGCGCAGGAGAAGCGGGGGCACGAGCACCCCGAGGAGCCACACCACGTCGACGTAGCGGGCCGCGAACGCCAGCGCCACCGCCGTCCCCACCGCCAACCCGGTTCGCCAGTCGAAGCGGTCGCCCGTGACGACCAGGAGGCAGCCGAGCACGGCGACGGCGGTGAGCGACGAGCCGTACGGGATGACGAAGTAGGTGACGAGCGGCGCGGTCAGGACGAGGGCGTTGACGGCGACCACGGCGGTCCGGGGCCGCAGGACCCGCTCGGCGAGCGCCAGGGCCAGGCAGGCGGCGAGCGCGAAGAGCAGGCCGTCGGCGACGACGAAGGGATCGCCCCGGAAGCCGAGGAGGAAGAAGGCGGCTCCGACCAGGGGGTAGCCGAGGCCGTAGCTGAAGCTCGACGGCTCCCGCTCCGGCGCGTCGACGTCGGCCACCATCCGTTCGTGGTCCCAGTGCCGACCCGGTAGCTCGAACCGCCCCAGGGCACGGGCCATGCGGGCGTAGTGGAACTGGTCGTACCAGGCGCCCAGGTAGCCCCAGCGCCGAGCCTGGTACGCCGCGAGCGGATCGGCGGTGTCCTCGGGGCGGATGCCGTCCTCGGTGACGGTGACGAGCGGTGGCGGCTCGTCCAGCACCGCCGCCAGCTGCGGTCGGTACGGCTGGACCATCCAGGCGTAGCCGTAGAAGCCGAGCGCCACCACGAGCGTCAGCCAGTAGCGGCCTGGCAGGATCCACCTCGGCCGCCGGCGGAGGGTGGGTGCGACGGGAGCACCGGGCGGTCCGGCGGTGCCGTCGATCACCGCTCGCGGGCAGTCACGGCAGTGATTCCCGACACGGAAGGATCGTAGGTGTGCAGCCCGGCCCCACCCGGACACGTGACCGGCACGACGGAGGAGTCCCCCGCATGGTCGACGGACCGCTGCCCCCGCTCTCCCACAAGGAGTCCGAGTCGCTCTACGGCCCCTGGGTCGGGACATCGCCGGTCGAGACCATGGCCGAGCTCGCCGGTGCCGACTTCCCGTGGTGGGTGTCCGGCGGTTGGGCCCTGGATGCGGCGACCGGAACCTCGAGGCAGCACGGCGACACCGACGTCGTCGTGCTGCGGGACGACCTCCGGGCGCTGCGGGAGCGGCTCGCCGGCTACCACCTCTGGGAGCCGCTCGACGGGGCGCTCCGGCCGCTCCGCCCCGGTGACGACCTCACCGAGGGCTGCGAGCAGCTGTGGGTCCGCCGCGACGCCGGCTCACCGTGGGTCTGGGACGTGCTCCTCACGGAGACGGGCGGCGGCGACTGGCTGTGCAAGCGCGACCGCTCCATCCGTCTCCCACTCGACGCCATCGGGTGGATCCACGACGGCGTGCCCTACCTCCGCCCGGAGATCGTCCTGCTCTTCAAGGCGAAGCACCTCCGGGCCAAGGATGTCGACGACTTCGAGCGGACCCTCCCCCACCTCGACCCGGCCGCCCGCTCCTGGCTCGCCGACGGGCTCCGGGTCGTCCACCCCGGCCACCCGTGGCTGGCTTCGCTGGGGGCGTGAGCTGGCATCGGTCACGCCGCTCGGGCCGAGGAGGTCGGCACGGGGCCAGCGACCTGCCATCGTGGGGGGATGGCGAGCCATCCGGACGTCGACGGCGACCTGATCCTCTTCCGGATCCGCGCTCGGGCGCTGGCCAAGCGCCTGGCCCGGGAGTCCGCCGCCGGCGAGCTGGTGTGCGAGGTGTGCGCCAGCCCGTTGGTGTTCGAGGACGCCCAGGCCCGGCTGCTCGACTGCGGTCACGAGGTCATCGCCGTGCCCTGCCCGACGCCTCGATGTCCCTCGGGCCCGGGGCAGGTCTTCGAGCCGAGGGGCATCGGCGGCCACACCGCCGCCGACACCGGCGTCGCCCTGCCCCTCGCCGCCTGGCTCCGCCTCTGACCCGAGCGTCGGCGATGCCGCAGGCCGACCGGCACGTGCAACGGTCAGCCGGCCTCGCCTGAACCGCCCGTCTCGTCCGCCTCCTCGGCGAAGCGCCGGTCGGCGTGGACGTCCCACTCCATGCCGTAGACCCGCTTCAGGTCCCCGATGGCGGCGAGGGCGCTCCTGCTGTGCGGGCTGGCCGCCATCTCACCCTCCTCGCCCGGCACCGGCTCGAAGGAGTGGAGGACGATCTTCTCCAGGAGCTGCCCGAGGGTGACGCCCTCGAACTCGGCCAGGCCCTTCAGGACCTGGACCATCGACTTCTCCATCCGGACCCCGAGCTGCACCCGCTCCACGACCGTCGTGGGTTCGGCCACGCCGTCACCTCCGTCATCGTTACCTGGGGACCACGGTAACACCGCCAGCCGGGCCGGTCCGGGCGCTTCTGCGTGATTCCCGTCGTTGTCACACCCCCTCGGCACAATCGGTTTCATGACGTGCGAGGCGATGGACGGGGTGCGGGCGGCGATCGACCAGCTCGTCGACACCGATCCGGCGGTGCTGGCCGACAGCGACACCGTCGTCGCCCTCCACCGCCAGCTCGCCCGCCTCGAGGCCGCCGTCACGCGTGCCACGGGGACGTGGGACGCTCGCCAGGACTGGGCGCTCGACGGCGGCCGGTCCGGCGCCTCCTGGCTCACCGCCCGCTGCCAGCTCCCCAAGCCGTCCGCCCACCGCCGCGTCCGCCTGGCCCGGGCGCTGCGCGACCTACCCGTCGCCGAGCAGGCCTGGCTGGCGGGCGACCTCGACAGCAGCCACGTCGCCCTCCTCGCCGCCAACCGCACCGTCGACACCGGCGACGCCATGACCCGTGACGAGCCGATGCTCGTCGAGGACGCCCGCCAGCTCCCCCACCGCCACTTCGCCCGCGTCGTCGCCTACTGGCGGCAGGTCAACGACCCCGACGGGGCCGAGCACGACGCCGAGCGCCTCCACCAGCAACGCCACCTCACCCTGGCCCAGACCTGGAAGGGCGGCTGGCACGCCGACCTCTTCCTCGACCCCATCGGCGGCACCATCCTCACCGATGCGCTCCGCGCCATCGAGCAGGAGCTGTTCGACACCGATTGGGCCCACGCCCGTGCCGCCCGCGGCGACCTCGCCTGCCGCACCGACCTGGCCCGCACCGGCCCCCAGCGCCGCGCCGACGCCCTCGTCGAGCTGGCCCGACGAGCCCTGGCCACCCCGCCCGGCGCCCGGCCGCCGGCCCCGTTGTTCACCGTCCTCGTCGGCTACGAGACCTTTCACGGCCGCATCTGCGAGCTCGCCGGCGGCACCGCCGTCACCCCCGGCAGCCTCCTTCCCTGGCTCGAACCCGCCGTCGTCGAACGGGTCGTGTTCGACACCCCGTCGAGGGTCATCGACATCGGCACCCACCGGCGGCTCTTCACCGGCGCCACCCGCCGCGCCATCCAGGTCCGCGACCGCGAGTGCTACCACCCCCTCTGCGACCAACCCGCCGACCGGTGCGACATCGACCACATCCACCCCCACGCCCTCGGCGGCCCCACCACCCAGGCCAACGGCCGGCCGGCCTGCCCGCAACACAACCGGCTCCGCAACCAACCCGGTCCGGCACCCTGAGACGGCCCCCGGGGGCAGCTCGCCACCGGGGGCCTGCCGATCCGGGGGACGACAACCGGGCGCCGGTAGTTTGCCGGGGTCGTCGACACGCCTCGCGTCGACGCGGTCGTGCCGCCCGTGAGTGCCGGTCTGCGACCAGGACCCACCCGCACCGCACGGAGCCGACCCTTGACCACCACCTTCCACGCGCTCGGCGTACCGGCGACCGTCGTCGACCGGTTGGCCGCCCGCGGCATCACCGACGCCTTCCCGATCCAGGCGATGACGCTGCCCGACGCCCTCGCCGGCCGGGACGTGTCGGGCAAGGCGCCGACCGGCTCGGGCAAGACGCTCGCGTTCGGCATCCCCCTGGTCACCCGACTGGGGGGCGGCAAGTCCAGCCCCCGCCGGCCCCGGGGCCTGGTGCTGGTGCCCACCCGGGAGCTGGCCGCCCAGGTGGCCGGCGAGCTCGAGCTCCTTGCCGGCCAGAAGGGCCCCCGGGTGGCCACGTTCTACGGCGGCGTCGGCTACGGCGAGCAGATGGCGGCCATCCGCCGCGGCGTCGACATCGTGGTGGCCTGCCCCGGCCGCCTCGCCGACCTCGTCCAGCGGGACGTGCTGCGTCTCGGAGAGGTCGAGCTGGCCGTCATCGACGAGGCCGACCGCATGGCCGACATGGGCTTCCTGCCCGAGGTCCGCCGCCTCCTCGATGCGGTGCGCGGCGACCGCCAGACCCTGCTCTTCTCCGCCACCCTCGACGGCGACGTCGACGTGCTCGTCCAGCGCTACCAGCGTGACCCCGTCCGCCACGAGCTGGGCGAGGACGAGAGCGCGCCGCAGCACCGCCACATCTTCTGGAAGGTCGACCGGGCCGAGCGGGTCGGCGTGGCCGCCGAGCTCCTGAACCGGGAGTGGCCGGCCATCGTGTTCACCCGCACCAAGCACGGTGCCGACCGTCTCGCCAAGCAGCTCACGAAGCACGGGGTGAGCGCCGCCGCCATCCACGGCGACCGGTCGCAGGCCCAGCGGGACCGGGCGCTGGCCGCCTTCGCGGCCGGCAAGGTGCAGGCCCTCGTGGCCACCGACGTGGCGGCGCGGGGCATCCACGTCGACGACGTGGCCGCCGTCGTGCACTTCGACCTCCCCGGCAGCGAGAAGGACTACGTCCACCGCTCCGGACGGACCGGCCGGGCCGGGGCGTCCGGCATCGTGGTCGCCCTCGTCGACAAGGATCGGACCCGGGAGGCGGAGGACCTGCAGCGCAAGCTCGGCCTCGAGCCCGGGCTGCACTGGCCGGCGCTCGACGCCCTGCGGGACGAGCGCCACGATGCCCGTCCCGCGGCGCGCCCGGCCGCCGCAGCCGCCCCCGCCGCCCTTCACCGGCCGTCCGGCCCCGAACTGAAGCGCGACCGTGGCCGCCGGCCCGGCCCCGGCGCGGGCCAACCCCACCGCCGGCGCCGCCCGGCCCGCCGCGGCTGACCGGCCGATCCGGCCGACCCGGCCCACCCGGCCGGCGACACCGGACGCGTGGGCTGGTGGCGTGGGTCGGCCGCGTGGGTCGGCCGCGTTGGCAGGAGGTGGGGCGGGACGCACCGGTACCGTCGCCGGGCCGTCACCGATTCCGCAACCCAGCGGTGCCGCATCCCAGCGGTGCCGCACCCCAGCTTCCGCAACCCAGAGC
>JBFWQW010000056.1:0-6259 GCA_050249235.1 Acidimicrobiia bacterium | reverse complement strand
TGGGTCGGCCGCGTTGGCAGGAGGTGGGGCGGGACGCACCGGTACCGTCGCCGGGCCGTCACCGATTCCGCAACCCAGCGGTGCCGCATCCCAGCGGTGCCGCACCCCAGCTTCCGCAACCCAGAGCGT
Organism: Acidimicrobiia bacterium; assembly: GCA_050249235.1. GTDB lineage: Bacteria > Actinomycetota > Acidimicrobiia > Acidimicrobiales > CADCSY01 > JAEKLB01. The sequence continues at coordinate 6,130 of JBFWQW010000056.1, read as the reverse complement.
TCGCATCCCGGGAGGTCCCATGACCGACGCCGCCACCGCCCTCGCCGCCCTCCACGACTCGCACGGCCGGCTGGCCGAGCTGGCCGCCCGCCTCGGGCCCGGTGAGCTGCGGATGATGTCGTACGCCTCCGAGTGGACCGTCGCGGACGTGCTCTCCCACCTCGGGTCCGGCGCCGAGATCGGCGGGCTGCGCCTGCGGGCCGCGGCCGAGGGCGCCGAGCCCCCGGGCCGGGACGTGGCCCAGCCGGTGTGGGACCGCTGGAACGCCAAGACCCCCGAGGCCAAGGCGGCCGACGCCCTCGTCGCCGATGCCGCCTTCCTCGCCGCCGTCGACGAGCTCGACGGCGGCGCCCGGGAGGGCTTCCGGCTCTCGATGGGCCGGATGGAGCTCGACCTGGCCGGCTTCCTCACCAGCCGCCTGAGCGAGCAGACGCTGCACGGATGGGACATCGCGGTGGCTCTCGACCCCACCGCCACGCTGCCCCGGGACGCCACCGAGCTGGTGCTCCCGACGGTGGGACGGGTCGTTCGATTCACCGGCAAGCCGGTCGAGCCCCACGGGACGCTGGTCGTGCACACCACCGATCCGGACTCCGACGTCGAGCTGGCGATCGGCGAGGACGGGGTGGTGCTGTCCCCCGCCCCCGCCCCCGCCTCCACCCCCGCCCCCGCCACCACCGCCACCACCGCGGCGGGGCCCGACATCACCCTCCCGGGCGAGGCCTTCGTGCGGCTCGTCTACGGCCGCCTGGACCGCGACCACACCCCGGCCGCCGCCGAGCACCCGCGGCTCGACCAGCTCCGCCGGGTGTTCCCCGGTGTCTGAGCCTGACCGGCCGGCGCCGGCCGCTCAGGCGACCGGGACTGGCGCGCCGTCGAGGAGGAGCTCGACCCGCTCGTTGTAGAAGCAGACGAGGCCCCTGATCGCCTCCACCGAGGGGATCGGGCGCTCGTAGCACCAGGCCACGTCGGTGGCCGTCTCGCCGTCGAGCGTGACCGACCAGTACGACGCCTCGCCCTTGAACGGGCAGGTGGTGGCCGAGGCCGTCGGCTCGAGGAGATCCATGCGGACGTCGTCGCGGGGCAGGTAGTAGCGCTCGACGAGCGAGCCCTCGGTGAGGACCAGCGCCCGATCGGACTCGGCCACGACGGTGGCTCCCACCTTCACGGTCACGCGCTGCGGGCTGGGGGCGATCCTGATGTGATGGGCGTCGGGCACAGAGGGGCAAACCCCGCCGTCCCCCGGTCCATTCCGCCCCGGCCAACTGGCCTCGCCGGCGCCGGCGGACGGCGGGGAGCCTTGGTTAGGGTCGGCCGCCACACCCGCTCGACGAGGGGAAGCCGATGACACTGATCCGAGCCGACGAGCCCGGACGTGAGTTCGTGAAGGTCGGGCGGGCCGACGGGGCCACGCGGGTCTGGATCTGCTCGGGCGAGATGCCCAAGGGCCAGACCGTCGGCCTGCACCGTCACGGCGGCGACGAGATCTTCCAGGTCCTGCGGGGCACGGTGCGCTTCCACGTCGACGGGAAGAACGTCGACGTGGGCCCCGGTCACTACGTCGTCGTGCCCCCCTACACCGAGCACGGCTTCCGCATCCTCACCGACGACGCCGAGCTGCAGTTCGTGGGCGAGATCGAGATGGGCGAGTGGGTCACCGTCATCGACCCCGACGGCACAACCCGCCAGGTCGAGATCCGCTCCGAGATGATGCCCTGGCACCGACGCCCGGCCGAGGGCGAGACCTTCGACTTCATGAGCATGATCACCATGCTCGAGAGCACCAGCCACCTGTTCGACCACGACCCCGAGGAGCCCCACGACCATGCTCACTGACGGCGATCCGGCCCCCGACTTCTCCCTGCCCGACCAGCACGGCAACACCGTGAGCCTCGAGAGCCTCCGGGGCCGCAAGGCGCTCGTGTACTTCTATCCGAAGGCCGACACACCCGGCTGCACGGCCCAGTCCTGCGGCCTGCGCGACATCGCCGACCAGGTGGGCGACACCGCCATCATCGGCATCAGCCCCGATCAGCCCGCCGACCAGCTGGCCTTCGACGAGAAGTACAGCCTCGGCTTCCCTCTGCTGGCCGATCCCACCCACGCCACGGCCGACGCCTTCGACGTCTGGGGCGAGGTCGAGCTGCCGAACGGCATGAAGTTCACCGGCATCCAGCGCTCGGCGTTCCTCCTCGACGAGGAGGGCAAGGTCGAGCGGGCCTGGTACAAGGTCACGCCGGCCGACACCCCCCAGAACCTGCTCCAGGCCCTCCAGGGCTGAACCCGCGGAGCGGGAGCCGGTGCCGACCCCGCTGGCGGCGACCGGCTCCCCCTCAGGCGGGCTCGGGGGGTCAGGGCGGGCTCGAGGGGTCAGGCCGGCTGCTTGGCCTCGACGCGGATGATCTCGAACATCAGGTCGTCGACGATGCAGAAGAAGTTCACGATGTTGTCCTTCTCGTTCCAGTCGGCCACCGTGATCGGGGTCGCCGGGACCCCCCGGGCCTTGCAGCGCTCGTAGACGCCCTCGATGTCGCGGGTCGAGATGCACACGGCCCAGAAGTCGGCGTGCTTCCCGGCCAGGATCTGGAACTGGCGGCTCGACGGGTCGCCGGCGATGTAGCCGCCGAAGCGGCCCTCGGCGATCACCCGGCGCTCGTCGACGGCCGAGTGGGGCAGGTCGCCGCCAGGGCCGAGCGGCACGTCGACGCCGACCGCCTCGCCGGCCGGGCCGAGCGGCCAGCCCTCGGGGATGTCGCAGACCTGGGTGAGGAAGGCGTTGACGATCTCCGGGTGGGGGGCGATCAGCTTCACGTGGTTGACGCGGTTCGGCATGTCGTGCTCCTCGGCTCGTGGGCGGGGCGAGAGTAGGTGGTCGCCCGTTCCGCCGTTCCACCGCCGCTGGACGAGGCCCGGCCGCGGGCGCGGCCTCCGGGGATGGCGAGGTTGCGGGCGCCGACCGTGTCCTAGGGTCCGACGCCATGGGTCGATACGTCGTGGTCGGGGCCGGCGCCATCGGCGGCGTCGTCGGGGGGCGGCTGCACGAGGCCGGCCACGAGGTGGTGCTGGTGGCCCGGGGCGCCCACCTCGACGCCCTCCGGGCCGACGGCCTCCTGCTCCGATCGCCCGCCGGGGACGCCCGTCTCCGGATCCCGACCGCGGGCAGCGTCACCGAGGCCGCCCCGGCCGACGGCGACGTGGTGCTCCTCTGCGTGAAGGGCCAGGACACCGGGCCGGTCCTCGACGAGCTGGCCGTGGTCGCACCGGCGACGACCACCGTGGCCTGCCTCCAGAACGGGGTGGCCAACGAGCGGGAGGCCCTGCGCCGCTTTGAGCGGGTCCTCGGCGTCACCGTGATGCAACCGGCCACCCACCTCGAGCCGGGCGTGGTCCTGCAGTGGTCGTCGCCGATCCCCGGCCTTCTCGACGTCGGGCGCTGGCCCGGCGGGATCGATGCCACGGTGACCGGGCTCTCGCTGGCGCTGGCCTCGGCCGGCTTCGACAGCCGGGCCGTCGACGACGTGAGCCGGTGGAAGCACGCCAAGCTCCTGTCGAACCTGGGCAACGCCGCCGACGCCGCCTACGGGCGGGACGGCCGGGGACTCGCCGACGCAGCCCGCGCCGAGGGCCGGGAGGTGCTCACGGCCGCCGGCATCGCCTTCGCCTCCCAGGAGGAGGATGCCGAGCGGCGGGGCTCGCTCATGACGATGGGCCCGATCGAGGGCGCCTCCCGAGGCGGGAGCTCGACCTGGCAGAGCCTGGCCCGGGGCCGGTCGCTCGAGATCGACCTCCTCAACGGCGAGATCGTGATGCTGGGCCGCCTCCACGGCGTGCCCACCCCCGTGAACGAGGCGCTCCAGCGAACGGCCCGGGCCATGGCCGCGGCCGGGGAGCCGGCCGGCTCGCGGACCCCCGGCTGAGCCCGGTCCCGGCCGCGCCGGCAGCCGCCCGCGGCGGCACGCCCCGGTACGTTCCTGCGCGTGCAGCCGGAACGGGTCAGCGCGTTCGTGGCCATCGGCCGGGGCCTGCGCCACCGCTGCGCCCGGTGCGGCGCGTCGGGCATCCTCCGCGACCGGTTCCACCTCCGGGAGCACTGCCCCCGGTGCGGCTACCGCTTCGTCCGGGAGGCCGGCGCCTTCACGGGGGTCATGCTGCTCAACCTGGTGGCCACCCTGGGGCCGCTGTTCCTGGTCCTGATCGCCTACGCCCTGGTGCGGGGGTCGGGCCGGGCGGTGTCGATCTGGCCCTTCGCCCTCGGCTGCCTGGCCATCGCCGTGGTCGTTCCCATCGTCTTCTACGCCACCGCGTCGAGCACCTGGGCCGCCATCGACCTCGTCTCCCGGCCCCTCGACCCCGACGAGGAGCTCGAGGCCCTCGACCACCAGCCCCCGGACACCTGACTCGTCCGGTGGACGACGGGTCGACGGGGGTGGCCGACGGGGTGGTGGCGACACCCGGTGGACAACCCGGCAGTTGTCCCCCGGCAAGTCACAGGGTCGTCCTCTGGCACCTCACAGGCCACAGGGTCCACGATGGCCACATGGGCTACGAGGTGATGCTGTCCGACGGGCGGAGCGAGCTGGTGCTGGCCACCGACGGCTACCAGCAGGAGGGCCCCCTCACCACCTTCTTCCGGGGCGACGCCGGCCGGCCGGTGCTCGACTCCTGGAGCGTGCGGGTGGCGAGCTACCGCACCACCGACATCACCCGCATCCGCCGGGTGGAGGTGATCGACGCGGAGGCCGCCTAGGCGCCGGGCCGGCGAGGGCGGCCGGGCCCGTCGGCGGGCCGGGCGGGGCCGGCGGGGTCGGCGGGGTCGGCGGGGTGAGTGCCGGGCCGGGCCAGCACGAGGGTGGCCCAGCCGTCCTCGTCCCACCCGACGGGGCCAGCCGCCGATGTCCCAGCCGCCGATATCCCAGCCAGCTCGACGCCCGCCGCCGCACCGACCTGCCGGTAGGTGCCAGCCAGGGCGGGTGCCTGCTCGGCCAGCAGCCCGCCGAGCACGAGCACGCCGCCGGGCGCGACCGCGCCCACCACCACCGGGGCCAGGTCGGCGAGCACGGCCGCCCCGATGTTGGCCACCACCAGGTCGAAGGGCGGGCACCCGTCCGGAATCGCCTCGGTGACCGTCACGCGGTCGGCCACCCCGTTGACCTCTGCGTTCCCGGCCGTGGCCCGCCTGGCTTCCGGGTCGACGTCGACCGCCACCACCCTGCCGGCGCCCAGCAGCACGGCCGCCACCGCCAGCACGCCGCTGCCCGAGCCCAGGTCGAGCACCCGGGCGGCGGGCCCGAGGTGGCGCTGGAGGGCGGCCAGCGCCATCCGGGTGCTGGGGTGCGACCCGCTCCCGAAGGCCCAACCCGGATCGAGGCGGACGGTCACGGACTCGCCGTCGGCGGCCTCGTCGGCGGCCTCGCCGTCGGGGCCGGGCCACCACGACGGCCAGAGGCGGACCCGCCCGACCGCCACCACCTCGGCGTGGGCCCGCCACGCGTCCCGCCAGGCGGCCTCGTCGGGCGCGGCCTCCACGGCCGGCGACCAGCGGGTCGGCAGGGCCGCCGCCACCTGGGCGGCCGTCGCCGCGTCGGCGAAGCCGGCCAGGAGCGACACCGAACCGTCGACCCGCACCTCCTCGCCGACCGCCACCGGGTCGTGGGCCCACAGCTCGCCCGACGCGGCATCGACCTCCCCGGGCGCGACGACGATGCGGACGCAGCTCACAGGAGGATCACCCCGTTCTTCGTCGACCGGGCCGGGGTCGACCGAGCCGGGGGTTGATCCGCTCCGGTCGACAGGGAACGCTCAGTCGGAGGCCGGGAGGCCCTTCGCGCCCTTGAGCTCGAGGACGGCGCCGTTCACACACAGGGTGCCGTCACCGGCCTTGGTGACGAGCACCTCGAGGCCGAGGTCCTCGTCGGCGTAGCGCTTGCCGAGCTGGGCACCACCGGCCTGCTCAGGGTCGAGGGTGGCACCGCCGCCCTCCTCGCCGGGCGCCGTCATGGGCGCGCCACCGCAGGTCAGCGCCACGTCGTCAGCCGGGGCCCGGACGACCATCACCTCGGTCGTGCACACCGCGCTCTTCAGTCGACTTCCCACCTTCAACGGCATTGCGTTCGTTCTCCTGATCGTTCGG
>JBFWQW010000055.1:0-19424 GCA_050249235.1 Acidimicrobiia bacterium | reverse complement strand
GCATCACCCTCCTGCAGCTCCTCGAACCCCGCTGCCGGCACCACCACCGCGCCAAGACCGGCCACGACCTCGCCACCATCGCCGCCCACCGCCACCGGCCCGCAACAGGACCAGCACCATGACCGGTGGACCGTGGGGTGCCCTCCTCGGCGGCCCGAGGGCGCCGCGTCAGTCCGGCCCGGCGTCCTGGGCGTCGTCGGGGAGGATGAGGTCCCAGCGGTCGAGGCAGTCCTCGCAGCGGTAGGTGACCACCTGGCCGGGCTCCCAGCCGTAGTCGTCCGGCTTCGAGAGGAGGTGGGCCCGGCCGCCGCAGTCGATGCAGTCGATCACCGGCTCCGGCGCGAGCTCTCGGGACGGCACGGTGCCGACGCTAGGGCGCCGGCCCTCGAAGCGTCGGGCTCCGACCCGACGCCCTCATCCCGCCGCCGGGCGGTGGCGAAGCCGGGACCTGGTGCCGGGAGTGGACGAGCTGGGAGGTGGTGCCGGCGGCGCCCGGCGAGGTCGCCCGGTCATCGTGATCGTGGACCAGACTCGTGGGTGGTGCGCCACGTGCTCGTCACGGGTCTGCCGGGGAGCGGGAAGACCACGCTCGCCGGACCGCTGGCCACCGAGCTCGGCCTGCCGCTGGTGGCCAAGGACGCCATCAAGGAGACCCTCTTCGACGTCCTCGGGCCCGGCAACCAGGGTTCGGACGACACCGGGCCGGGCGACCTGTCGTGGTCGCACCGTCTCGGCCTGGCCGCCATCCACCTCCAGCTCCGCCTGCTGGCCGACGCCGCGGCGCCGCTGCTCGTCGAGTGCGCCTTCCTGCCCGGCGTCAGCGAGGCGGAGCTGGCGGGACTCGGGCACGGCTACGTGCAGGTCCACTGCCGCTGCCCCTTCGAGATGGCCCGCTCCCGCTACCTCGCCCGCCGACCGAGCCGGCACCCGGGCCATGGAGACGACCGCTTCGAGGCGGCCGACTTCGACCGCTTCGCCGCCTACGAGCCGCCGCTCGCCCTGCCCGGTCCGGTGGTGGCGGTCGACACGACCGGGCCCGTCGACGTGGAGGACGTCGCGGCGCGCGTCCGGCGGGCGCTGGACGAACTTGCCGGCGACTGACCTCGGACCTCCCACCCGACGGCCGTGGCAGTCGCAGTGGCAGTGGCAGTCAGTCGGCGGCGAGCATGGCGTCGAACTGCGGATGGCGCGGCCGCCACCGCTCGTGGGACGCGGTGCCGGTCTCGACCCACTCGCAGATCGCCTTGTAGATGTGCTCCATCTCGTCGTCGTCGTCGGCGCTGCGGTAGAAGTCGCGCACCTGGAAGCCACCGAAGACCCGGACGATCTCGGGGTAGTCGTCGATGACGAAGTCGGGCACGTGGGGCACGCCCATGACCTCGAGCCGCTTGGCGTAGTCGAAGATCGGCTTGTGGTACACGCCGCTCACGAGGTCCTCGAGCTGGTGGTCGCGCAGCACCTGGTGGCGCTTCCCCTCGCCGGACCACACGTGGACCTCGTGCCCGTCGGCGATCAGCCGCTCCCACACCTCCCGGGTGCCGGAGCGGAGCTTGTAGTCGATCGACAGGATCGTGTAGTCGACGTCGAAGAAGATCCGCATCCCGACCGAGGGTAGTTCGCACCCCCGAGCGGACAACCGGCCGGGCTGGACACCGAACGGCCCGCGAAATCGGGCCCGGGACCGGACCGGGCGAGCCTCGCTCCCTCGACGGGTGAGACGGGCGAGACGGGGCAGACCGGGCTGACCGGGCAGACCGGACGAGCAGATCAGAGGTAGCGGCCGCCGCCGTCGGGCTGGTGGTGGGCGGCGACGGGGTCCAGGTCGCCCCGCGCCCGGTAGAGCTCGGCCAGCGTGAGGTCGCCGCCCGGCACCGTCCCGGCACCGTGCAGCCACGCTTCGGCCTCGCTCCGGGCGAAGGGCCGGAACTGCACGTCGGCCAGGCAGCGGCCGGGGCGGATCACGGCGGGATGCAGCCCCCGCATGGCCTCGTTCGTCGTGATGAGCAGCAGCACCCGCAGGCCGTGCCCGAGGATGCCGTCGGTGAGGTTGAGCAGCCGGCTCATCGACGCCCCGGCGTCGACCCGGGCGTCGGCCCGGATGAGCTCGTCGGCGTCCTCCACCACCAGCACCTTCCAGCGGCTGGTGCTCACCGACCTCGGGTCCCACAGGTCCTCGTCGGCGACGACCTGCATCAGGTACTCCGGTGAGCCGAAGAACGCCTCGGGATCGAGCACGAAGTGGATGTCGGCCCAGTCGCCCCACTCGTGGCCGAGGGCCCGGATGGCCGTGGTCTTGCCGGTCCCCGGCTCGCCGTACCAGAGGAGGAGCCGGCCGCCCTGCTCGGGTGGCTCGGGTAGCGCCGCCAGCCTGGCCAGGGCGGCGCCCACCTCGCCCGGGTAGTTGGGCGCGATCTCGTGCCAGCTGGGCGTGTCGACCCACCGGCGGTGCCGGCTGGGCGAGCCGCCGTTGCCCACCGTCCACATCGTGAGGCGGGCCTTGCCGTCGGTGCGCTGGGCCGGGGGCACCGCCCGCCTGACACCGTCCATCACCGCGTCGGCCACGTCGGCCGACGCCGCGGTCACCATCGCCTGCACCTCGGGCCGCCGGCTGAGCAGGACGAGGTGCAGCGACCAGCCGTCGCCGACGAACAGCCGCTGGCAGTCGCCGTTGTCCTGCACCAGCTCCCGCGCCAGCGCGGCACCGTCCGGCGCCAGTCCCTCGATGCTGTGCACGTCGGCGAAGAAGGCCTGCCGGGCGTAGGGCTGCTCGCCCTCCAGGAACCGCAGCGTGGCCAGGTCGACCAGGCGGGCGGCCAGGCCGCGGTCGCTCAGGGGCCAGATCGCCTGGGGGACCTTGAGCCACGCCGGCATCGGCGAGGAGCGGGACGGTTCCACCCGACCATTCGAGCAGCGGCCGGGCCGCCCGTCGACCGCGCTTCTCACCCTCCCGCCCTTCCGGTTCGGCCCGCACCCGGCGCGACGGACTAACCATCTCCCGTGACCCTCCCGAGGCGGGCGCCGGCCTTCCACGTGCTCGACGCCTTCGGCGTGGCCCGGGGCTCGCTCGTGCACCTCGAGGGCGGGCAGGGCTACACCTGGCGGGCCGGCGACCTCGTGCTGAAGGCGGGGGTCGAGCCCCGCTTCGTGGCCTGGCTCTGCGAGGTGGGCGGGACGATCCGCCCGGACGGCTTCCGGCTGGCCACCCAGGTCCCGGCCGTCGACGGGCGGCTGGTGGTCGGCGGCTGGTCCGCCACCACCTGGCTCGACGGCGACCCTCGCCCCGCCGACGTCGACGCCCTCCTCGAGGTCTCGGCCTCTCTCCACCGCTCCCTCCTGGCCGCCGGGCTGGCGTGGCCCAACTTCCTCCGGGGCCGGACCGACCGCTGGGCCGCAGCCGACCGGGTGGCCTGGGGGGAGGAGGCGCCGCCCCGCTTCGCTCCGGGCGGGGTGCGGGAGGTCCTCCGGCTGGTCGGGCCCTTCCTCCAGAAGGCCTGGCGGGGTGGCGCGCCGCAGGTGGTGCACGGCGACCTCGGCGGCAACGTGCTCTTCGACGACGCCGGCGGCGGCCCGCCCGCCGTCATCGACCTCTCGCCCTACCACCGGCCGGCGGCCTTCGCCGACGCCGTGCTCGTGGCCGACGCGGTGGCCTGGCACGGGGTCGCGATCTCGGCCGCGGAGGCGTTCGCGGCCGGCTCACCCCGGGGCCACGAGCTGCTGGCCAGGGCTGTCGTCTTCCGGGTGCTGGCCGGGCCCGACGAGGTGGCGGCCTACCGGGCGGTCGCCGAGGTGGCCGCCACCGGCTGAGCGGCATCCACCGTCGGCCCCGGCGACCGCCGGATGGCGAGGCGTACAGTCGGCCCGGCCCCGGCGCGGGGCGGCGGGGGAAGGCGAGGCGGGCCGTGGCGAGCGGCGCCGCACCAGGGGGGACGACGTGGAGATCACGCACACCACGACACCGAGGCTCGAGGCCCTGCGGGACGAGGTCCGCACCTGGCTCGAGGAGGAGCTGCCGCCCGAGTACGAGGGGTTCCACTGGGACTTCGAGGAGGACCTCGACCGGTGGGCCTTCTACCGGCAGTTCTGGAAGAAGCAGGGCGAGCGGCGCTGGCTCGAGCCCGAGTGGCCGCTCGAGTACGGCGGGGCGGAGATGTCGCGCCGCCAGCACAGGGTGGTGCGGGAGGAGCTCGACCGCCGGCGGGCCGGTGGCCTCGGCGGCATCGGCGCCTCGGTCGGGCCCGCCATCCTGCGGCTCGGCACCGACGAGCAGAAGGCGGCCCTCCTGCCCGGCATGGCCGCCGGCGAGATCATGTGGGCCGAGGGCTACACCGAGCCGAACGCCGGCTCCGACCTGGCGTCGCTGCGCACCCGGGCCGAGCTCGACGGCAACGAGTGGGTGATCAGCGGCCAGAAGACGTTCTGCACCGCCGGCCACCACTGCAACTGGATCATCGTGGCGGCCCGCACCGATCCCGACCCGTCCGTGCGGCACCGGGGGATCAGCTACTTCCTCTCGCCCATGGACGTGCCGGGGATCGAGCTCCGCCCGCTCTACAACCTGGGCGACGGGCGCCAGAACGTCGTCTTCCTCGACGAGCTGCGGGTGCCCCGGGACCGCCTCCTCGGCGACCTCAACGAGGGCTGGACCCAGGTGTGGTTCGGCCTCGGCGGCAACCCGATCCCCCGGTTCGACGACGACGACCCCGGGCCCGAGACCGAGTACGAGCCGCCCCGAACCGGCCAGGCCTGGGTGCTCGACCAGCTGGTCGAGTACTGCAGGGCCACCCGGCGCAACGGCCGGCCGATGGCCGACGACCCGGTGGTGCAGCTCCAGCTGGCCGAGCTCGCCATCGGGGTCGAGGTCCAGAAGATGCTCCAGTACGAGGGGGCCTGCGACTACGGCAGCCACCTCCACCAGGCCATCTCGAAGGAGTTCCAGCCGGAGTTCGCCCAGACGTGCATGGAGATCCTCGGGCCGCTCGGCATCATCCAGACGGGCGAGTGGGCGCCGCTGGCGGGTGAGATCGACCGGGTCTACCGGCGTTCGTTCGGCAACCACGCCGGCGGCACGTCGCAGGTGAAGCGCATGGTCGTCGCCACGCGGGCCCTCGGCCTGCCCCGCTGAAGGAGAGACGGAGATGGCGATCGACCTGGCGTTCAGCGCCGAGCAGGAGCACCTCCGGCAGGCGGCCCGCGACTTCTTCCAGCGCCGCTGCCCCTCCTCGGTGGTGCGCGAGGTCGAGGAGGGCGGCCTCGGCCACCTCCCGGACCTGTGGCGGGAGATGGCGGCCATGGGCTGGCTGGGCATCACGCTCCCCGAGGCCCACGGCGGCGCCGGCGGCACGTTCCTCGACGCCTACCCCCTCGCCGAGGAGATGGGCCGCTTCCTCGTGCCCGGCCCCTACCTCGACACCGTCGCCGTCGCCGGCGACGTCATCCTCGCCGCCGGCACGGACGAGCAGCGCCGCACGATCCTTCCGGCCATCGCGGCCGGCGACTGCATCGTGAGCCTGGCCGCGGTCGAGCCCGACGGCGGCTTCGGGCCCGGCGCCATCACGATGGCGGCGGCCCGGCGGGGCGGCGACGTCGTGCTCGACGGGACGAAGCTCCTCGTCTCCCACGCGTCGTCGGCCGACCACCTCCTCGTCCCGGCCCGCACCGGCGATGACCGCTCGGGCGACGGCACCACCCTGTTCCTCGTCGATCCGGCTGCGCGCGGGGTGACCCTCACCGCCCTGCCGACCATCGGGAGCGGGCCACTGCACGCCGTCTCGTTCGACGGCGTGGTCGTCCCGGCCGAGTCGGTCGTGGGCGAGGTCGACCGGGGCTGGTCGGCGCTCGGGCCGGCCGCGACGAAGGCGGCCGTGCTCCAGACCGGGACGATCGTGGGCGCCGCCCACGCCGTGCTCGACATGACCAACCAGTACGCCAAGGACCGGGAGCAGTTCGGCAACCCGATCGGGCGCTACCAGGCGGTGCAGTACCTGGTGACCGACGTGCTGATCGACCTCCACCGGGCCGACCTGCTCGCCCGCCAGGCCGCCTACCTCATCGACGCCGGCAAGCCCTTCGCCCGCGAGGCCGCCATCGCCATCGCCTTCGGCAAGGACGCCGCCGCCCACCTCCACCGCCAGGCCCACGAGGTCCATGCCGGCGTGGCCTTCATCCTCGACCACGACCTCCAGCTCTACTCCCGGCGGTCGAAGTACTGGGAGAACAACCTCGGCGACGCCCGCTACCACCGGGAGCAGGTCGTCCGGGAGCTCCAGCTCGCCTGACTGCACGTCGCCGGAGACGGGACGGACGACGGGCGACGGGCGACGGGCGACGGGCGACGGGGATGACAGGGCGGGGACGGGGAGGACGGGGCCGCCCCGTCAGACGTAGGGGCAGTGGCGACAGCCCCGCTCGCAGCAGGGTCGGGAGCCGAGCTCGGCGGCGGTGAAGACGAACAGCCCGGTGGCGGGGTCGACGTAGCCCGGCTCGCCGGCGTCGATCGCCGCCCGGTGGGCGGCGAGGATCGCAGCCCGGTCGGGATGGTCGGGCCGGAGGCGATCGGGGTGGGGCTCGTCGAGCCCACGCCGCGGGGTCACGGCCGCAGCGTCCCACAGTCGGCCCGGTACGGCCCGGCGGCGGCGGCTCGCCGCCCGCTCCCCGCCCTGGGGTGAGCGGCTGGCCGACGTGGTCCCGAGGGCGCCCCAGTTCGACGTCGTCCTGAGCGACGCCAACCGAGGGAGCACGGCGGGGCGACCCCGACCGGACAACCTCACACACCGCTGGCACGATCATGCTCGGGCAACCCTCGCCCGGACAGATCGTCCATTCCTGGGCCCTCCAGTCGAGCCTGAACTCGGTGGGGAGCCGGTCTCCCGCTGAATGGGCGCTGGTCAGGTCAGACGGACCCTCAGCCCGGATCGAAGTCCTCGGTCGCGATGAAGTACTCCTCGTCGGCGGTCCTCTTGTCGCGGTCCACGATCATGCTGGCGGGGAACCCGTAGTCGGGGTCGTAGGTGACCCGGACGTCGTCGGCGCTTCCGAAGAAGTCGCTCAACCTGTCGAAGACGTCGTCGATGGTGGGGGCGTCTTCGAGTGCCACAGGGTCGCAGCCTCTCTCGATCACGGTGACCGACACCGGTTCGTGGTCGACGACCTTCACCCGCGTGCGCTCGGCCTCGCACCCGCCCCCGAAGACGTACGTGAACTCATAGTCCGACGGCCCCTTCTCCTGCCAGAGCGCACGGTAGCGATCGAGCGTCTCGGTCTCGGCGAGGCTGGCCTTGTTGCCGCAGGCGACGATCGCGATCGCCAGGAGCAAGAACCCGGCAACGCTGCGGAGGTGCACCTGCACGTCTTCCATCGTTGCATCCGCCGCCGTTGTCAGCGGCAACCCATCCAGCGCGACAGGCCAACGGCTCGGGTGCGAGCGCGGCCCGGGCTTGAACCCGCTCTCCACCCGGCCTCGGCCGCACGCCGGCGCACCGGGAGCGTCCGCCGATCACCGGCCTGAGGCGGCCGGGCGGGCGGCGCACCGCACGGGGTTGATCAGGCCATTCCCTGGTCCCGCCAGCGGACGACGCAGGTCCGGTGGCCTTCGGGGGCGAACACGGTGTCCGATGGGCGGCACCCCGCGGTCGAGGACGAACGTCCCGACGGTGCTGCTGGCCGGGCTGGCGGCGCTGGTGGTGGCCGGCCTCGTGGTCGGCCACCACCTCCGTGCCGTCCCGTCCCCGCCCGCACCACCCCCGGCCCCGGCCCCGGCCGCCCGGCACGAGGCGGTGCCGGACGCCGTCGCCCCGCCGGTGTCGGTGTGCATCCGGGGGATCACGCCCGAGGTGCTCGCGATCGCCCGCCGCCTGGATGCGTACGTCGTGTGCCGCCCGGCGGCCAGCGACGAGGCCGGGCACCTCGAGCCCGGCGGCCGGATCGTGCTCGAGGCCCGGGCCGGCATCACGGCCGAGGGCTACGCCGAGACGGCTGTTCGGTTGGCCACCCGACTCGAAGCCGAGCAGGTGGGCATCCTCGCCTGAGCGCGCCCGGCCCCCGGGCGCCGAACCGTCGACCAGCATGCAGGCCGTCGTCGACGCCTCCCGGTGTGGGGCCATCCCGGCTCGACCTCGTGGCCGTCGGGGTCGCCGGTGGCGATGGACGTCACGCTGCCGACCGACCTGCGGTCGCTCCTCCAGAGACACTGCCCTCCGGGGCGGGTGCCGTCACCGCCGGCGGCGGGGCCACCAGCCCCCGTCCCCGGGCACCGGGTCGGGCCCGGGGACGGGGGCGCCCCGCTTGCGTCGGACGTCCTCCCCACCATGCGCCTGCCCCCGTCCCGGCGCAAGGTCCCGGGACCCGTGACCCATCCGGGCCCGGTTCGACGCCGGGGCCCCGAGGAAGGGTGGGCCCGATGTCCGTCACCACCGTTCGCATCGAGGCCCCCCGCGACCTGGTCTGGGGCGTCCTGCTGGACGTGCCCTCCTACCCCCTCTGGGTGGTCGGCACGAAACGCATCCGGGGGGTCGAGCCGACCTGGCCGGCTCCGGGCTCGACGTTCCACCACGCCGTCGGGTGGGGGCCGTTCGAGCAGCGGGACAGCACGAGCGTCGTCGAGCTGGAACCGCCTCGGCGCCTCGTGCTCGAGGTCCGCGTCCGCCCCGTGGTCGGCGTGGCCCGGGTCGAGATCACCCTCGCCGGCGTCGGCCGGTCGACCGATCTCACCCTGGCCGAGCAGGTGACCCGCGGCCCGGCGCACCGCCTGGCCCGGCCGCTCGTCGACGCCGCGCTCCTGGCCCGCAACCGGCTGTCGCTCCACCGCCTGAAGGCCTGGTGCGAGCAGCGCGACCGGGGCACGCCCGGGCGGGGCGGCGAGGACGGCGACGCCACCGCGGCCGCCACCCCGACCACCGACCCGGCCGGGACGACGTGACGATGGCTACGACTTGAAGAGGTACTCGGCGCCCACAGTGGCCTCGTCGTCGCCCTCGGGCAGCAGCACCGCCAGCTCCCGGGCCAGCTCGTCGGGCACACCGTCGTCGACGAGCCGGAAGGCGACCTCCCTGGCGGGGGCCACCCACCCCTTGTCGCGGCGCAGCGAGGCCAGCCGCAGGTCGTTGCGGCCCTTCTGGCGGGCACCCATGATCGTGCCCTCGCCCCGCAGGTCGAGGTCGACCTCGGCCAGCTCGAAGCCGTCGGTGGTGCGCTCGACGGCGGCCAGCCGCTCCTCCGCCTCGGGGGTGGCCCCGGCGCCGAGCAGGTAGCACCACGAGACGGCCGCGCCCCGGCCCACCCGGCCCCGGAGCTGGTGGAGCTGGGCGATGCCGAAGCGGTCGGCGTCGACGATCACCATCACCGACGCGTTCGGCACGTCGACACCGACCTCGATGACCGTGGTGGCCACCAGGACGTCGAGCTCGCCGGCCCGGAAGGCCGCCATGACGAGCTCCTTGTCCCTGGCCGCCACCCGGCCGTGGAGCAGGGCCAGGCGGAGGCCGGCCAGCTCGCCGGCCCGGAGCTCGTCGAAGACCTCCTGGGCCGAGCGGACCTCGAGCTTCTCCGACTCCTCGATGAGCGGGGCCACGACGTAGGCCTGGTGGCCGGCGGCGACCTCCTCCCGCACCCGGGCCCAGGCGCCGAGCTCCTCGAGGGGGCCCCGGGCCCAGACGGTGGTGACCGGGGTCCGGCCCGGAGGCAGCTCGTCGAGGACGCTGACGTCGAGATCGCCGTAGACGGTCATGGCCGCGGTGCGGGGGATCGGGGTCGCCGTCATCACGAGCACGTCGGGCACCGGGCCGCCCTTGTCGCGCAGCGCGGCCCGCTGCTCGACCCCGAAGCGGTGCTGCTCGTCGATGACGGCGGCCCCGAGCGAGCGGAAGGCGACCTTGTCCTCGATCAGCGCGTGGGTGCCGATCAGGATGTCGACCTCGCCGGCCGACAGGGCGGCGGCGAGGCGGGTCCGCTCGGCCGCCGTCGTGCGGTTGGTGAGCAGCTCGACGCGCACCGGCCGGTCGCCGAACAGGCTGTCGTCGTCGGCCAGGGCCAGCCCCTCGAGCATGGTCCGGACCGCGAGGTGGTGCTGCTCGGCCAGGACCTCGGTGGGGGCCATCAGCGCGCCCTGGTGGCCGCCCTGCACGGCGAGGAGCAGCGCGCTCACCGCCACCAGGGTCTTGCCCGAGCCGACGTCGCCCTGGAGGAGGCGGTGCATGGGCACCGGGGCGGCCATGTCGGCCGAGATCTCGTCGATGGCCCGGCGCTGCGCCCCCGTCAGCGGGAACGGGAGGCGCTCGTGGAAGCGCCGCACCAGGTCGCCGTCGAGGCGGTGGGCGATGCCGACCGAGCTGCGCTCGAGCTCGCGCTTGCGCCGGACCAGGACGAGCTGGATGCGGAGGAGCTCGTCGAACACCAGCCGGGTGCGGGCCGCCCGGTGCTCGTCGGCCGACTCGGGCACGTGGATGCCGCGGAGGGCTGCGGCCCGGTCGACCAGGTCGAACCGGTCGAGCACCCAGCCCGGCACCGGGTCGTCGACCTCGCCGGCCCGGCGCAGCGACTCCTCGACCCACTGGCCGATCTCCCACGTGGTGAGGGCGGCCTTCTCCGACTGGGGGTAGATCGGGACGATCCGACCCGTCCGGTCGCCGACCAGGTCGACCACCGGGTTGGTCATCTGCTTGCGCCCGCCGTAGAGGTCGACCTTGCCGAAGACCACGGCCTGGGTGCCGGCCTTGAGCTGGCGCTCCCGCCAGGGCTGGTTGAAGAAGGTGCAAGCGAGGTAGCCCGACCCGTCGGCGAGGTCGACCGTGACGATGGCCCGCTTCTGGCGGGTGCGGCGGGCGGTGACCCGCTTCACCGTGCCGAGCACCATGGCCTCCTCACCCACGACGAGGTCCTTGATCAGGGCCTCGTTCGTGCGGTCGAGGTAGCGGCGGGGGTAGTGCATGAGCAGGTCGAGGACCGTCTCGATCCCGAGCTCGGCCAGCCCCTTCGCCTTCTGCTCCCCCACGCCGGCGAGGCGCGTGACCGGGACGCCGGCCAGTTCGCTCAGCTGCCGCGCCACGGGTGCCACCGTAGGGTGGGGAGGTGACCGTCCGGCTGATCGCGACCGACCTCGACGGCACGATCGTCCGCGCCGACGGCACCGTCTCCGACCGCACGAGGGACGCGCTGCGGGCCGCCGAGGACGCCGGGCTCGTGGTCGTCCTGGTGACAGGCCGGCCGCCCCGCTGGATGGGCGAGATCGTGGAGGCCACCGGTCACCGCGGCATCGCCATCTGCGCCAACGGGGCCCTGGTCTACGACCTCCACACCGAGCGGGTGATCCGCGAGCACCCGATGGACGTCGAGGTGGCCCGCAAGCTCACCGAGGTGCTCCGCGGCGCCCTGCCCGAGGTGAGCTTCGCCATCGAGATGGGCGTCCGCGGCTTCGGCCACGAGCCCGCCTACCGGCCCCGCTTCGAGCCGCCGCCCGACGCCATCGTGGCCGAGCTCGACGAGCTGCTCTCCGCGCCGGTGGTGAAGGTCCTGGCCCGCCACGAGGGCATGGATCCCGACGACCTGCACCGGGCCGCCACCGAGGTGATCGCCGACCTCGCCGAGCTGGTCACGGTCACCTTCGGCGGCACCGACGGCCTCGTCGAGCTGTCGGCGGCGGGCGTCACCAAGGCCTACGGCCTCGAGCAGCTGGCGCGGGAGCAGGGCATCGGCGCGGGCGAGGTGGTGGCCTTCGGCGACATGCCGAACGACCTGCCCATGCTCGTGTGGGCCGGGCGTGCGGTCGCCGTCGCCAACGCCCACCCCGACGTGCTCGCCGTCGCCGACGAGGTCACCGCCAGCAACGACGACGACGGCGTGGCCCTGGTCGTCGAGCGCCTCCTCGCCACCCGTCCCTGAACGTCGCGACCTGGCCGGGGTCGTTCCGGCTCAGGTCGACAGAGAACGGGCCGCACGTGCCACTCGACCCCGGGGAGGGCTGGTCGTAGGGTGTACGACCGGTGGCCCGGGGGGGACCACCCCGACGGGGCCGGGGAGGAGCGAACGATGGCCGACCGACGCATCCTTGTCGTGGCCAACCGCACCCTGTGCGAGCGGCCCCTGCTCGACGAGCTCCAACGCCGCCGCCGGGAGGCGACCGTGACGTTCCACCTCCTGGTGCCGGCCAGCCACCCGCACGGGCCCTGGACCGACCTCTCGGCCCACGAGGAGGCCTCGTCCCGGCTCACCGAGATCACCCGTCGGCTCGCCGCCGAGGGGATCGACGTCACCGGCGAGGTCGTCGACGCCAACCCCGTCTACGGCGTGGGCGACGTGCTGCGCCGAGAGGCCTTCGACGAGATCGTGGTGTCGACGCTCCCCCACGGCCTGAGCGCCTGGCTGGCCAACAACGTGGTGCGGCGGATGCGGACCTTCGGGCTCCCCGTCACCCACGTCGTCGCCGTCCCCCAGACGGCTGACCTCTAGACCCACCTCCAGGCCCACGACCTCCGGACCCACGACCTCCGGATCCACGACCTCCGGATCACCGGGCTCACCACCGCCCGGCGGGAGCCCGCCGGCTCACTCGATCCCGACCAGGTACGGGTAGAGCGGCTGGCCGCCGTGGTGCACCTCGACGGCGACGTCGGGGTGGTGCTCGGCCAGCCACTCGGTGACCCGGCGGGTCTCGGCCGGCGTGGCGCCGTCGCCCTCGATCAGGGTGACGAGCTCGTGGTGCCCGTCGAGGAGCACGCCGAGCAGCCCGGTGACGGCGTCGGCCACCGACCCGGCCACGGCCCGGATGCCGTCCCGGGCGATGCCGAGGAAGTCGCCCTCCGCGATCGGCCCGAGGTCGCACGACGACGCCCGCACGGCCCGGGTGACCTCACCGGCGGTGACCGACTCGGCCGCCACCCGCATGTTGATCAGGTTGGCGTCGGCGGCGGCGTCCGGGTCGTAGGCGACGAGGGCGGCCAGGCCCTCGGCGACGCCGCGGGTGGGGACCACCTCGACCCGCTTCGGCGACAGGGCGGCGGCCTGCTTGGCCACCGGCACGATGTTCTTGTTGTTGGGCAGGACGATCACGGCGCCGGACGGCACCGCCTCGATCGCCTCCAGCAGCTGGGCCACCGACGGGTTCATCGACTGCCCGCCGGCGACGATCCGCCGCACCCCGAGGGAGTGCAGGATCCGCCCGATGCCGTCGCCGGTGGCGACCGCCACCACCGCGCAGGCGACGGGAACCAGGAGCTCGTCCTCGTCGAGGGGCGTCGCCTCCCGGACCCAGCGCTCCTCCTCCACCTGCTCGCGGAGGTCGGTGACCCGGATGCTCCTCGGCCGGCCGGCGTCGAGGGCGGCCTCGACCGCGGCGCCGATGTCGTCGGTGTGGATGTGGCAGTTCCAGAGGCCGTCGCCGCCGACCACCACGATCGAGTCGCCGATGCCGGCCCAGACGTCCTTGAACACCGGGATGGCGGCGTCGTCGGCCTCGAGGAGGTACATGACCTCGTAGCGCAGGTCGGCCTCACCGTCGTGGCCCGCTGCGCCGCCGAGGCCGGCGAGGGCGGCCAGGTCGGCGCCGCCCGTGGTGGCCGGCTCGGGGAGGGCCCGGCCGTCGACGGCGTGCAGGGCCGCGTCGAGCAGGAGGAGCAGGCCGGCCCCACCGGCGTCGACCACCCCGGCCGCCGCCAGCACGGGGAGCTGCTCGGGCGTCCGGGCCAGGGCCTCGCCGGCGGCGACTCGAGCCGTCTCGAGGACGGCGGCGAGGTCGCCGCCCCGGTCGACGGCGGCCATCGCGCCGTCGGCCGCGGCCCGCACGACGGTGAGGATGGTGCCCTCGACGGGGCGGCTCACGGCCTCGTAGGCGGAGGCGGCCGCGGCCTCGAGGGCCTCGGCGACGGCGGCCCCGTCGACGCGCTCGTCCTCGGCCCACCGGGCGGTGAGGGCCCGCAGGATCTGGGAGAGGATGACGCCCGAGTTGCCCCGGCCCCCCATGAGGGCGCCGTGGCCGATGGCCCGGCAGGTGGCGGCCATGTCGGGCGGGGCCGAGTCCAGCTCGGCCACGACGGACGCCATGGTGAGCGCCATGTTGGTGCCCGTGTCACCGTCGGGCACCGGGTAGACGTTGAGCCGGTTGATGGCGTCCTGGTGACCCCGGAGCAGGTCTCGGAACGTCGTCACGACCGCCCGCAGGTCGGCGGCCGTGAAGCTGGTGCACGCCTCCCCCACCGGCATAGGGGCCGGAGCGTACCGCTGCTAACGTTCCCCGGTCCTCGACCCGGTCGTTCCCGGGTCGTTCAGCATCTCGACCACGCAGGAGCACGCCCCATGGCAGCGGTCTGCGAGGTGTGCGGCAAGCACCCCTCCTTCGGCATGAGCATCAGCCACTCCCACCGGCGCACCAAGCGCCGCTGGGACCCGAACATCCAGCGGGTCCGCGCCCTCGTGAACGGCGCCCCCCGCCGCCTCCACGTCTGCACCTCCTGCATCAAGGCCGGCAAGGTCACCCGCCCCCCCATCAAGGCCCGGCCCACCGCCTGATCGCGGCGCGGCGCCGCCCTCGTACCACCAGCACGCCCACGCCACGAGCGGTCCCTCCCGGGGCCGCTCGTTCCGCGTCCGGCCCGCGTCCCGCCGCCCGCCCGACCGTCGGTCAGGCGAGGTCGGCGGGCCGGCCCCAGCCGGGGTCGACCGGGCCGACGCCGGCGCCCAGCGGCACGCCGGCGGCGATGGCCCGCTCCACGAACCGCTTGGCCGCCACGCAGGCGTCGGCCGGGTCCATGCCCCGGGCCAGCTCGGCCGTGATCGCCGCGGAGAGCGTGCAGCCGGTGCCGTGGGTGTGCCGTCCGGGGATGCGGGCCGCCTCCAGCCACGTGGGCCGCCCCCCGGCCCAGATCAGGTCGGGCGACTCGTCGCCGCCGAGGTGGCCGCCCTTCACCAGCACCGTCCCGACCCCGAAGCCGGCCAGGACCTCGGCCGCCGCCTCCATGCCGGCCCGGTCGACGACGTCGATCCCGGTCAGGGCCGAAGCCTCGGGCAGGTTCGGCGTGACCACCGTGGCGAGGGGCAGGAGCCGCTCGCGCAGGGCACCGACGGCGTCGTCGGCGAGGAGGGTGGCACCGTGCTTCGACACGAACACCGGGTCGACCACCAGCCGGGGCCGCCCGGCCTCGACCAGCGCGGTGGCCACCGCCTCGACCAGCTCGGCGCTGGCCAGCATCCCGGTCTTGGCCGCGTCGACGCCGATGTCACCGGCCACGGCCTCGACCTGGCGGCGCACGAGATCGGCGCTGAGGGTCTCGAAGGCGTGGACCCCGAGGGTGTTCTGCGCCGTCACGGCCACGACCGCGCAGGTGCCCCACACGCCGTGGGCCTCGAACGTCTTGAGGTCGGCGGTCACGCCGGCGCCGCCACCCGAGTCGGTCCCGGCGATCGTCAGCGCCACCCGCACCCGGCCAGCCTGCCAGAGGGCGGGCGGCCCAGCGTCCCGGTCACCCGACCCGCCGCCCGGCGTCGGTACGTTCCCCGCGGTGATCGGCGCCGGGACCCACACGGTGCACGGGCCCGACGGCAGGCGCTGAACCGTCCGGCGGCGGTGGCTCCCGCACCGGGGCGGCGTGGGCGTCCGGGCCCGGTTCGAGGGCCGGCGGACGAGGCGCCGGGCCGAAGCGGTGGCGGAGGGGACGGACGGGCCGTTCTCCTGGATCGGCGACCTGGACGACCTGTTCCTCGTCCTCGCGTTCGTCGCCGTGGTGGCCGCCGTCGTCCTGCTCGGCTGGCCGCTGCTGCTCCTCTTCCTCGACCTGCTCTGGCTGGTGGTGGCCCTCCTGGTCGGCAGCCTGGCCAAGGTGCTGTTCCGCCGGCCCTGGCGGGTGGAGGCGGTCTCAGACCGCGACGACCACCTGGTGTGGCAGGTGGCCGGCTTCGGCCGGGCCGGCGAGCGGCGGGACGAGGTGGCCCGGGCGATCGAGATCGGCCTCCCGCCCCCGGCGACCGGAACCCGACGGGCGCTCCGCCGCCTCGATCGGCCCCCCGCCGCCGGGCCGGCGTCGCCGTGGTCAGAAGCGGTGGGCCCAGCCGCCCTCGGGGAGGGGCCCGGCGCCGAGGCGGAGCCGACGGGTGTCGGCCACGCAGCGCCCGACGGCCAGGGGCGCGGGCAGGCCGGCCGCCGCGAAGGCGGCCCCGGCCCGGGCCGGGTCGGCCACCGCGAACAGGAGCTCGTAGCCCTCCCCGTCGTCCCACCCGGCGCCGTCGGCCACGGGGAGCGGCTCGTCGAGCTCGACCCCGACGCCCGAGGCCTCGGCGAGCCGGCGCAGGTCGAGGGGCAGGCCGTCGGACAGGTCGATCATGGCGGTCGCCCCGCCCCGCCGGGCCGCCGTCCCGGCTGCCAGCCGGGCGGGGACCCGGCCCCGCTTGGCGCCGAGCGGCCCGCTCACCAGGAGCGCATCGCCCGGCCGGGCGCCCGTGCGCCGCACGGGCTCGCCGTCGACGGTCCCGGTCACCGCCACGGTGACCACGAGCACCGGCCCCCCCGACGTGTCGCCGCCCACCACCCGGCAGCCGGCGTCGGCGGCGGCCTCGGCCACCCCGTCCACCACCGCCTCGATCGGCCAGGGCGACGACGGCGGCACGACGAGGGAAACGAGGAGGTGCAGGGGGCGACCGCCCATGGCGGCCACGTCGCTCAGGTTCCGGGCCACCGCGTTCCAGCCGACGTCGGCGGCCGGCACCCCCTCGTCGAAGTGGACGCCGGCCACGACGGGGTCCACGGCCAGCAGCAGCTGTCCCGTTGGTGGTGTCACGACGGCGGCATCGTCACCGAGCCACACCTCGTCGCCGCTCCCCGTGCCGAAACGGTCCAGGAGCTCGCGAACAAGGCGCAATTCGCCGGTCATTCCGCGGCAACGTTAGGCTCGATCCCTCGCAACCGACGAGTCACTCGGAGGGCGCCGTGCAGGGTGTCGTCAAGTCGTACGACCCGGGAACGGGCCAGGGCACGCTGGTGGTCGACACCGATCTCTCGGAGTACGACCTCGCCGCCGGCGCCCTCGACGGGTCCATCTTCCGCATGCTGCGCCAGGGCCAGCGGGTCGTCTTCCAGCTCGACGCCGCCGGGCTGGCGACCGGGCTCCGGATCGGCTCCGAGATCGACATGGCGACCCCGAGCTTCGCGCCGGCACCCGGCCACGACGCCTGACGCCGAGCGGGCCGCACCCACCGCGCACTTCCCGAACCGCCCCCTTCCCCGAACCCGGAGGACGAACGTCGTGACCTCGGCAACCGGCACCGATCGGACGACCAACCGCAAGCTCCTGGACTGGGTCGCCGAGGTGGCCGCCCTCTGCCGGCCGGCCGCGGTCGAGTGGTGCGACGGGTCGGATGCCGAGTACGAGCGGCTCTGCCAGCTCCTGGTCGACGGGGGCACGTTCACGCGGCTCGACGCCGCCGTCCGGCCCAACTCCTTCCTGGCCCGCTCCGACCCGGGCGACGTCGCCAGGGTCGAGGACCGGACCTTCATCTGCACCCCCGACCCCGCCGACGTCGGCGCCACCAACAACTGGCGCGATCCGGCCGAGATGCGGGCCACGCTCGAGGGTCTGTTCGACGGCTGCATGGAGGGCCGCACCATGTACGTGGTGCCGTTCTCGATGGGACCGCTGGGCTCGCCGATCGCCCACATCGGCGTCGAGCTCAGCGACTCTCCCTACGTGGCCGTGAACATGAAGATCATGACCCGCATGGGCCAGCCGGTCCTCGATGCCCTCGGCGATGGTGCCTTCGTCCCGTGCCTGCATTCCGTCGGCGCCCCCCTGGCCGAGGGCGAGGCCGACGTGCCGTGGCCCTGCGACGCCGAGCAGAAGTACATCGTCCACTTCCCCGAGACGCGGGAGATCTGGTCGTACGGGTCGGGCTACGGCGGCAACGCCCTCCTCGGCAAGAAGTGCTTCGCCCTCCGCATCGCCTCGACGATGGCCCGCGACGAGGGGTGGATGGCGGAGCACATGCTCATCGTCAAGGTCACGCCGCCCGGCGGCGAGGCCCGCTACATCGCCGCCGCCTTCCCGTCGGCCTGCGGCAAGACGAACATGGCCATGCTCATCCCGACCATCCCGGGCTGGAAGGTCGAGACCATCGGCGACGACATCGCCTGGATGAAGTTCGGCGACGACGGCCGGCTCTACGCCATCAACCCGGAGGCCGGCTTCTTCGGCGTGGCCCCCGGCACGTCCGCCCAGACGAACCTCAACGCGCTGCGCACCCTCGACGCCAACAGCATCTTCACCAACACCGCCTACACCGACGAGGGCGACGTGTGGTGGGAGGAGCTGTCGGCCCCGCCCGAGCACCTCGTCGACTGGCGGGGCGAGGACTGGACGCCCGCCTCCGAGACGCCGGCCGCCCACCCCAACGCCCGCTTCACCGCGCCGGCGTCGCAGTGCCCCTCGATCGCGCCGGAGTGGGAGGACCCCAGGGGCGTGCCGATCTCGGCCATCCTCTTCGGCGGCCGGCGGGCGACGAACGTGCCGCTGGTGACCGAGTCCTTCGACTGGGTCCACGGCGTCTTCCTCGGCTCGATCATGAGCTCGGAGACGACGGCCGCCCAGGCCGGCGCGGTGGGCAAGCTCCGCTTCGACCCCTTCGCGATGCTGCCCTTCTGCGGCTACAACATGGGCGACTACTTCGCCAACTGGCTCGCCGTCGGCACGCGGGGCGATCGCGACAAGCTGCCGAAGCTGTTCTGGGTGAACTGGTTCCGCAAGGACGAGAACGGCAAGTTCATGTGGCCGGGCTTCGGGGAGAACAGCCGGGTCCTGAAGTGGGTGATCGAGCGGGTCGAGGGCACCACCGGCGCCACCGACACGCCGATCGGCCGGGTCCCCACCGTCGAGTCGCTCGACACGACCGGCCTCGACATCGCGCCCGACACCCTGGCCCAGCTCCTCTCGGTCGACCGCGACATGTGGCGCCAGGAGATCCCCCAGATCGAGGAGCACTACGCCACCATCGGCGAGCGCCTCCCTGCCGCCCTCCGCGACCAGCTCGCCTCGCTCGAGAAGCGCCTCGCCGGCTGACCCGCGCCCGTTCCCTGTCGACCCGCCGGTGGTTCATCGGGCCAGGTCGACAGAGAACGGGTTGGGATCTCAGAGATCGAGGGACGGATAGAACGTCTCGGGCCCGACCCGGCCGACCTCGGTGAGCAGGTCGGTGCCGTTGGGGTCGCCCATCGACTCGTCGACCAGCGCGTAGGCCTGGCGGGCGTAGCTCCAGTTCTCGGGGTCGAGGCGGTGCGCCTCCCGGAAGTGGGCCACGGCGTCGAGCTTGTGCCCGGCCCGGTGGAGGTGCTGGGCCAGCTCGAACTCGGCCGCGGCCCCGGCCGCGCCGGCGGGCTGGGGCCGGGACCGGGCGATCACCTCGGCCGCCGGGAGCACGAAGCGGCTGCCGGCACCCTTGGCGGCCCAGTCGCGGACGGC
>JBFWQW010000054.1:0-19495 GCA_050249235.1 Acidimicrobiia bacterium | reverse complement strand
GGGTGCGGGCGGTGGCCCGCAACCGGGCGGTGTCGCGCCGGTCGATCCCGGCCCGGTCCCGCAACCAGCCCACCATCGAGGTGGCCCCGTCGGTCTCCCACAGCCCGTCCCGCTCGAACGCATCGACCGCCAACGCCAGCACGGCATCCAGCCGGTGCCGCAACGCCACCAGCCGGGCCAGGGCTGGGCCGCCGGCCGGCACCGTCAGCCCGTCGACCGCGGCTTCCAGCACCGCCATCCGCTGCTCGAACACCTGTTCGATGCTATCGACAAGTAGTGACAGCCACAACCCCGAACGCAAAGACACCCAACCAGCACAACGACTCTTCGCGGGCAGTGCGCCAGACCCGAGCCGGACCGAAGGAAGCTGGGCGGAACGAGGAAGGCCCATCGCGCGAGGCGAACGGCCGACCGGGCCGACCCCTACAGGAGCGAAGCTGTTCGGACCTCAACCACGCAGGTGACGTCGGCCCGGTCGAGCCGAGGCCGCCGGACCTACTGGTAGATGAGCTCGTCGGTGACGGGCTCGGTGCCGGACGCGACGGCGAGCTTCGAGCCGGGCCGGAAGCGGATGAGGTCGAGCACGAGCTCGGCCAGCTCGTCGGGCTCGAACAGCTCGACGAGCTCGCGCCTGGCGCCGGCGGGATAGCCGGCCGGGTCGTCGAAGAAGGCGTTGGCCAGGACGAGGGCGGCCCGCTGGCGGTCGGTGAGGTCGGCGGCGTGCTCGGGGTCCTCGAGATGGGCCGTCATCGACTCCTCGAAGCCGCGCTTGACCGCGGCGTTGAGGCGGAGGTTGCGGCAGACGTTGCAGTGGGCCAGCCGGCCGCTGAGGATCCGCACCAGCTCGCGGGTGACGAGGTCGATCCTGCCGGGATAGGCCACCTGCTGGAAGGCGGCCTGGGCGGCGGCCAGCCTCGGGGCGACGTCGGCCAGGTCGGTGTGGCGGCCGTCGGGGCGGACGCTGGTGCGGGGCACGCTGCTCATGGTCGGTCTCCTCCGGCGCCCAGCACCAGCCGGGCGCGCTGCATCGTCTCGAACAGTCCGCACCCGTAGGTGAGGACGAGGAAGCCACCCTCGCCGATGGCGGCGATCACCGAGGCGGCGTGGTCGTCGGTGACGCCCTGGGCGTCGACCAGCAGCTGCTCGGCGTAGCCGATGGCGGCCCGGGTGGGGGCGTCGAAGCGGTCGTCGGTCGACCAGCGGGGGAGCACCTCGACGAGGGCCTCGTCGAGGCCGGCGGCCACGGCGGCCGGCGTGCGTTCGGCCAGCGCCCCGTCGCAGCGGAGCAGCTGGGCGATGCGCAGGCGGCACAGCTCGAGGGTCACCGGGTCGACGGCGGTCTGGGCCCACAGCTCGGCCTCGACGGCGCGGAGGGCGGCGGCGTACTCGGGGTGCAGGGCGGCCAGGCCGTCGAGGAAGCTCGAGGCGTCCTCGACGCCGGGCAACCAGCTGCCCGTGCCCTTGGTGCCGCCGGCGACGGCGGTCACGACCGGCCGAGGTGGGCGGCCATCGCGTCGATCCACGTCCTCATGGCGCTCCCTGCCCCCGGCGGTCCGTCCGTCCGGCGAGCGTAGCCAGCGACCACCGTCGGGTCCCGTTCGCCCAATCGCCGCAACTTCTCACGGGAGCATCGAGCGCACCGCCTCGATGGTGTCGGCCCCGGTCGGCGACTTGTCGGGCCGGTAGCGGCGGACCCGAGCGAAGCGCATGGCCACGCCGCCGGGGTAGCGGGTCGAGCGCTGCACGCCGTCGAGGGCGATCTCGACCACCAGCTCCGGGCGCACCTCGACCACCCCCGCCGACTCGGACACCCGCCGGGCCAGCAGCTGCTCGGTCTGCCACGTGAGGAGGGCGTCGGTGAGCCCCTTGAACGTCTTGCCCACCATGACGAAGCCGCCGCCGTCCGGGTCGCGGGCCCCGAGGTGCAGGTTCGACAGCCAACCCCGGCGCCGGCCGGAGCCCCACTCGACGGCGATCACGACCAGGTCGAGGGTGCGGACCGGCTTCACCTTGCGCCACCCTGTCCCGCGCCGCCCGGCCTCGTAGGCCGACCCGGCCGCCTTCACCATCACGCCCTCGTGGCCGGCGGCCAGCGACCGCTCGAGGAACGCCTCGGCCGCGGCAGGGTCGTCCGTCACGAGGCGGGGGACGGCGTGGGGGCCGACCACGGCGTCGAGCGCGGCCAGCCGGTCGAGCAGCGGGCGGTCGAGCAGGTCGTCGCCGTCGACGTGGAGCACGTCGAAGAAGCGGGCGCCGAGCGGGGCGCCGGTGCCGCCGTCCTGGCGGCCGAAGCGGCTCATCGTGTCCTGGAACACGCCGGGCCGGTCGTCGTCGCCGAGGCCGATGGCCTCGCCGTCGAGGACGAAGGCCCGGGCCGGCATGCGGCGGACGGCCTCGACGATGGCGGGCAGCCGGGCGGTGACGTCGTTCAGGTTCCTGGTGAACAGGGCGACGTCGTCGCCGTCCCGGTGGACCTGCACCCGGGCGCCGTCGAGCTTCCACTCGACGGAGGCCAGGCCCACCTCGGCGATGGCGGCGGCGGCGTCCGGGGAGGAGGCGGCCAGCATGGGCTGGACCGGCCGTCCCACCTGCAGCCGGACGGTGGTCAGGCCGGCCTCGCCCTCGGTGAGGGCGACGGCCGCGGTGGTGGCGAGGTCGCCGCCGAGCATGGCCGCCCGGCGCACCGCGGCGAGGGGCGTGCCGGCCGCCCTGGCCACGGCGTCGGCCATCACGCCCTCGAGGGCACCCTGGCGCAGCTCGCCGGTCAGCAGCCGGCGGAGGAAGGACTGCTCCGGCGCCGTCGCCCGGCCGAAGAGCCCGGCGAGCACGCGGTTGCGCTCGGCGTTCGAGCCCGAGCCCTCGCAGTCGGCGAGCTCGTCGAGCGCCCGGTCGACCTCGCCGATGGTGAGCGACGGCTCGCCGGCGGGCGTCACCTCGAGCGCCTGGAGCCGGCGCCAGCCCACGCCGATCCGGCCCTGGCGGGGCGCCCCGGTGAGCATGGCCACGGCCACGGCCACCTCGTCCGGCTCGAGCGACCGGAGCAGCTCGGCCAGCACCGCCACCTTGGTCGACCGTGCCCTCGTCCCGGCCACCGCCCCGGAGGCGTCGACCACCGCAGCCAGCTCCACCACCCCAGCATGATCCCGTTCCTCGTCATTCCGTTCCTTGTCGACTCGAGCGGAACGTCGACTCGAGCGGGACAACCCCCGCCGCGTCGACAGAGAACGGGATCTCAGGCGGGGGTGAGGCGGACCTCGGTGCCGGAGTAGACGGGCATGCCGGTGAGGGGGTCGAGGTCGGTGGCGGACACCAGGGTGTTGACGTTGGCGTCGCCCCAACCGTGGGGGATCGACACGGTGCCGAGGGCGACGGTGTCGGTGACCCTGGCGGTGAGCACGATCGAGCCGGCCGCGCCGGCCACCTCGACGGGCTCGCCGTCGGCGACGCCGGCCCGGGCCGCGTCGGCCGGGTGCAGCACCGCCTCGGGGCGGTCGCCGGGGCGGCACTCGAGCCCGTTGATGCGGCGGCCCTGGCGCATCGGGGCCAGCTGCAGGGCGGGCGGCGGCCGGAAGGTGGCGAGCTGGCCCACCAGCTGCTCGGGCGCCAGCCGCCAGCGCCCCCACGGCAGGTGCTCCTGGACCCACCCGTGCAGGGCCGGGGCGTCGACGAGGACGCCACCGGCGTCCCGGAGGGCACCGATGTCGACCGCGGGACGGACCCGGGCGATGAGGTCCTCGGTGGCGACGGTGTCGGGGTCCTCGCCCTCCTCGAGGATGTCGTGGCCGAGCCGGCCGGCGAGCCGGGCGAACAGCCGCCACATCTCCGGCCGCTCCGGGTGGGGCGCCACGACCGCGTCGGTCCAGCGGGACGAGAGCGACGAGCCGAAGAGGTCGGACGACGGGATGTCGGGCCGCTCGAGCTGGTCGGCGCCGGCGAAGACGTGGGTGGCGGCCTCCGTGGTGACGGTCTCGGCCAGGTCGACCACGACGAGCACGTCGAGCTGCTCGAACGCGGCCCGCAGCCGCACGGCGTCGGGGAGGGCGATGCCGGGGTTGCCGCCGATCACCACGAGGGCCCGCAGCCGGCCCGACTCGATCTCGGCCGGGATCAGCGCCGACGGCCACTCGCCGAGCAGGGCGGGGATGTCGGGGCGCGACGGGGCCCCTGGCTTCAGCTCCTGGGCCCGGAGGGGGCGGCGCCGGTCGAGGCGGAGGTGGTAGCCGGGGTTGAACCACATGCCCCCGGGCCGGTCGAACGAGTCGGTGACGATCATGAGCGCCCACGCCATCCACTCGGTGAGCGGGGCGGCGCGGGACATGGTGGTGCCCGTGCCGGTGACGACGGCGAGGCGGCCGGCGGCCCGGCGGGCGCCGGCCAGCCCCTCCAGGTCGGCCACCTCGAGGCCGGTCAGCCCGGCCACGTGCTCGGCGGTGTAGGGCTCGACCAGGTCGGCGAGCTCGTCGACGCCGTCGGCCCGCTCCGCGATGAGCGCCCGGTCGGCGTCGGTGAGGGCGTCGCGGACGAGGAAGGCCAGCACGGCGTGGTCGGTGCCCGGGCGGGCCGCGAGGTGGCGGTCGGCGAGGGCGGCCGTCTCCGTGCGCCTGGGGTCGACGACCCACAGCTGGCCCCTGGCCCGCACCGCCCGGATGCGCTCGATGGGGTTGCTGAACGGCGTCGACTGCCCGTGGGAGACGACCGGGTTGGAGCCCATGAGCAGCATGAGCCGCAGGTCGGGGTCGGGGTGGGGGATGAGCGAGGCGGTGCCGGCCATGAGGTAGCCGACGAGCGTCTTCGAGATGCCGTCGACCGACGACGTGCCGTAGCTCTGGGTGACTCCGAGCAGGGCCTTCAGCCGGCCGACGGCCCACGTGCCCATGGGGTCGTTGAACGCGCCGGTTCCCGAGAACACGGCCACCGCCTCGGGGCCGTGGCGGTCGAGCACCTCCCGCAGGGCCCGGGCCGCGTCGTCGAGGCCCTCGTCGATCGAGACCGCCCGCCGTGCGAGGCCCCGCCCGACGAGCGCGCCGGTGATGCGGCGCTCGTGGTGGATGGTGCCGAGGGCCCGGCCCTTCGGGCAGACGTAGCCGCGCGAGATCGGGTCGTCGGCGTCGCCCCGGATGGTGACGATCCGGTCGCCCTCGACCGTGGCCACGATGCCGCAGTACGCGAGGCAGATGCGGCAGAAGCTGCGCTGCTCCCTGGTCGTCCCGGTCACCGGCGCCTCCGCCTCCGTGCTGTCCACGATCCGCCCTCCCGGTCGGCCCCCTCGGTGCCGGCCCGGATGCCATCATGGCCCGCGTTCCCGACCGGGACGACGGAGCGAGGGAGTGGGCATGGCGACGACGTGGCTCGAGGACTACTTCGAGGCGTGGGGCGGCACCGACCCCGACAAGGTCGTGTCGTACATGACCGACGACGTCGAGTTCGAGGACACGACGATGAAGCACCCCTCGTCGGGCAAGGAGAAGGTGCGCCGCTTCGTGGCGCTCTGCTTCAAGATGGTGCCGGACGTGAAGTACGAGGTGGTCGACTTCCACCTCACCGACGACGCCTACTGGGCCGAGTGGATCATGCAGCCGAACGGCGTCCGGGGCTCGTCGGTCGGCAAGGTCCGCGACGGCAAGATCTCCTACAACCACGACTACTGGGACGGTCGCGAGTTCCAGCCCGAGAAGCCGGCCAAGGACTGAGGGTCGCGTCGTGGATCTCGGCGTCAGGGACAGGGGCTACCTCGTGGTCGGCGGCACCCAGGGCATGGGGCTCGCCACCGCCCGCGTGCTGGCGGCCGAGGGGGCCAAGGTGGCGATCTCGGCCCGCAACGCCGAGCGGACGAAGGCCACGGCCGACCAGCTGAGCGCCGAGTTCGGGACGCTCGTCGTGCCCTTCGCCTCCGACGCCAACGACGGCGACGCCACCGAGGCGATGGTCGGCCAGGCGGTCGACGCCCTCGGGGGGCTGTCCGGCGTCTGCGTCACCGCCTCGGGCGGGGGCCAGGCCGAGGGTCGGGACGCGCCCTGGGTGACCATGCTCCAGTCGGTGCTGCTGGCCACGGTGCACGCCGTCGACGCCTCCCTGCCCCACCTCGTGGCCGGCGGCGGGGGCACCGTCGTGACGACGTCGGCCTACTCGGTGCGCGACCCCCACGGGGTGCGGCTGGCCTACACCAGCTTCAAGTCGGCGGTGGCCACCTACACCAAGTGCATCGCCAAGGACTACGGACCCATGGGCGTCCGGGCCAACTGCGTGGCGCCGGGCGCGGTCGAGAGCGAGGCCATGCACGCCATGCGGGGCCAGGTCGCCGAGGAGCGGGGCTGGCCCTACGACGAGGCCCTCGAGCGGGTGATGATCGAGGAGTGGCACATGGAGGTCGCCCTCAGGCGACCGGGCCAGCCCCACGAGGTGGGCGACCTGATGGCCTTCCTGTTGTCGCCCCGCGCCGGCTACCTGACCGGCGCACTCGTCAACATCGACGGCGGCACGAACTTCTGAGCTGCGCCCGGGGCGCGGCCTCGGGCTCAGAGGGTTCGCCGATCGGCGCACCCGTGGCCCGAGCGGCCCGGCGCCGGAGGCGCCGAGAGCGGAGAACGCAGCGCCTTCTCGGCGACGAAGGAGCCGAGAACCAGAGCGGACGTGACCCTTCCGCGCGGACTCTCAGGCGACGGGCTGCTCGACCCCGAGCATTCGGTCGAGGTTGCCGCCCATGACGAGGCGGATCTCGTCGTCGTCGAGCCCGGCCAGCTTGTCGGCGAAGTCGAGGGGGTTGGCCTGGCCCTCGGGGTGCGGGAAGTCCGACCCGAACACGGCGGCGTCGGCACCGACCAGGCGCACGAGCCCGACCGGGTCGGGGTCGCGGAAGAGGTGGATCTTCACGTTGCGGCGCATGACCTCGAGCGGGTTCTCCTCGAAGAGCTGGCGGGAGGTCGCCCACAGCTCCTCGAAGCGCCGCAGCGTGGGCCGCACCCAGCCGGTGCCCTGCTCGGCCGGGAGGATCTTCAACGTCGGGAACCGGGTGAGCAGCCCGTGGCAGACGAGCGAGCCCATGAGGTCCTGGGTGAGCCGCTCGTACTGGCCGATGAAGGCCCGGAAGGCCGCCGACCGCGGATCGCGCTTGCCGAAGTAGGAGAGGTCCTGGTCGGGTGTGCCCTCCCACTCGTTCATGTAGCGGGTCTGGCCACCGTCGCCCGAGTGCATGCCGACGATGACGCCGTAGTCCTCGACCTTGCGCCAGAACGGGTCGAACTGGGGGAGGGCCATGGACGTGCGGCCCCGGTCGGTGACGACGAAGCCGGGCTGGATGTAGATGACCTTCGCGTCGTGCTCGACGGCCCAGTCGAGCTCGGCCATCGCCTCGTCGAGCCGGCTCAGCGTGATCAGCGGGGCGGTGAAGAGCGCGCCGTCGTAGTCGAAGGTCCACTGGTCGAGCAGCCACCGGTTGAACGCCTTCACCATGACCGTGCGCTCGACCGGGTCGCCGAGCCGGCCCTCGACCGACAGGCCGAGCGTGGGGAAGAGCACGGCCCGGTCGATGCCCGTCTCGCGCATCCACCGCAGGCGGGGCTCGGGCTCGAAGAACTCCGGCGGGCTGACGATCACCCGGGGGAGGTTCTCCTGGGTCTCGGCGCTCTCGTACTTGCCTGGCGGCGCCACCTTCTCGAGGGTGGGGTTGGGGAGGATGAAGGACAGCTTGTCCTTGATCACGAGCTGCTGGCGCCCGTCGATCTCGACGAACCGGATCAGGTTCTCGTAGCCGGGCGGGAGGTGGCGGGTGAAGGCGTCACGCGTCTCGTACAGATGGTTGTCGGCGTCGGCGATCGGATAGCGGACGGCGTCGTCACCCATTGGGAGCTCCTGCAGGTCGGCCGGTTCGGGGCGCTCCATGATGGCGGTCGCGGCGCCCGGGCTCCGCACCGGCCGTGGACGCGCGAAGGCAGACCGACGCTCTCCACGGTGGGCGATCGGTGGGGTGAGGGGTTGGCTGTCGGACCGGGTCGGTACGCTCGGTGCAGCAAACAGCCGGCCGCGGCGGCATCAAAGGAACACAGCCACGGTGGCATCGCACGAACTGGCCGCGGTGGCATCGCACGGACACGGTCGCGACGGCACGGCGACGCGGAGAAGCGGGCAGAAAAGCAGGACGCAGGCAGCACGGTGGGGCCGATCGACTGAAGCGGTCGGTGGAGGACGTCGATGGAGACGTCTGGCGAACATGGCGAATGGCGAACACGGCGACGAGGGAGCACCAGTGACCGAACCGATGGAGCCGGGCGAGAGCCAGGCGGTGGACGTCCTTCCCCGGCGGACCAAGCCGTCGCGGGGCATCCGCCCCCTGGTGGCCGCCTTCGCGGCGGTGGTGCTCGTGGCCGGCACGGCGGTGGCCATCGGCTCGCTCGCATCGGACGGCGACTCGAGCCCGGAGGCACCGGTGCGGGCCCTCTTCGAGGCGGCCGCCGACGGCGACGTGTTCGGCATGCTCGAACAGGTGGCGCCGGGGGAGCGCGAGGCCCTGCGGGAGCCCTTCGCCGACCTCGTCACCGAGCTGACACGGCTCGAGGTCCTGGGCGAGGTCGACCTCGACGACCTGGGCGCCTACCGGCTCGAGTTCGACGACCTGCAGCTCGATGCCGAGATCCGGAGCGACGACCTGGCCTTCGTGCGCATCACCGGCGGGCGGGCCGAGTACTCCTTCGACCCGGCCGACCTGCCGCTCGGACCCTTCCTGGCCTCGCTGTTCGGCCCGGTCGAGTCGTCCGGCCCGACCACCGGCTCGTCCGAGCTCCGGTCGGACGACCCGGGCGGCCAGGACGACGGCGTCGTCACGGTCAAGCGGGACGGCACCTGGTACGTCTCCCTCGGCTACACGCTGGCGGAGCAGGCCCGGGTGGAGGCGGGGGTGTCGATCGACGACCTCGGCGACGGCGTCGAGGCCGACGGTGCCGGCTCGGCCGAGGACGCCGTCCGCGAGATCGTCGAGGCCACCGGCGACCTCGACCTGCGCCGCGTGCTCGAGCTCCTCCCGCCCGGGGAGATGGGTGCCCTCCAGGCCTACGCCGGGCTCTTCCTCGAGGATGCCGAGGCGAGCCGCCCGTCCGGCTACTCGCTCACCATCGACGAGCTCGATCTCGAGAGCGACGTCGACGGCGACGTGGCCACGGTGAAGGTCGTGTCCCTGGCCGCCACCGTCGTCACCGACGAGGGCACGGTGCGAATCGAGGACGACTGCGTGACGATCGAGGCGGCCGGCGAGGCGCCGGTCCGGACCTGTGGGAACGACCCGACGGCCCTGCTCGGCGAGCTCGGCCTCGCGGTGCCCGGGTTCCGCCCGCCGCCCACGACGGCCGGCGGCGGCCCGACCCCGGACGTCGGCATCCGGGCCGTCCGGGTGGACGGCCGGTGGTACGTCAGCCCGGTGCGGACCGTGCTCGACGCCGTGGTCGCCTCGGTCCGGACGCTCGAGCCGGCCGACCTGGAGGAGCTGGTCTCGTCCGTCCAGGGCCTCTTGACCATGGGGATGGGGGGCTTCGCCATGCCGGGGGCCTCGGCGACCACGGGCGGTGCCGGGTACTGATCGGCTGCAGTCGGGGGCCGTCACGGTCGATACCGACCGGGAAGGCGCCGGATCCGTTTCCGGAGCCCCCAGGTTCTGGAAGGGTTGGGTCGTGCTGGGTCGCATCGTGGTCGACGACGTCCGTCCCCGCACGCCGAGCGGTCGCTTCCCCCCGAAGGTGGCCGAGGGCGAGCGGTTCGCGGTGTCGGCCGACGTGTTCGTGGACGGACACCTCCTCCTGGCGGCACGGGTCCGGACCCGTGAGCCCGGCGGCAGCGGCTGGACCAGCTGGTCGATGCGCGACCTCGGCAACGACCGCTGGGAAGCCGACGACGTGCGCCTCGAAGGCGTGGGTCGGCACGACCTCGTCGTCGAGGCATGGGTCGACCGCTACGCCACCTGGCGCCACGAGGTCGAGGCGAAGGTGGGGGCCGGCGCCGACGTCGCCACCGAGCTCGACGAGGGCGTGCTGCTCCTCCAGCGGCTGGCCGTGCACGCGCCGGCCGAGCGCCGGTCGCTCGTCGACGAGGCCGCCGACGGGCTGGCCCGGCGGTCGTGCTCGCTCGACGTCCGCCTGAACGCCGCCCTCGACGACGCCGTCGCTGCCGCCCTCGACGGGGTGGCCCTGCCCGACGACATCACCGTCGGGTTCACCGGCTCGATCCGGGTCGACCGCGAGGCCGCGGTGTTCTCGGCCTGGTACGAGCTGTTCCCGCGGTCGGAGGGAGGCCTGGTCGGGGTCACCAGGCGGCTGGCCGACATCGCCGCCATGGGCTTCGACGTCGTGTACCTCCCGCCCGTCCACCCCATCGGCCGCACGGCCCGCAAGGGCCGGGACAACACGCTGGCCGCCGGGCCGTCCGACCCGGGCAGCCCGTGGGCCATCGGCGGTCCCGAGGGGGGCCACACCGCCATCCACCCCGACCTCGGCACGCTCGAGGACTTCCGCGCCCTCGTCGACGGGGCCCGCTCGCAGGGCATGGAGATCGCCCTCGACTATGCCCTCCAATGCTCGCCCGACCACCCCTGGGTCGCCCAGCACCCCGAGTGGTTCCATCATCGGCCCGACGGGACGATCAAGTACGCCGAGAATCCGCCCAAGCGCTACGAGGACATCTACCCGATCAACTTCTGGCCGGCCGACGACGGCGACCGCCTCGCCCTCTGGCAGGCCTGCCGCTCGATCCTCGACTACTGGATCGACCAGGGCGTGCGCCTCTTCCGGGTCGACAACCCCCACACCAAGCCGATGGCCTTCTGGGCCTGGCTCATCGAGACGGTGCAGCGCACCGATCCCGAGGTCCTCTTCCTCGCCGAGGCGTTCACCCGGCCGAAGGTGATGGCCAAACTGGCCGAGGTGGGCTTCTCCCAGAGCTACACGTACTTCACCTGGCGGACGGCCCGCTGGGAGCTGCGGGAGTACGCCCTCGAGGTGACGTCCGGGCCGACGGCCGACTACATGCGCCCCAACTTCTGGCCGAACACGCCGGACATCCTCGCCACCCCTCTCCGCGACGGCTCCCTGGCCGCCTTCCGGCTCCGGGCCCTGCTGGCCGCCACCCTCGTGCCGTCGTGGGGCGTGTACCGCGGCTTCGAGCACGGCGAGAACCAGCCGGCCTCGCCGGCCAACGAGGAGTATCGGGGGTCGGAGAAGTACGAGCTGAAGCCGAGGGCGTGGGGCGACGAGGTGCCGCTGGCCCCGTTCCTCACCGCGCTCAACCGGATCCGCCGGGCCCACCCCGCCCTCCAGCGGCTCCGCGGGCTCACCTTCCACGAGGGGGGCAACGAGCGCATCGTCACCTACTCGCGGACGAGCGACGACGGGTCCGACGTGGTGCTTTGCGTCGTGAACCTCGACCCCGACGGGGTGCAGGAGGACACGCTCACGCTCGACCTCCCCGCGCTCGGCCTGGCCCCGGGCGCCACCTTCGACCTGCGGGACGAGCTGACCGGGGCGAGCTTCACGTGGACCGGCGCCAACCCCTACGTGCGGCTCGATCCCGAGGTCGCCCCCGCCCACGTCCTGGTGGTGCGGACGTGACCGACCCTGTCCGCCCGCTCCGCCCCGCGCCGGCCCCGCCCCAGCTGCCCGGCACCGCCGTCGACCCCGACCCCCAGTGGTTCCGCCGGGCCGTCTTCTACGAGGTGTCCGTGCGGGGCTTCGCCGACGCCGACGGCGACGGGTTCGGCGACTTCGTCGGCCTCACGGAGAAGCTCGACTACCTCCAGTGGCTCGGCGTCGACTGCCTCTGGCTGCTGCCCTTCTACGAGTCGCCGCTGCGTGACGGCGGCTACGACGTCAGCGACTACTTCAGCATCCTCCCCGAGTACGGCACCGTCGGCGACGCCGCCAACTTCCTCCAGGAGGCCCACCGTCGCGGCATCCGGGTGATCGCCGACCTGGTGGTGAACCACACGAGCGACCAGCACCCGTGGTTCCAGGAGTCGCGCCAGGACCGCACCAACCCCCGGGCCGACTGGTACGTGTGGAGCGACGACAACACCCGCTGGCCCGAGGCCCGGGTGATCTTCCTCGACACCGAGCCGTCGAACTGGAGCTGGGACCCGGTGCGGGGGCAGTACTTCTGGCACCGGTTCTTCTCGCACCAGCCCGACCTGAACTTCGACAACCCGGACGTCCAGGACGCCCTCCTCGACGTCATGCGGTTCTGGCTCGACCTCGGCCTCGACGGCTTCCGCCTCGACGCCGTCCCCTACCTGTTCGAGCGGGACGGGACCAACGGCGAGAACCTTCCCGAGACCCACGCCTACCTGAAGGAGCTGCGCAAGATCGTCGACGCCGAGTACCCGGGCACGGTGCTCCTGGCCGAGGCCAACCAGTGGCCCGCCGATGTCGTCGACTACTTCGGCGACGGCGACGAGTTCCACATGTGCTTCCACTTCCCGGTCATGCCCCGCATGTACATGGCCCTGCGCCGGGAGCAGCGCTACCCGATCACCGAGATCCTCGCCCAGACCCCGGCCATCCCCGACGGCTGCCAGTGGGGCATCTTCCTCCGCAACCACGACGAGCTCACGCTCGAGATGGTCACCGACGAGGATCGCGACTACATGTGGGCGGAGTACGCCAAGGACCCGCGGATGAAGCTCAACCTCGGCATCCGTCGCCGGCTCTTCCCGCTGCTCGACAACGACCGCCGGGTGGCGGAGCTGTTCCACGCCATGCTCTTCTCGCTGCCGGGCTCGCCGGTCATGTACTACGGCGACGAGATCGGCATGGGCGACAACATCTACCTCGGCGACCGCGACGGCGTCCGGACGCCCATGCAGTGGACCCCGGACCGCAACGGCGGGTTCTCGAAGGCCGACTTCGCCCAGCTCTACCTGCCGGCCGTCCTCGACCCCGTCTACGGCTACCAGGCCGTCAACGTCGAGGCCCAGCTCCGCAACCCCTCGTCGTTCCTGCAGTGGGTCCACCGGATGCTCGAGGTCAGGCGCCAGCACCCGGTGTTCGGCCTCGGCGACTTCCAGGTGCTCCCGGCCGGGAACCCGTCGATCCTCGCCTTCGTGCGGACCTGCATCGGCGCCGACGACCAACCGGACGTGGTGCTCTCGGTGTTCAACCTCTCCCGCTTCGCCCAGCCCTGCGAGCTCTTCCTCGCCGAGTTCGAGGGCGCCACGCCCCACGAGCTGCTCGGCCGGGTGCCGTTCCCGCCCATCGGCGAGCTCCCGTACTTCGTCACCCTGCCCCCCTACGGCTTCTTCTGGTTCGAGCTCCAGTCCGAGCCGGCCCCGGAGGGCTCGCTGTGACCGGCGGCGAAGGCGCGACGGCCAGGTGATCGACGCCGCCGACCTGGCCCGCCTGCTGGCCCGGCACCTCCCCCGCCAGCGCTGGTTCGCGGCCGGGACCGCACCGGACGGTGACGGTGGCCCGGCCGACGTCGAGGTGGCCGTGGTCGAGCTCGACGTCCTGGGCCGGCCTGACGGGCCGGGCGCGAGCCCCGCCGCCTCGGACCCCTGGCCGGCGCTGGTGCGGGCGGTGGCGGAGGTCGACGGGTCGCGCTGGCAGGTGGTGGTGGGGCTCCGCCCGCCGTCGGACGCGGCCGGGGTGCTCGAGGGCAAGCCCGAGAGCCTCATCGGCGAGCTCGAGACGCCGCACGGGCCGGCCCTGGCCTACGACGCCACCGTCGATCCCGAGCTGGCCCTCGCCCTCCTCGAGGTCGCCGGCGGGGCCGGCGGGGCCGGCGACGTCGTGCGGGCCCGGCACCTGGCGGCTGACCAGTCGAACACCTGCGTGGTCTACGACGAGCGGCTCATCCTGAAGCTGTTCCGGCGGCTGAGCGACGGGCCCAACCCCGACGTCGAGGTGGGCCGGGCGCTGACCCGGGTCGGCTTCCGCTCGGTGCCGGCCCAGCTCGGCCGGTGGCGCCAGGGCGGCACCGACCTCGCCGTCGTGCACGAGTTCCTGGTCGGCGGTGTCGACGGGTTCCACCTGGCGCTCACGTCCCTCCACGACCTGTTCGAGGCGGGGGGGCCGCCCGAGGAGGCGGGGGGCGACTTCGGGCCCGACGCCCGCCGCCTCGGGGCGGTGACCTCGGAGCTGCACCTCGCGCTGGTGGCCGCCTTCGGCGAGGACGTCGCCGACACCGGGCGCTGGGCGGACGAGATGCTGGCCCGGCTCGAGCGGCTGCCCGGCCGGGACGACCTGGCCGCGGCCGGCCTCGACGGCGACGCCGTGCGGGAGCGCATCGAGGCGTTCCGGGCCGTGGGCTCGGGCGCGGGCCCGTCCGTGCGGGTGCATGGCGACTTCCACCTGGGCCAGGTCCTGCGGACCGACGCCGGCTGGTACGTCCTCGACTTCGAGGGCGAGCCGGCCCGGCCGCTCGAGGAGCGGACCAGGCCGTCGTCGCCGCTGCGCGACGTGGCCGGGATGCTGCGGTCGTTCCACTACGCGGCCGAGGTCGCCCTGCGCGACTACGGCTACGTCGACGACCCGCTGGCCCGGGTCGCCGGGGCCGCATGGGAGGAGCGCAACGCCGACGCCTTCCTGTCCGGGTACCAGAGCACGGAGGGCGTCGAGGCGCTGCTGCCGCCGAACGCGGGCGACCGCCGGGCCGTGATGGACGCCTTCCTGCTGGACAAGGCGGTGTACGAGGTCGCCTACGAGCTGGCCCACCGCCCCGGCTGGGTCGACATCCCGCTGGCGGCGGTGCGGCGCCTGCTCGGCGCCGGGACGGCCCGGTGAACGGCCCGACGGCGCAGCTCCTGGCCGGCGAGCTGGCCGACCCGCACACCGTGCTCGGCCGGCACGGGGGCACGGTCACCGTCCTGCGCCCGGATGCCTCCTCGGTCGAGCTCGTCGCCGGCGGCGCGTCGACGCCGATGGCCCGGGTCGAGGGGGCCGGCCTCTTCACCGCCCCGCTGCCCCCGGCCGAGGCCGGCTACCGGCTGCGGGTCACGTGGCCGGGCGGGCAGTCGGCCGAGCTCGACGACCCCTACCGCTTCCTGCCGACGCTCGGCCCGCTCGACCTGCACCTCGTGGGTGAGGGCCGCCACCGGCGCCTGTGGGAGGTGCTCGGGGCCCGGGTGCGGGCGCACGAGGGCGTGGACGGCACGTCGTTCGCGGTGTGGGCGCCCAACGCCCGCTCGGTGCGGGTGGTGGGCGACTTCAACGGCTGGGACGGGCGGGTCCACCCGATGCGCTCCCTCGGCGTGAGCGGGGTGTGGGAGCTGTTCGTCCCGGGCGTGGGCGACGGGGCCCGGTACAAGTTCGAGCTGCTCACCGCGGCCGGCCAGCTCCGCGTGAAGGCCGACCCGATGGCGCGCGCCGCCGAAGCCGCGCCGGGCACGGCGTCGGTGGTCACGTCGTCGGCCCACGTGTGGGCCGACGACGCCTGGCTCGAGGCCCGTCGCCGGCGCGACCCCCTGGCCGGGCGCATGTCGACCTACGAGGTGCACCTCGGCTCGTGGCGCACGGTGCCCGAGGAGGGCGACCGCCCCCTCAGCTACCGGGAGCTGGCCGGCCCGCTGGTCGACCACGTGGCCGAGCTCGGCTTCACCCACGTCGAGCTGCTCCCGGTGGCCGAGCACCCGTACACGCCGTCGTGGGGCTACCAGGTCACCTCCTACTTCGCGCCCACGTCCCGGTACGGCACGCCCGACGACTTCCGGTTCCTCGTCGACGCCTTCCACCGCCGCGGGATCGCGGTCGTCGTCGACTGGGTGCCGGCCCACTTCCCCAAGGACGACTGGGCCCTGCGCCGCTTCGACGGCACCGCCCTCTACGAGCACGACGACCCGAGGCAGGGCGAGCACCCGGACTGGGGCACCCTCGTGTTCAACCTCGGGCGCCCTGAGGTCCGTAACTTCCTCCTGGCCTCGGCGCTGTACTGGCTCGACGAGCTCCACGTCGACGGGCTCCGGGTCGACGCCGTGGCCTCGATGCTCTACCTCGACTACTCCCGGTCGCCGGGGGAGTGGGTGCCCAACCAGTTCGGCGGGCGGGAGAACCTCGACGCCGTGTCGTTCCTGCAGGAGCTCAACACCGTGGTCCACGCCGAGCAGGCGGGCGTCGTGACGGTGGCCGAGGAGTCGACGGCCTGGCCCGGCGTCACCAAGCCGGTGGACGCCGGCGGCCTCGGCTTCACCCACAAGTGGAACATGGGCTGGATGCACGACACCCTCGGATACCTCGCCCTCGACCCGGTGCACCGCCGCTTCCACCAGAGCGAGCTCACCTTCGGGCTGCTCTACGCCTTCAGCGAGCAGTTCGTGCTGCCCCTGTCGCACGACGAGGTGGTGCACGGCAAGGGATCGCTGCTCCAGAAGATGCCGGGCGACCGCTGGCAGCAGCTGGCCAACCTGCGGGCGCTCTACGCCTGGATGTGGGCCCACCCCGGCCGCCAGCTCCTGTTCATGGGCGCCGAGGTGGCCGAGGACCGCGAGTGGTCGGAGTCGCGGTCGGTCGGCTGGCACCTGCTCGACGCCGAGTGGCACCGGGGCGTGCGCGACCTCGTCGCCGCCCTCAACCGGCTCCAGGAGGCCGAGCCCGCCCTCTGGACGGGCGACTTCACGCCCGAGGGGTTCCGGTGGATCGACGCCGACGACGCCGACCAGTCGTGCCTGTCGTTCTTGCGCATGGCCGCAGGGCCCGAGGGCAGGGCCGCGGGGACCGAGGGCAGGGGCGCCCGGCCGGTGGCCTGCGTCGCCAACTTCACCCCGGTCCCCCGACACGGCTACCGGGTGGGCCTCCCGTCGGGCGGGCCGTGGGAGGTGCTGCTCAACACCGATGCCGCCGACTTCGCCGGCAGCGGCACCGACGTCGGCCCGGTCATCGAGGCCGAGGACCGCCCCTGGCACGGCTTCGAGCACTCCGGCGTGCTGACCCTGCCGCCGCTCGGCGTCGTCTGGCTCGCCCCCCGGGCCTGAACCGGGGAGGGTGCCCGGTCGGGCAGCATGGGCGGGGTGGGCGAGTCGACCTTCGTGGTGCACGGGCACTTCTACCAACCGCCCCGGGAGAACCCCTGGACCGAGACCGTCACCGCCGAGCCGTCGGCGGCGCCCTTCCACGACTGGAACGAGCGGATCGCGGCCGAGTCCTACCGGCCCAACGGCTGGGCCCGGATCGTCGACGACCGGGGCCGGGTCGTCGCCATCGTCGACAACTACGCCCACCTGAGCTTCGACGTCGGGCCGACGCTGGCGGCCTGGCTGGCCGAGCACCAGCCCGACGTGCTGGCCCGGATGGTGGAGGGCGACCGCCTCGGAGGCGGCGCGATGGCACAGGCCTACAACCACGTCATCCTCCCGCTGGCGACCGAGCGCGACGTGCGGACCCAGGTGCGGTGGGGCCTGGCCGACTTCGCCCACCGCTTCGGCCGGCCGGCCACCGGGATGTGGCTCCCGGAGACGGCGGTGGACGATGCCGTGCTGCGGGTCCTGGCCGAGGAGGGCGTGCGCTTCACGGTCCTCGCCCCCCACCAGGCGGTGGCGGTGCGGCCCCTCGGCGGCGACGACCCCTGGACCGACGTGGAGGACGGTCCGCTCGACACCACCCGCACCTACCGGTGGGTCGATCCCGACGACCCGCGGCGGGGGGTCGACCTCGTCTTCTACGACGGGGCCCTCTCGCATGACCTCGCCTTCGGCCTCGGCTCGGTGACCGCCGAGGGCCTCGTGGGGCGGATCGCCGAGCGGGGCGGGCTCACCTGCGTGGCCACCGACGGCGAGACGTTCGGCCACCACCACCACTTCGCCGAGCGGACCCTCGCCTACGCGCTGCCGGTCGCGGCTCCCCGGGCCGGCGTGCGCACGAGCAGCGTCGCCGACCACCTCGACGTCTCGCCCCCGGCGTGGGAGGTGCGGGTCACGACGAGCAGCTGGTCGTGCGAGCACGGCGTCGAGCGCTGGCGGGACGACTGCGGGTGCTCGACGGGGGGAACGCCCGCCGCCCAGCAGCGCTGGCGGCAGCCGCTGCGCCGGGCCCTCGACCTGCTCCGTGACCGCGGCGAGGAGGTCTTCGAGCGGCGGGGCCGGGCCGTGCTGGCGGACCCGTGGGCGGCCCGCGACGACTACCTGGGCCTGCTCCTCGGCACGAGGCCGCTCGAGGCGTTCGCCGTCGACCACGTCACGGGCGACCTCGTCGAGGCGCTGACCCTCCTCGAGCAGCAGCGCCACGCCCAGCTCATGTACACGTCGTGCGCGTGGTTCTTCTGGGACCTGGCCGGCCTGGAGACGGTCCAGTGCCTGCGCTACGCGGCCCGGGCCATGGACCTGCTGGCCGAGCTGGGCGAGGACCCGTGCACCGGGCCCTTCCTCGACGTGCTGGCCGAGGCGAGGAGCAACCACCCCGGCGAGGGCGACGGCCGGGCCGTGTGGCGGCGCCACGTCGAGCCGGCCCGGGTGGACGCCGACCGGGTGGTGGCCCACCTGGCCCTGGTCGAC
Source organism: Acidimicrobiia bacterium (assembly GCA_050249235.1). Taxonomy (GTDB): domain Bacteria; phylum Actinomycetota; class Acidimicrobiia; order Acidimicrobiales; family CADCSY01; genus JAEKLB01. The sequence goes on along the minus strand of JBFWQW010000054.1, from coordinate 1,047 downwards.
CTTCTGCGCGACGTCGCGCCGGCCGGCCGGATCGCCTGCTGGGAGGTGCGGGCCGTCGACCACCGCCGCACCCGGCGGGGCAACCTCACGCTGTGCGCCGGGACGCTCGAGCTGGTCCACGCCCGCACCCACCGGCGCAGCCGCCACGCCTACGCCGCCGTCCAGCTCGGCGCCCTCGAGGTGGTCGGCGCGGTGCGACCGGCCCGCCCGTTCTCCGTCGACGCGATGGGGGTTGTCCCGCCCGAGTCGACGAAGAACGGAGCGGAGGGCGCCGGCGGGGGTGGAGGTGACAGCTCCGACGCCGCCGACGTGGAGGCGGTGGTGGCCGCCGTCGACCGGGGCGCCAGGCTGACCACCGTCCTGCGGCTGGTGTCCGAGCGCTTCGGGCCGGTCGAGTTCGGCCTCGAGCAGGCCCTGCCCGACGCCGCCGACCAGATCGTGGCCGACGCCGCCGACGCCCTGGAGACCCGCTTCGACGCCGCTTACCAGCAGCTCTACGAGACGGCCGAGCCCGACCTGGCCGCGCTCACCACCGCCGGCTACCGGCTGTCGCCCACGCTCCGCCTGGCCGCCGAGCGGGCCCTGGGCCGTCGCCTCGAGGCCGAGGTCCTGGCCCAGGGCGGGTCGTGGGACCGCACCGCCTACGAGGCCGCGCTGGCGCTGGTGGCCGAGGCCGACCGCCACGGCCTGCGCATCGACCTGCCCCGGGCCGGCCAGGCGCTCGAGCAGGCCTTCACGGCCGCTGCCGGACGGGCCGCCGCCGGCGAGCCGGAGGCCTTCGAGGCGGCCACCGCGCTGCTGGGCCTGGCCGACGCCCTGGGGGTGGGCCTCGAGCTGGAACGGGCCCAGGAGCTGGTGTACGACGCCCTCACCGCCGGCGTATCGGGCGTGGGGCGCGATGACCCCCGGCTCCGGGAGCTGGGCCTGGCCATCGGCCTGTCACCCGGCCCCCTCGGCATCCCCGCCCCCTGACGCCGGGGTCGGGTAGCCCATCACGAAGGCCGCCTCCGCACCGCAGGCGGCTTCGCCGGCCGCGACGGCGCGGCG
>JBFWQW010000053.1:0-19824 GCA_050249235.1 Acidimicrobiia bacterium | reverse complement strand
CGTCCGCCAGCCCCTCCTCCGTCTCGTTGTCGGCGCCACGGACCTGGGCGGCGAGGGTGAGGCTCGAGCGGGCCGCGGCGCCGTCGACCAGGACGGTGCAGGCGCCGCAGACGCCGTGCTCGCAGCCGAGGTGGGTGCCGGTGAGGCCCAGCTGGCCCCGCAGCAGGTCGGCGAGCGTGTGGCGGACGTCGACCTCGCCGCGCCAGGTGTCGCCGTTCACGGTCAGCTCCATCGCGAGCCTGGTGGTCATCGAGCTCCTCCCGCGCGGGTGGCGGCCAGCCGGAGCGCCCGGCGCATCGACACGCCGGCCAGGTGACGTCGGAACTCGGCCGAGCCGTGGATGTCGGACGCCGGCTCGAGCCCGGCGGTGGCCTGGCGGGCGGCCTCGGCAAAGGCCTCGGCCGTCGGTGGCGAGCCGACCAGCGAGGCCTCGGCCTCGTGGGCCCTCGAGGCCCGGTCGGCGACGCCCAGGAGCACGATGCGGCTCTCGGCGACGGCGCCGGCGCCGTCGAGGGCGACCATGGCCGCCGCGCCGACGACGGCGAAGTCGCCGCTGCGCCTCGCGATCTCGTCGAACCCCCACCCGGCGGCAGGTGGGGTCACCGGCACCCGTAGCTCGACGAGGCACTCGTCGTCGTCGAGCGCGGTGGTGAAGTGACCCTGGAAGAACGACTCGGCATCGACCGTCCGCTCACCGGAGGCCTTGCGCAGCACCATCCTCGCCTGGGTGGCGATCGCCACCGCCGGGAGCTCGGCCGACGCGTCGGCGTGGGCGATGCTCCCCCCGACCGTTCCCCGGTTCCGGATGGCGACGTGACCGATGTGCGGGAGCGCCTCGGCCAGAACCGGCACCGCTTCGCCGACCAACGCCGAGCGCTCGGCCTCCCGCTCCCGCACCATGGCGCCGATCGCCACGTGACCGTCGACGGCTTCGAGGGAGCGCAGGGAGGCGATGCCGCCGAGGTCGATCAGCTGGGCCGGCCGAGCCAGGCGCATGGCCAGCAGCGGCACCAGGCTCTGGCCCCCGGCCAGCAGCTTGGCCTCGTCGCCGTGCTCCGCGAGGAGGGCGAGCGCCTCCTCGAGCGTCTCCGGGGCGTGGAAGTCGAAACGCGGCGTCTTCAAGTGGTCCCCTCCCGTGGTCCCGGAAGGATTAGCACACCGTGCCACTCTTTGCTCCGAGCGGACCGGTCACGCCCGGCGAGCGTCACGCCGCGCCAGTGCGTCCGGCCACCCGGCGCGGCCCCGCACCCCGGTACCGTGCAGCGGCGACCCTGCCCCCGAATGACCCTGCCGCCCGAATGACCCTGCCGCCCGAAGGAGTCGACGATCGCATGGGTGTCACCTTCGACAACCGGATCACCCGCATGCTCGGCGTCGACATCCCCATCGCAAACGCACCGATGGGGGGCGTCGTGACGAGGGACCTCGTAGCCGCGACCGCCGAGGCGGGTGCCATCGGTGTCCTGCCGAACGCCCTGACCCGCGATCGGGACGGCATCCGCGCCGCCCGCCAGCTCACGGCCCGGCCGCTCGGCGCCAACATCCACGCCGGGGCCGCCGAGAAGACGGCGATCGACGTGTTCGTCGAGGAGGGCATCCGCTTCGTCACCACCTGCATCGGGCCCGTTCCCCGGAACGTCGGCCGGATGCAGGACGCCGGGCTCAAGGTGCTCCACGTCGTCACCAGCCTGGACGAGGCGCAGGCGGCTGCCGACGCGGGCGTCGACGGCCTGGTCGTGGAGGGCTTCGAGGCCGCGGCCCGCCGGGGTGAGTCGGACATCCCGCTGATGGTGCTGCTCCCACTTGTGACCGGCCGGATCGACCTCCCGGTGATCGCGGCCGGCGGCATCGCCGACGGCGCGTCGATGGCCGCCGCCTTCGCACTGGGCGCGGAAGGCGTCTCCATGGGCACCAGGATGATCGCCAGCGCCGAGTCGGCGGTCCACGACAACTACAAGCAGGCCGTGGTCTCCGGCGCCGCCACCGACACCATCGTGATCAACCGCCACACGGGTGCACCGCTTCGAGTGCTGCGCACCGGGACGACGGCGAGGTACCTCGACGCCACCGCGGGAGACGCCTTCAAGGACCTCGTGCCCTCGATCTTCCGTCTCTACGGCGAGGGGGACATGGAGGCGAGCTTCGCCTGCCTCGGGATGGTGGCCGGCCGCATCGAGGAGGTGCTCCCGGTCAGGGAGATCCTGCGCCGCACCGTCGACGAGTTCGATGCCGTGGTGCGCGGCCTGGCGGCGCAGCACGGGATCCGGACGGTGGAGTCTCCCGGCTGACACCGGGGGCGCCGAGGACGGTCGCGTCCGTGGCCCGGCCAGCCCCTTCGCCCCGCCCCTCCACCGCCCCCACACCCGCTCGAGATCAGGGCCCTGACGGGCTGGCCGGGGTCGCGTGGCGTGGCCTCCCGGTGACCAGCACGGCGCGAGGTTCGACGGTGACCTGCAGGTCGGCGCGGTCCGCGGTCCGTCGGGTGGCGTCGTCGACGTGCAGCACCGCGCCGGTTGGAGGTCGGAGGCGCATCGTGGTGCCACGGCGGATCGGGAGCTCGGGCGCGGCCGCGGCGCCCTGCTCCAGCCGATCCCGGAGGTAGCGCACGAGGGCAGCCCCGTCGTCGGCGCCGATGAGCACGACGTCGAGCAGGCCGTCGCCGGGGTCGGCCCCGGGAGCCAGGGGGACGTTCGTCGACACGAACCGCGTGTTCATGACCTCCACCCCGAGGTAGTCGCCGTCGAGGTCCTCGCCGTCGAGCACGACGTGCCATGACTCGGGACGGGCGACGGAAGCCATGTCCGCCAGGAGGTGCAGGGCGCGGTCGGTGCCGCGTCCAGGGCTCGTGAGGTGGTCGGCCCGGCGCTCGGCGGCGCGCATGGCCTCGGCGACCACGCCACCGCCCATCGCCTCGACGAACGGGAGGTCATCCGTGCCCACCGCGCACCTGCCCATGTCGATCGCGGAGGGTCGGTCCGGGTCCCAGCTCTCCGCCAGCTCGTCGAGGTTCCCGAAGCTCCCGAGCGCCTTGGCCAGGTTGTTGGCGGTGCCCAAGGGGAGGATCGCCAGTGGCGTCTGCGACCCCAGGAGACGCTTGGCGACCTTGCCGACCGTGCCGTCACCGCCGGCGGCCACGACGAGGTCGGCAGGCCGCTGAAGGGCGTCCTCCCAGTGAGGCGCCTTCGTGGACTGGTACGAGACCTGGTGGCCGAGGCCCCGCAGCATCGCGAGGAGCGCCCCCTTCGAGTGGGCCTCGTCCCCCGCCGTGGGGTTGTGCACGAGGGTGACCCGCACGAGGGGTGTCAACGCCCGCGGCTGGAGGGGAAGGAGTCGACCATGAGGATCCTCGTCACGAACGACGACGGCGTGTACAGCCCGGGGCTGCTGGCGCTGGCCGAAGGGGCAGCGGGCTTCGGCGACGTCCGCATCGTCGCGCCGGACATCGAGCAGTCGTCGGCTGGCCACGCCATCACCCACTCGAAGCCCTTGTCGTACAGGCGGGTGCGCCTGGGGGGACGGCACGAGGCATACCGCGTGAACGGGACGCCGGCCGACTGCGTGGCCCTGGGCATCCATCGCTGGGGCGACGTCGACCTCGTGCTGTCCGGGATCAACCTCGGTCCGAACCTGGGCAACGCCATCTGGCACTCCGGGACGCTGGCGGCCGCCAAGCAGGCCGTGCTCCTCGGTGTACCCGGCATCGCCTTCAGTACGCCGGTCCTCGGTGACGAGCCCGACTACGAGGCCCTCACCCCCCCGCTGTGCGAGGTGCTCGAGCTCCTCGTGTCGGAGCACCGGCTCCCCCTCGTGAACGTCAACCTCCCGCCCGCGCCTCGCGGTGTGCGGTGGACGCGCCAGGCGGTGGAGCACTACGACGGTCAGGTCATCCCCGGACAGGACCCCATGGGCAGACCCCACTACTGGCTGACCGTCGCACCCATCGACGACCCGGCACGCGGCACCGATCTGTGGGCCTTCGAGCACGGCTACATCTCCCTCACCCCGCTCCGCCTCGATCTCACCGATCACGACGAGCTCGCACGCCTCCGAGCCGAGCACGGATCCGAGGATCCCCGGCCCGTCGGCTCGACCGAGCAACCGCCGCAGACCACGAGCGAGCCCGATCCACCGCCCGATGGGACACCGGCCCCGTGACCGCGGCTGACGAAACTCGGCCGACGGGCCCAGCGACCCGGAAGCCCTAGCTCGGTCGGCCGTCTATGGGAGCGGCTGCGCTCATGTCGGCGAGGCGGACCTCGGATCGCGCTCGATCGCGAGGTCTCCGAGCGACACGATGCCGACGATCTCGGCACCCTCCATCACCGCCACTCGCCGAATCGACTCGCTGCGCATCACCTCGACGGCACGTTCCGTCGGATCGTCGGGTGAGACGCTGACGAGCCGATGGCTGCAGATGTCACGGGATGGGCACCCTCCGCCTTCTGGAGGAGCAGCCACACCGGGGGTGGCCCAGCCGCCGGAAGTGAGTCCGAGCCCGATCGCTGCGGACGTGGCAGTCCACGGTGGTCGTCCAAGTGCCCGGCGCGCGGCCAGGTCAGCCCCTGCGGTCGTCCGCCCGGAGGTCAACCGGGAGGGGCGATCGTCTGGTCGTCGAGCTCGGGATGGATGGTGCCGCTCTCGTACCACTTCCGCTCGTCCGGGTCGTCGATCACGCCGTCCTCCCTGGCCAGGCGCTTGGCTTCCTCGATGCGATCGTCCACGGCCTCGAGGCGAGGGTCGGGATCGGCGGCGGGGGAATCGTTCGCTTCGTCAGTCATGTCGCCGCCTGTACCCGGCTGAGCGGACTGCCACCCGACCGTTGCCGGAACAGGGCCGGGCAGGAGCGAGGGCGCCCACGAGCCCGGGTCGCCCGATCGGCCGCCGCCCCGTCAGGGGCGGGGATGGCCCTCTTCGTACTTCTCGTGGCCTTCTGCGACGTCGTCGAACCGGTCCTCGGCGGCCGCCTCGTCGCCACCCGTCTCCTCGACCAACCGGTCGGCGAGATCCTGGTCCCGGGCCACGTTCTGACCGAACCAGTCATCCACGGTCGTCTCTGGTGTGTCCGTCCTCTTCTGCTCCATGGACCGGGGAGTACCCCCACGGCCGAGGTCCAACCCGGGTCGAGGATCGGCGGGGGGGTCAGGGTGTAGCCATGAACCGGTGGCAGAAGGCGACGAGGCGCTCTTCGAGAAGCTGCACTCGGTCCTCGACCTCCGGGACGAGCGGATCGCCGCGCTCGTGGCCGAGGTCGACGGGCTCCACGCCGCCATGGAGCACCGCGGCGTGATCGAGCAGGCCAAGGGGATCATCATGGCGGCGATGCAGTGCACGCCCGATGCGGCCTTCGCCGTGCTCGTCGCCCAGTCGCAGCACCAGAACAGGAACGTGCGCGAGATCGCCGCCGCGCTCGTGGCCCTGCAGGACGGCTGAGAGCGGACGGGTCATGTCACCAGGTCGGTCCGCGCCGGGCGGATCACGGGCGCGGCCGAGGTGATGGCGCTCATCGGCGAGCTGGGCGTGCCCGAGCGATCGTCCTCGCTCGTCGAGCGGGCGCACGCCGACCTGCTGGCGGATGCCCTCGACCTCCCCAGCCCGGGGAGGCGGCTCCCCGCTCTCTGGCACTGGGCGTTCTTCCCGCCCCGCGCCGCCACCGCCGCGCTCGGCGAGGACGGCCACCCGGCCAGGCCGGCGGGCGAGCTGGCCGGGCTCACCCGCCGCATGTGGGTCGGCGGTCGGGTGTGGTTCCCGGGCGACCTCGACGTGGACACCAGGACCGAACGGCGATCGGCGCTCGGCGCCGTCGTGCCGAAGCAGGGCCGCCAGGGGCCGTTCGTGCTGGTGACGCTGCGCCACGAGCTCGTCCAGGCGGGGGCGCGCCGAGTCGTCGAGGAGCAGGACCTCGTGTTCCGACCGCCGGCCGAGGCTGGCGCGGGCACGACGCCGACGAACCCACCGAACCAACCCGAGTCGCCGGCGCCGACCCGTTCCGTCGTCCGTCCGATCAGCCCGGTCCTGCTCTTCCGCTACGCCGCGCTCACCTTCAACGCCCACCGGATCCACTACGACCTGGACTACGCCACCGGCGTGGAGGGCTACCCGGGCCTCGTCATCCAGGGTCCGTTGCTCGCCACGCTGCTGGCCGGCCTCGCCACCGTGGACGGGGGCACGCTGGCCCGGTTCGAGTACCGCTCCCACGCCCCGGCCGTGGCGCCGTCGACGCTGACGCTCTCGCTCGCCGAGACCGGTGACGGGCCCGCGCTGCTCGCCACCCGGCCCGACGGCGTCGTGTCCATGTCGGCAACGGCGACGAGACGCTGAGACGCCGGACGACGGACGCCCGGGAAGCGGGCCGCCATGGTGGAAGATGGCCGGTGATGAACGCAGGCGGGGCGATCGACCACGGGAGGGCGACGTGGCCGGGCTGAGCAGCGACGAGCGGGCGATCGTCGACGTCGTCACCGCGTTCGTCGATCGGGAGGTGCGGCCGGTCGTCCACGAGCTCGAGCACGCCGACACCTATCCCGAGGCGCTGATCGAGCAGCTGAAGGCGATGGGTGTGTTCGGCCTGGCGATTCCACGGCGCTACGGAGGCTCCGGGGTGACGATGCCGTGCTTCGCCCTGGTGTCCGAGGAGATCTCCCGGGGCTGGATGAGCCTGGCCGGCGCCTTCGGCGCCCACTCGGTGGTGGCCACGTTGATCCTCCGCTTCGGAACCGAGGAGCAGCGCGATCGCTACCTGCCCAGGATGGCCACCGGTGAGCTGCGGACGGCGATGGCCCTCACCGAGCCCGAGGGGGGGTCGGACCTCCAGGCCCTGCGCACCGTGGCCCGCCGGGACGGCGACAGCTACGCGGTGAACGGATCGAAGATCTGGATCACGAACGCGCGGAGGGCGGGCATGGTCGCCGTCCTCTGCAAGACCGACACCGAGGTCGCGCCGGCCCACGCCGGCATCAGCATCCTCCTCGTCGAGAAGGGCCCCGGCTTCGAGGTCTCGCGTGACCTGCCGAAGCTCGGCTACAAGGGCATCGAGAGCTGCGAGCTCGCCTTCACCGACTGCCGGGTTCCGGCCGGCGCGCTGCTCGGCGGGGTCGAGGGCAGGGGCTTCGCCCAGATGATGGCGGGGCTCGAGGTCGGCCGCATCCAGGTCGCGGCCCGTGCCATCGGCGTGGCCCGAGCCGCGTTCGACGATGCCCGCGCCTATGCCCAGGATCGCAAGACCTTCGGCAAGCCGATCTGGGAGCACCAGGCGATCGGCAACTACCTCGCCGACATGGCCACCAACATCACCGCCGCCCGCCAGCTCAACCTGTTCGCCGCGGAACGGGTCGAGAGCGGCGCCCGCGCCGACCTCGAGGCAGGCATGTCGAAGCTCTTCGCGTCGGAGATGGCGGCCAAGGTCACCCTCGACGCCATCCGTATCCATGGCGCCTACGGCTACTCGACCGAGTACGAGGTCGAGCGCTACTTCCGGGACGCCCCGCTGATGATCGTGGGCGAGGGCACGAACGAGATTCAGCGCAACGTCATCGCCCGGCGGCTCATCGAGTCCGGCCTCGATCTCTGATCGCCCGCGCCACGGCGCTCAGCGGACCTTGGCGACGACTTCCTCCCCGAACATGCGGATGTAGTCGAGGGCGGCGCCGAAGTCGTTCCTCGGGTACGGGAACATCGTCCAGGTCACCCCGATCGCCGCGAGCTCGCCGATGGCGTCGAGGTGGTACTCGATGCTGTCGTCCGAGCTGATGAACTTGCCGGGCGAGATGGCCGAGACGTCGAAGCCGTCGAGCGACCGGCCGTTGGCCTCGAGTCGGTCGCCCAGCTGCTCGATCAGCTCGCCGAGGTGCTCGATCGACGTGATCCGGCGGGTGCGGGTCGTACGCACGTTGACCTCGCCCATGGTGTTCGGCGCCCAACCGTCGGCCCACCTCGCCACCCGGTCGAGCGCCCGGCCCGTGTTGCCGGCCAACCAGTACGGCGGGTGCGGTCGTTGGACGGGCTTGGGATCGTGCCAGTTGCCCACGGCGGTGAAGTGGCGGCCATCGAACCGGAAGTCGTCGTCGGTGAAGATGCCGTCGAGCGCCTCGAGGCACTCGTCGAACAGCGCCCCCCGCTCCTGGAAGTCGACCCCGAGGGCGGCGAACTCCGAGCGCAGGTAGCCGCTGCCGAGACCAAGGATGGCCCGGCCGTTCGAGACGACGTCGAGGGTGGTGATGGCCTTGGCCAGCTGGAACGGGTTGCGGAACCCGGCGACCGCCATGTGCGACATCAACCGCATCGAGGTCGTGAGCCCGGCGCAGTAGGCCAACGCGACGAACGGCTCGAAGGTGCCGTGGCCGCCCATCTCCATCCACTTCCTGGAAGGGGCCGGGTGCTCGCTGAAGGTGACGGCATCCAGGCCGGCGGCTTCGGCCACGCGCAGGAACTCGGCGATGTTGGCCGCATCGACGAACGCGTCGCCGGGTCCGGGTCCGAACGGGTACTCGGTCAGGAACTTCATGCGCGCACAGTAGGCAGGCGCGGGCCGCCCGAGTCGGGAAGCCGGCCAGAGCCGGCGGTCGGCGCCCGACGCGGGGTCGAGCCCGGCGTCGAGGCCCACGCTTTGTCATGCTGGCAGACATGCTCGACGTCGAGATCCTGGGCCGGACGGCCGTCCTGACGCTCAACCGGCCCGAGGCCCGCAACGCCATCGACGGTGAGACCGCGACGGCCCTCGAGGCCGCCGTCGACCGCATCGAGGCCGACGACGAGGTGTGGACGGCCGTCCTCACGGGCGCCGGCGGCATGTTCTCCGCCGGCGCCGACCTCAAGGTCCTGTCGGCCGGGCGCGACAAGGAGCTCTTCACCAAGCGGGGGAACTTCGGGGGCTTCGTCCTCCTCCCCCGCACCAAGCCCGTCATCGCCGCCGTCGAGGGTCCCGCCCTGGCCGGTGGGTGCGAGCTCGCCCTCGCCTGCGACCTGATCGTGTCGTCGACCACGGCCCGGTTCGGCCTGCCCGAGGTCAAGCGGTCGTTGGTCGCCGCGGCCGGGGGGCTGGCCCGGCTGCCCCGCGTCCTGCCGCCGCAGGTGGCGGCCCACATGCTCCTGACCGGCGATCCGATCGACGGGCAGCGGGCCTACGACCTCGGCATGGTGTGCGAGCTGACGCAGCCCGGGGGCGCCCTCGAAGCCGCCCTGGCCCTGGCGTCCAAGCTCAACGCCAACGCCCCGCTCGCCGTGCGCCACACCGCCCGGATCCTGCGGGAAGCCGCCGACCGGACCTTCGACGAGACCTTCAAGGAGGGCCGCGCCGCCATTCGGGAGCTGCTGGCCAGCGACGACTATCGGGAAGGGCCCCGCGCCTTCGTCGAGAAGCGGGCACCGGTCTGGACCGGGAAGTAGGTCGGTGAGCCGGCAGCCGGTGCTCGTCGGGGTCGGCCAGGTCACCCATCGCGACGGGGACGCCCCGGACCCCGCCGACCTGCTCACCGAGGCCGTCCGCCGCGCCGCCCTCGACAGCGGCGGGCGCCTGCTCGACTCCATCGGCTCGGTCCGGGTCGTGAGCCTGCTCTCGCGGGGCTATCCGGATCCGGGCCGCCTGGTCGCCGAGCGGCTGGGGCTGGACGACGCCCACACCGTGTACACGACGCAGGGCGGGCACAACGCCCAGCTCCTCGTCGACCGGGCCTGCGACGACATCGCCGCTGGACGCTTCGACGTCGTCGCCATCTGCGGCGGCGAGTGCTGGCGCACCCGGAGCCGCATCAAGCGCCGGGGGGAGATGGCCCCGTGGAGCGAGCAGCGGCGTGACGCGGTGCCGTCCGAGCTCTTCGGCGAGCCGCTGCACATGGCCGACGCCGACGAGGCGAGGCTCGGCCTCTCCGATCCCGTCCAGGCCTATCCCATGTTCGAGCAGGCCCTCCGGGCCCGCCACCACCGCACGCTGGACGAGCAGCTCCGGGTCGCCAGCGCGCTGTGGGCCCGCTGCAGCGAGATCGCCGCCACCAACGAGCACGCCGCCCTCCGCACCCCCCTGACCGCCGAGGCCATACGCACGCCCGGACCGGACAACCGCATGGTGGGCTTCCCCTATCCGAAGCTCATGAACTCCAACAGCAGCGTCGACCAGGCGGCCGCCCTGCTCCTCTGCGCGGCCGAGACCGCCGACGCCCTGGGCGTGCCCCGCGATCGCCGGGTGTTCCTCCATGGCGCCGGCGAGGGCAACGACGTCCAGTTCCTCTCCGAGCGCCACGACCTGGCCTCGTCACCGGCGATCGCCCGGGCCGGCCGGGCCGCGCTCGACCTGGCCGGGATCGGCATCGACGACGTCGCCCACGTCGACCTCTACTCCTGCTTCCCCTCCGCGGTGGAGGTGGCCGCCGAGGCGCTGGGCCTCTCCCTCGACCGCGATCTCACCGTCACCGGAGGGCTCACCTTCGCCGGCGGGCCGTGGAACGCCTACGTGGTGCACTCGCTGGCGACGATGGCGACGGTGCTGCGCGAGGATCCCGATGCCTACGGGCTCGTCTCGGCCAACGGCGGCTTCCTCACCAAGCACGCCGTCGGCGTCTGGTCGGCCCGCCCTCCGGAGCACGGCACCCGCTGGGCGTCGGTGCAGGATGCGCTCGACGCGAGCGCGCCCCGCCGCCTCGCCGTCCCCCACCACGAGGGCACGGCCACGGTCGAGACCTACACCGTGCTGCACGACCGGGCCGGCGACCCCGAGCGGGCCTGGGTCTTCGCGCTCACCGCCGAGGGCCACCGGACCCTGGCCGTCAGCGACCGCGGCGACCTGATGGCGACGCTCGAGGCCGAGGACGTGCTGGGCCAGCGGGTCGACGTCGCCGACGGTGTGCTCCTCGACGTGGGCTGACCGGGACGCCGGCGGGATCAGCTCGTGCCGGCCGCGGCCCGGGCCTGCCAGCTGGCCCGGTCGACCTTGCCGTTGGCCTGGCGCTCGAGCGACCCGACCACCAGCAGGCGGCGAGGTGCCTTGTACGCGGCGATCCGGTCCCGGCAGGCGGCACGGAGCTGCTCGAGGGTGGCGCTGGCGCCGGGCTCGAGCTCGACGACGGCGCAGACCGTCTCCCCGAACCGGTCGTCCGGCACGCCGACCACCACCACGTCGCGGACGGCGGGGTCGGTCTTGAGCGCTTCCTCGACCTCCTCGGGGAAGACCTTCTCCCCGCCGGTGTTGATGGTGCCCGACCCGCGACCGAGGAGGCTGATGGTGCCGTCGGCCTCCACGGTGGCCCAGTCGCCCGGCACCATCCAACGCTGGCCGTCGACGGTTCGGACGGTGGTGGCCGTCTTCTCGGCGTCCTTGTAGTAGCCGAGCGAGGTCGCCCCCCGGCGGGCCAGCAGGCCCCGCTCGCCCGAACCGGGCTCGACCCACCGGCCGTCCTCGGTGAGCACCCGGGTGTCGTCGGTCACCGAGAACCTCGCCGTCGACGCCGGCTCACCGGCACGGGTGACCGACGAGGCGATGCCGGGGGCCTCGCTCGACCCGAGGGTGTCGACCAGGATGGCCCGCGGCAGGTGGGCCGAGAGCCGCTCCTTCACCGGTGCCGACCACATGGCGCCCGTCGACGAAAGCACCCGGACGGTCGACAGGTCCCATCGACCCGGAGCGGCGTCGAGCGCTTCCAGCATCGGCTTGCCGTGCACGTCGCCGACGATCACCACCGAGGCGGCCCGCTCGGCATCGATGGTGTCGAAGAGCTCGCCGGCGTCGAAGCTGCGGCCGGGGAGCAGGACCACCGAGCCGCCCGATCCCCAGACGGCGAAGCTCGTGATGGACCCGGTCGCGTGCATGAGGGGCGGCACAGGGACGTGGACGGGGCCCGGCTCGGTGAGCATCGACGCCACCAACCGGTCGTCCGCGTCCACCGGGTACCGCACCTTCGCCGTCCGGTTCCCCACGAGGAACAGGTCCTCCTGGCGCCACATCACGCCCTTCGGCAGGCCGGTGGTGCCGCCCGTGTAGACGAGGTAGAGGTCGTCGGGGCTCCGACCCCAGGCCGGCCGGTAACGCTCCGGCGGGGGAGACGTCGCCGCCGCCTCGTAGGGCTCGGCCCAGGTCGGGCAGGGACCGGTGCCGTCGTCCACCCACAGCCAGAGCCGCACGCCGGGGACCCGGTCCCGTACCCGCTCGCAGGACGCCGTGAAGGAGCCGTGGAACACGACGGCGGCGACGTCGCCGTTGTCCCAGAGGTGGACGAGCTCGTCGTCGACGTAGCGGTAGTTGGTGTTGACCGGGACCAGCGCCGCCTTGAAGCAGGCGAACACCGACTCCAGGTACTCCGGGCAGTTGTAGAGGTACTGCGCCACCTTGTCCTGGTGGCCGAGACCGGCGCCCACGAGCGCGGTCGCCACGCCGTCGGCTCGCCGGTCGACCTCCTGCCAGGTCAGCCGGCGGTCGCCCTGGGCCAGGCAGGGGGCATCCGGCAGCGTGTCCGCCACCGTCTCCCACAGCTCCCCGTAGGTCCAACCGGTCGGCGACGGGCCCATGGGAGAGAGGTTCGCGGCGGATCCGCCCGCCCGCCAGCCGCTGCCGTCAGGGTCCTGCCACGCTCCAGCGCCGGAACGCCTCGCCGGCTGGCGGCGGTCCGACGGGCCGTCCCGCGGCACCCTCCGCCCGCGGCGACGTCACGGCTCCGTCAGGTCATGCGCCGGGGCCGCCGGCCGGCTCGGCCGCACGTAGTGTCCGATCGTGGCCCGGCGACCGCTCCGGTTCGACGCGACCGTGTGGGAGCAGGACGGCACCGCCGCGTGGCACTTCGTCAGCCTGCCCGTCGACGCCGCCGACGAGATCGAGGAGACCCAGGGTCCTCGATCGGGGTTCGGCTCGATCCGGGTCTCGGCCCGGATCGGCTCCACGCGCTGGTCGACGTCGATCTTCCCCGACTCGAAGCAGGGCACCTTCGTCCTGCCGGTGAAGAAGTCCGTCCGTGCCGCCGAGGGCCTCGTCGACGGCAGCACGGTCCGCGTCGAGCTCGACCTCCTCCCCTGATCGGACCGTGGCCCACCCGACGGACGAGCACTGAAGCGGCACGCCGGGCCGCTCTCTCGACGACCAGGTCCGCCGGGCGGGCTCAGCCGGGCATCCGGGTCGGTATGACCGCCTCGTCGAACTGCTTCCCGTCGTGGTCGATCGCTCGCAGCAGGATGTGGTCGTCGTAGACGTTGATGTCCACGTAGTGGCGGGTGGAGTAGGACACGGCGGTGAAGTCCTCCCTCCCGGTGCGGCGCGTCCGTGACCCGGCGCCGGTCACGATGTAGGTCACGCCGTTGATCGGGTCGCTTCGCTGGTAGTCGTGCTCGTGGCCGGAGAACACGAGCTGCACGCCGTACCGCTCGAACAGCGGCACGAACGCCGCCCGCACCACCTCGTCGGACCCGTGCACTCCGCTCGAGTACGGCGGGTGGTGGAACCCGACGAGCTTCCAGGTGGCGTCGCTCCCGGCCAGCGTCTCCTCCAACCACGCCAGCTGGTCCGGGTCTGTCGGCCTGGTGCTGTCGAGCGCGATGCCCAGCATGTCGCCGCGCTCGACCGCGTACCAACGACCGGGCATGCCGAGCGCCTCGAGCTGGGCGTCGCCCCTGCCGCTCCGCACGTCGTGGTTGCCGAGGACCGCGAACAGCTCCGCGCCAGCATCCAGCAGCGGTGCGAACGGGCCGAAGACCGTCGCCTGGATCCGCGCCGGATCACCGGACGGGTACACGTTGTCGCCCAGCAGCATCAGGATGTCGTACCGGTCGACCCGTGACTGCGCCGCGATCGCGGCCGCGGTCTCGAGCTCGCGGTCGTCACCGTCGCCGACGTCCCCCACGAGCGCGACCCGCAGCCACGGCTGCGCTTCCGGCGGCATCGCGATCGGCTCCCAGGTCTGAGCCGGCCCCCCGATGCGATGCGACGCCGTCGCCACGATGACGCCGCGATGGGCAGCCCCGATCGCGGCCACGACGATGGCGAAGGCGGCCACGATGCCGACGATCCATCGTCGTCGTGCCCGGGCCGGGCGACCCGACGAGATCTCCGGGGCGGCCGCCCCAGGGCGCGCGACCGGCGATGCGATGCTCACCGGGTCATGGTGCCGAGGCCCCGTCGTTCCCGATCAGGGGCGAAGGTCACAGCATGGCGCTGCGGCGGGCCGTCCGGAGGTGCCGGACTCGGCGGCTCGTGGAGAAGGGTCTGGCGCCCGGGCCGGCGCGATCTCCTGCCCGACGACCTCTCCTTGACGGCGTTAAGGAGTCGGTTGAGGCACATGGCGAGCTCAGGGAGCGGACCAGTCCCAGCCCCCGCCGACCGATCGGTCCTGGGTGGGTGTCGACGTGGTCGATGATGACCAATGAGCTGGTCGTGCGGACGTGGAGACCGACGTCGGCGGATCCTCGGCTCTTGCACCCATCACCACAGCCGGCTCGGGCCGACTCGAAAGGAGCGTCGGGAGGGGCACACATTCCCCCCTTCGACAGCGTCTCCTCGCTTCACACGTCGACGACCTCGAACGTCGTCGCCAGCGGCACGCCGAGCCGACGGCCGCCTGCCTCGGCGGCACAGCGGAGGAATTGGTCGGGCTGGTCCTGACCGATGGCGTCGAGATAGGCGCGGTGGCACCGCAACGACGCTGTACCCGCGTCGATGGTGCCGGTCACGTCGACGGCGTGGGTCGGGTGCGGACTCCCGTTGAAGGCGACGAACCGGACACCCGACCACGGATCGCCGCGCTCGGGAAACAGCCAACCCGTTGCGGCGTCACGCGCCGCGTCGAGCAACGACCGGCCGACGGCGCGATGGTCAGCGTGGTTCCAGCTCGGGCCACCCCACGAGTCCCGGTGGTTGATCGACAGCACGACGTCAGGGCGATGGCGGCGGAGCGCAGCGGCGAGGTCGGCCCGAAGGGCGAGGCCTTCGATGACCTGGCCGTCGGGGTAGCCGAGGAAGTCGACCTCGTTGACCCCGACTGCCGCACATGCGGCCCTCTGCTCTTCGCGGCGCACGGGCCCGGCCCGCTCGGGTGGCATCGTCGCGATCCCCGCTTCGCCGTCGGTGACGAGCACGTAGACGACGTGCTTTCCCTGGGCCGTCCACCGGGCCACGGCCGACGCGGCCCCGTACTCCATGTCGTCCGGGTGGGCGACGACGGCGAGGCCGCGTTCCCAGTCCTCCGGGAGCGGCGCGAGGTCGGGGGTCATGCTCGGAATCTCATCTCGGGTGACCTCCACATGGGCCCGACGAGGGTTGCGGTGCGCCGTGCCCAGTCGTCGGGCGGCGTCGCGACGACGGCACCGATCACGCCGTCATTCTGCACGGGTCGACTCGAGCGAAGCGACGAACCATGGCCGCTGCTGCTGCTCCTCGTACGTATCGCTTCTCGACCACCGTGCGGGTCGAACCGGACGACCCCGCGTACGGCGATCCCGGATGGGTCGCCGACGCCGCTGCAGGCATGCGGGCGAACCTGCACGCTACGAGGCCACGCCCTCCTCGCTTAGAAGGAGCCGAGCCAGCGCGGCCAAGTCCTCAGGCCGGCATCGGCAGCCGCCGCGAGTACGGCCTCTTGGGCCATCCTGAACTCGGCGTGCGGCTAGCCGCCGCGCCCGTAGCAGGGCGCCTGCCCGATGCCGACGATCGCGGTCTCGTCGGACAGGTTCCCGGGCCATCGGGTCCCCCTCACGTTCGAGTCGACGACTTCACGCGCCGAACGGACGAACGAACGAAGGACGGGCGACGCCGCATCAGAGCCCGTGCTCGTCGACGAACGCCGCAGCGCGGAGAATCAGCCCGGTGTACCGCATCGGGTCGTCGCTCGCGACGACGTTGACCACGGTCTTGACGGCGAGCGCGTGACCACCCGCCGCCTCGACGGCCTCGACGATCGAGCCCGACAGCCGCGGTGCGGTTCCACCGTCCTCGCCGCCACGACGACGTTCGCGCCTCGGCTGCCGAACTCGACCGCGAGCCGCTTGCCGATGCCACGACTCGCACCGGTGATGACGACCGTCCGACCCCGGTTGAAGCTGTTGCGGAACTGGTTGAGCAGGTCCTCGGGCCTCACGCCGGTGGTGCGGTAGGTGATCTTCACGGCGAAGTCGTTGCCCCGCCCGAACTCCTCCCGGCAGATCCGCACGATGTCATCCGCGTGGCTGTCGTCCTTGGCGAAGATCAGCGTCTTCGGCACCTCGGAGCGGCCGGGAAAGATCCCGCCGTCGTCGAGGGGCTTGAACAGGTTGTCGCGGAAGGTGCGGATGACGGTGCGGATCTGGTCGACGGCCACGACATCTCGGTCGAGCTGGCGGGCGTCGTAGACGACGTCCTCGTCGAGCTTCTCCAGGCGGATCTTGCGGGTCTCGCGCTCGCGGAACCTGGTGACCAGGCCGGCGTCGACGGTCGAGCCCTGCTCGGAGATCCTCGTGCGGATCCGGTACACGTCGAAGTCGACGTTCACGCCGTCGGCCACCGCTTCGGGGTGGCCGTACTCGACGACGAGGTTCTGGTTGAAGAACCCGAAGGTCTGCTTGGCCGGGGTGGCGGTGAGCCCGACGAGGAAGGCGTCGAAGTACTCGATGACCTGGCGCCACACCCCGTAGATCGACCGGTGGCACTCATCGACGATCACCACGTCGAAGGACTCGATCGGGATCTTCGGGCTGTAGGCCACCTCGACCGGGCGCTCCGGCTCGATCTCCGATCCGGACATCTCGTCGGCGTCCTCGGGCAGCTCGGCCTCGCCCCGCAGCATCGAGTAGAGCCGCTGCACGGTGGTGATGACGACCCGGGCGGCGGGGTCGATGCGGTTCGAGGTCAGCCACTGGACGTTGTAGAGGTCGGTGAACTTCCGGCCGTCGCCGGGCGTGGCGAACTGCTGGAACTCCCGCAGCGTCTGTCGGCCCAGGTTGGCCCGGTCGACCAGGAACAGCACCCTTTCGGCGCCAGCGGTCTGGACCAGCCGGTAGGCGAGGTTGGCGGCCATGAACGTCTTGCCGCTGCCGGTCGCCATCTGCGCCAGCGCCCGGGGATGGTTGTGGACCATCGAACCCTCGATGGCGTCGATCGCCGTCACCTGAATCCGCCGCAACCCGTCGGGGCCCACGGGCTTCAGCCGGTCGAGCCGCGCTCGCAACGACCCGCCCTCCGCGTCGTCCTGCCACTGCCGCAGCCAGCGAGCCATCGTCTCAGGGCGGTGGAAGGTCACCACGGGCCGGGATCGAGGTTCGGGGTCGAACCCGTCGGTGAACATCGTCTCGTCGCCGGTCGACTCGTACAGGAACGGCAGCGGCGACACCAGCGCCGTCAACCCCTGCGGCAGCCCGGCCGCGTACTTCGCCGACTGCGACTCGACCCCGGCCAGCGGCGTGCCCGACGGCTTCGCCTCGATCGCCCCGACCGCCTTGCCATCGACGAACAGCAGGTAGTCGGCCCGGCCGTGCCCGGGGGCCATGATGAACTCCCGGACGGCCACGCCCTGGCCGGCGTACAGGTTCATCTCCGTGCGGTCCTGGACCAGCCAGCCGCACTCGGCGAGCTGGCGATCGATCTCCACGCGGGCGCGCGCCTCCGCAGGGAGGTAGGCGTCGCTACTCACGCGCCTTCGTCCGCAGCCTGCGGCGCCATGCCCGACACGGTACGAGGTATCGATCCGCCGTGACCGGCTTCCGGCCTGCCCACCGACGTTGCCCGAGACCGCAATGCCTGCCACAGCTGGGGCCCGGGACAAGTCCCGGAGTTGGTCCCGGTGGTGCTCCCGAGCGTTCGCGCAACGCCCGGTCCCGATTCGAGTGCTGCGGGATCAGCCCAGCTCAGCAGCACGACCGCGTCCCGGCGTGGGCCGCTCGCCCAATGGCGCGCTTCGGCTCGATGATCCCGATGCCCGGAACGGGAACGGGCCCGTTCGGGTTCGTCGGATGGCGGGGTGGAACCGCGGCATCGGCGCCTCGTGAGTCCCGGCGGACCGGGTGCACACCCATGGTGATTATCTGTGTGCTGATCCCAGGTCGGTCCCGATCGACGGTGGTCACCGGTCCGGCTGGCCGGATGACCATCACGCGGCCGGGGGCCAGGCGAGGTTCCTGTAACGCCCACGCCAGGCGGCGCTGGGTCATGGGTCGTGGCGACGAGGACGGACAGCACGCCGGGGTGGTGCCCGGCGGCGGCGGTACGGGTCGAGGGCCCCGCACCGACGACGATCCCGGCAAGGGCGGCCGGGGTGCTGGGCGAGATCATCCGGGCGTACCTGGAAGCGCACGACCTCCGGGCGACCGGAGAACCCGACGGGCGAGACTTGGACCATGAGCAGCTCACCCTCCCTGGCGTGTGCGGCGTACATCCGCACGAGCACCGACGATCAGCAGTCGCCTGAGGACTCGAAGCGCTGGCAGCTCGACATCGCCACCCGGCTCGTCACCCCCGCCGGCGGGGTGATCGTGGCCACCTACCACGACATCGACGTGACCCGGGAACGGCCGTGGGCGCGGCGTCCGGAAGCGGCCCGGCTGCTCGCCGATGCGACGAACCCGGGGCGGGGATGGTCGGCGCTGGTGATCGCCGAGCCGCAGCGGGCGTTCTCCGGCGGGCAGTTCCAGCTCGTGTTCCCGCAGCTGACCCACTACGGCATCGAGCTGTGGGTCCCCGAGCTCGGCGGACGGATCGACCCCGACAGCGAGGGCCACGAGATGCTCATGAGCCTCTTCGGCGGGCTCTCCAAGGCCGAGCGACGGCGGCTCCAGGTCCGCACCCGCAACGCCATGCTCGCCCACGGCGCGGCCGGACGGTGGCTCGGCGGGCGACCGAACTACGGGTACCGGCTCGTCGACACCGACCAGCCCCACCCGCAACGCGCCAAGGCCGCCGCGGGGATCAAGCTCCGGGTCCTCGAGCCCGATCCCGACACGGCGCCGGTCGTGCGGCGGATCTTCGATCTGTTCGACGCCGGCGTCGGATACCGCTCCATCGCCACAATCCTCGAGCGCGTCGGTCTCCCCTCCCCCGGCGAGGTCGGGCCGACCAGGCACCCTCGCTCGGCCGGTGTGTGGGGCGGGTCGGCGGTGCGAGCGATCCTGACCAATCCGCGCTACCTCGGCCACCAAGTCGTCGGGCGGCAGCGCCGCAAGGACGAGCTCATCGACCCCACCGACCCTGCCGCCGGCACGACGAGTCGGCAGCGGTGGCAGCCGACCGGGGAATGGGTCACCAGCGACGAGCCAGCGTGGCCGGCGCTCGTCGACGAGGACCTCTGGCAGCGGGTCAACGCCCGGATCACCAACTCCCGCGGCCCAGCTCGACGCCGACCGAGGGCCGAGCCCGGCAAGTACCTGCTCGCCGGGATGCTGCGCTGCTCGGCTTGCGGGCGGTCGATGCACGGCGCGACCCTCAAGGGCAAGCCCTACTACCGGTGCAACGCCCAGCGGCCCGACTACGCCGACACCGGCAGCCATCCGAGGACGACCGCGGTCCGGGAAGAGCGCATCGTCTCCGCCCTCGACCCCTGGCTCGGCCGCCTCACCGACGCCGACCATCGAGCCGAGACGGTCGCCGCGGTGCTCGCCGCTGAGGCCGAGCAGCCGGAACCGGCCCACGTCCAGGCCTCCCGTCGGGCGCTCCGGGAGCTTCCCGTCGAGCTCGACCGGGTCCTCGACGCCATCCGGGCCGGGATGGACCCGCAGCTCGCCACGGCGACCACCCGCAAGATCCAGACCGAGCTCGCCGCCGCCGAAACGGGCTCTTCGGATTTCAGCGGGGTGTGACGGTGGCGAGTAGGTCCCAGTTCGGCTTGCCGGCGTAGAGCAGGACGCGGGTGCGGTAGTGGGCGAAGCACCGGAACCCGAACCCGACGCGCTTGATCC
>JBFWQW010000052.1:0-20357 GCA_050249235.1 Acidimicrobiia bacterium | reverse complement strand
AGAGTAGCGATGTGGATGGGGAACTCGCCCTCGTAGCCAGCCGAGCCGATCCAGAAACCGCCTCTGACCTGCTACTTTGCAGCGCCCCCGGCAGGATTCGAACCTGCGACGCACGGTTTAGGAAACCGACGCTCTATCCCCTGAGCTACGGGAGCGGGGCCCGCACGAACCGTCGGAGAGGTCTCCTGCGGCTCGCCGGATGTGTGCCGTGATCGTACGCGGTGGCCTGGCGGGGGCAGGCCGGCTGAACGGCGAGCACCACCGCTGGACGCCGCCGCGGCCGTCTCGCCGCGATCAGCGGCGGCGGCGGCGCAGCGCGGCGATCGGCGCGAGCAGGAGGGAGGCGAAGGCGAGGGACTCGGCGGCGAGGCGGAGCCGGCGGCGTCGACGAAGCCGGGACAGGTCGCTCGGACGGCCGGGCAGCGGTCGGGGCAGCCCCGGCCGGACCGGGTCGTCCATGCTCGGGTCGACCGCCTCGAGACGAGGTGGCCACCATCGGTGCTCGGAGCGGAAGGCCGCGCCGGGAACCGTGCGGGCCGTCGGGTCGAGGTCGTAGGGGTGCGCGAACCACCAGCTCGCGGTGGCGGACCGGGGGGTGAGGTGGACGATCCCGTAGCCCCGCTCAGTGACGTTTGCCCACGCCACGGCCGGGAGGGCGTTGGCCACGTGGTCGAGGATGCGCCAGAAGCCCGGCAGGCGGGCCCGCCCCATGGCTGCCGACGACACGGCCGGGGTCGTCATCTCCACGGCGACCGGCGACCCGGTGGTCTGATCGACCGGCCCGTTGAACGCCCATGACGAGTGGACGTCGCCGGAGAGGATGACGGTGCGGCCGCCGCCTCCGCCTCGCTGCCGCATCCACGCCACCAGCCGGGCCCGCTCGGCGGGGTAGCCGTCCCACTGGTCGTCGTGCATGACCCGTCCGTCGAGCACCGCGTAGCCGTTCGGGAGGAGCCTGTTGACCCACAGCAGGGGCCGGGGCCACGGGAGCTCCAGGTTGTTGACCACCACCCCGCTGGCGACGATGGCCCAGGGGCGCTCGAGGTCGAGCAGCCGCTGGCGCAGCCAGGACCGTTGGTCGGCGCCGAGCAGCGACCGGTTGGGATCGTCGAGGTCGGGGGCCTCCTCCTCCCCGGCCTGGAGGTCGCGCCCGACGAGGCGGGTGTCGAGCAGGAGCACCTCGGCGAGGTCACCGACCACCACGGAGCGCCAGGTGATCCGGGGGTCGTCGGGTCGGGGCAACCGCCCGGGCAGCCACTCCTGTCGGGCCTGCGCGGCGGCGGCCGCCCGAGCTTCCCATGGTCCTTGCTCGGCGGGATCGTGGGCCTTCGCCCCACCGCGCCACGCATTGTCGCTCAGGTCGTGGTCGTCCCAGATGGTGATCATCGGATGGCGGAGGTGCAGTGCCTGCGCGTCGGGATCGGCCCGGATCTGGGCCAGCCGACGCCGGTAGTCCTCGACGGTGACCGCCGCGTGAGGCGGGTCGTGTCGGCGGGGGCCGCTCGACCCGTCGTCTTCGTAGAGGTAGTCGCCGAGGTGCAGCACCAGGTCGACCTCGCGCTCCGCCACCGCCCGGTAGACCCCGAGCGGGGCCACCGAGAAGCGGGCGCACGACACCGTTGCCATGCGGAACGACGTCGCGCCTCCAGCGGGGAGCGTGCGGGTGCGGCCGATCGGCGAGTCCTCCCCCCCGGCGCTGAACCGGTACCAGTACGAGGTCGCCGGGACGAGATCCTCGACGGCCACCACGACCGTGTGGTCACGTTCCGGGCCCGTGGTCTGCCGACCGGAAGCGACCACCTGGCGCAGCTCCGGGTCCGTGGCCACCACCCACCCGGCGTCGTCGACACCGCCGCTCAAACGGGTCCAGAGCAGCACGCCGGTCCCGGTCGGCTCGAACGATGCCACCGCGTGCCGGAAGACGACGTCGGCGGTCGCCGTCATCGCACGCCACCCGGCCTCGCCCCGGGGAGCGCTCGACGAGGTCGTCCCGCCCGGCGCTCTCTCTCCGCCGCTCGACGGGGAGTCCGTCCTTCGGACATCAGCGCGGCCCATCGGGGATCGCCCCGACTCCCCGCCGGGACCCGACCACCGAACGGGCGCCGGCGGCCCCGCACGCGACGCGCTCGGTGCCCCGCATCGCCCGATCGAACCACGACGTGACCCGTCGGTCGAGCCCGCTCGGATCGGGCAGGCGCGACCAACCCGCGCCGGCAGGCGCCAGCCACCTAGACAGGACAGCCCGTGCCCGGCGGGACGTGGCCGAGTCGACGTCCGGGCCGCTCAGGTGGGGGCGACCCGGAGTACGACATCGGCACCCCCGCCGTTCGAGGTCGTCACGTAGAGGGCGCCGTCCGGGCCGAGGGTGACGTCGCGCAGGCGGCCGTGGCCGGTGAGGAAGCGGTGGTCGCCGACGGCCTTGCCGGCGGCGTCGAGGAAGAGGAGCCGGAGGTGCTGGCCCCGGAGGGTTGCCACGACGAGCTGGCCGTTCCAGCCCTGCCACTGCTGGCCCTCCAGGAACGTCGCACCCGACGGGGCGATGGCGGGCGGCGCACCCGAGCTCCACACCGCAGGGATGGCGTCCGGGAACTCGGCCAGGTCGGTCATCGGGACCGACTCGTTGTAGCTGCCTGGCACCGGGTTCCAGCCGTAGTTGCCGGCCCGGAGCAGGTTCACCTCGTCGTCCCGGTCGGGGCCGTGCTCGACGGAGAACACGTCGCCGCCGGGTCGGAGCGCCAGGCCCTGCACGTTGCGGTGGCCGTAGGAGTAGACGAGGCCCTGGAGGTTGCCGGGGGCGGCCTCGCCGGTGAACCGGTCGACCCGCAGCACCTTGCCGCCGAGGGAGCCCAGGTTCTGCGGGTTGGTCCCCGTGGCGGCGTCCCCCGTGCCGATCCAGAGGTGGCCGTCGGGACCGTTGAGCAGCCGGCAGCCGGAGTGGCGGCCCGACGTGAGCGGGATCCCGGTCACGAGCCCGTCGTCCACCAGCGCGGCCGACGTGTAGGCGAGGTCGACGAGCCAGGTCTGCACCCGCACGTCCTTCACGCCGCCGGACTCGTAGGCGGTGCAGATGCGCACCAGCCGGTTGACGGCGAAGTCGGGGTCGACGGCGAGGCCCATCATCCCGCCCTCGCCGGACACGAAGGTGGTGGACGGCTGGGCCAGCGTTCGCCGCATCCCGTCCACGACGGCCGAGAACCGCCCGCCCCGCTCGGTGAGCAGCATCGTGGCGTCGGGCGTGAAGGCCACGTCCCAGGGGATGGTGAGACCGCCCACGACGGTGCCCACCGAGAGCGCCGGCGCGCCGAGCGAGCCGTCGATCGCGGCGTCGCCGAAGGCGTAGACGCTCCCGTCGGCGGTCGCCAGCCAGTACCCGGCGCCCGATGGGGTGCGGTCGAGCTCGACCACCGGCGCCGCCAGCGGCAGCCCGGCCCGCCCCCCGTGGTAGCCGGCGTCGCCGAAGGCGAAGATCCCGCCGTCGGCGGCGGCCAGCCAGTAGCCGCCCCCGCCCGGGGTGGCGGCCATGCCGACGATGGGCTGGTTGAGGCGGATGGCGCCGGTCGAGCCGTGGAAGCGGGCCCCACCGAAGGCGAAGATGCCGCCGTCCCGTGCGACGAGCCAGTACCCGTCGCCGCTCGGCGTCGCCGCCATGCCGACGACCGGCTGGTTGAGGGCGATGGCCCCGGTCGACCCCCGGAAGGGCGCGTCGCCGAAGGCGAAGATGCCGCCGTCCCGTGCGACGAGCCAGTACCCGCCCCCGCTCGGCGTCGCCGCCATGCCGACGACCGGCTGGTTCAGGCGGATGGCCCCGGTCGACCCGTGGAACCGGGCGTCGCCGAAGGCGAAGATGCCGCCGTCGCTGGCGACGAGCCAGTAACCGCCCCCACTCGGGGTGGGGGCCATGCCGACGATGGGCTGGTTGAGGCGGACCGCGCCGGTCGAGCCGTGGAAGCCGGCGTCGCCGAAGGCGAAGACGCCGCCGTCGTCGCTCACCAGCCAGTAGCCCCGGCCGGTCGGCGTCGACGCCATGGCCACCACCGGCCGGTTCGCCACCGCCGCGCCCGCCGGCGGCGACCTCACCGCCACGACCACGGCCGTGGCGGTGAGGACGGCCACCACCAGCACGATTCCGAGGGTCCGGCGCATCCGCCCACTCTGCCCCGGCCGGCGACGGGAGGAAACCGCAGCGTGGGGGCAAGCCCACGGAACGTGCCGGCGGCCCGCCTCTTCCACGTCGGCGTCCCGGCGGCGCCCCGACTCCTTGGACGCCGCCCCGCCGGCCCGGCATGCTCGCGGGCGCCGACCGCTACCCGGAGGGTCCCGATGAGCACCGCCCCCACTGAGATCGCGTCCGAGTCGCCCGAGCTGGCCGCCTTCCGGGCGAAGGCCCGGGCCTGGCTCGACGAGAACCTGCCGCGCTTCAGCGGTGCCGACCGGGCCGACAGCCGGGCCTTCCGCACCGCCCTCTGGGACGCCGGCCTGCTCGGCATCACCCTCGACCCCGCCTACGGCGGGCAGGGCCTCGGGTCCGAGTTCCAGCGGGTGTTCGCCGAGGAGTCCCGAGGCCGGTCGATGCCGCCCGTCGGCGAGGCGGTGACGACCGGGATCTGCGCGCCGACGCTGCTCGACTTCGGCACCGAGGAGCAGAAGAAGCGCCACGTCCCCCGCATGATCCGCGGCGAGGAGACCTGGACCCAGCTCCTGTCCGAGCCGGGTGCCGGCTCCGACCTGGCCGGTCTCCAGACCAAGGCCGTCCGTGACGGCGACGAGTACGTGCTCACCGGCCAGAAGGTCTGGACGTCGGGCGCCATGACCGCCGACCTGGCCCTGTGCGTCGCCCGGACCAATCCCGACGTGCCCAAGCACGCCGGGCTCTCGATGTTCATCGTGCCGCTGCAGGGCACCCCCGGCGTGACGATCCGGCCCCTGCGCCAGATGACGGGCGAGGCCCACTTCAACGAGGTGTTCCTCGACGAGGTGCGGGTGCCGCTCGACGCCCTGGTCGGCACCGAGAACAACGGCTGGAAGGCCCTGACCGCGATGCTCACCCACGAGCGCCTCGCCCTGGGCGCCGGCACCGGTGCCGGGGGCAGCGGCCAGAGCTGGGCCCAGAGCCAGTCCGAGCGCTTCATGGACCTGGCCCGCCAGCGGGGCCTGGCCGACGACCCGACGGTCCGCCAGGAGATCGTGCAGATCTACATCCTCGAGAAGACCCTGGCCTACATGGGCCAGAAGATGCGGGACGAGATCGCGGCGGGCGTCAACGTCGGGTCGAGGGGCTCGGTGGCCAAGCTGGCCAGCGCCATCCTGGCCCGGCGGGCGTCGAACGTGGGCATGGCCCTCGGCGGGGTGGCGGCCCAGGCCTGGGACCCGGCCCGTCCCGAGCACGCCGGCCTGGCGACGGCGAGCGTCAACTCGCCGATGCTCGCCATCGCCGGCGGCACGAGCGAGATCCAGCGCAACACCATCGGTGAGCGGGTGCTCGACCTCCCCCGGGAGCCCAGCCTCGACCGCGACATCCCGTTCAAGGACATCCTCCAGAACCCCACCCGCTGAGCCGGCGCCGTGCAGACGGTCTTCGTCTCCGAGTTCCGACCCGACCCCGCCCGGTCGGGGCCCTGGCTGGCCGCGCTGTGGCAGGGGCCGGCGCCCGCCGGTGTGGTCCTGCGGGGCTGGTACTACCTCGACACGCAGCCCCGCTCGATGCTGATCGTGTGGGAGGCGGCCGACGCCGACGCCCGCTCGGCCTTCGAGGCCCGCTTCGCCCTGGGCGGCGAGCTCACCACCCGGTCGTCGCTCGACGCCACCCCGGGCCTGGCCGCCGCCCTCGCCCGCGACCTCGACGCGTTCGGCGCCTTCATGGCCGGGCAGGGGACACCGGCCGACGAGGTCGAGCGGGCCGTCGACCTGCGCCGACGGGGCCGGGACGCGCCCACCCTCGACGCCGCCCTGGCGGCCGGGCAAGCCTGGGCCGACGAGCAGGCGGCGGGCCGGCCGTGACCGTGTCGCTCGGGGTCCATCTGCCCCAGTACGGCCGGGCCGCGGGTGCCGAGGCGGTGTCGAGGTGCGCCAGGCAGGCCGAGGAGCTCGGCCTCGCCGACGTGTGGGTGAGCGACCACCTCGCCGTGCCGGCCGCCAACCCGTATCCGGCGCCCTACCTGTTCGAGCCGATCATCACCCTCACCTGGGCGGCCGCCGCCACCACGACCGTCGGCATCGGCACCAGCGTCCTCATCGGGGGGTACCGCCGCCCGCTGCACCTGGCCAAGGCCCTCGCCACGCTCGACGTGCTCTCGGCCGGCCGGCTCACGGTCGGCATCGGCGTGGGGTGGACGAAGGAGGAGTTCGCCGGCCTGGGCGTGCCCTACGACGAGCGGGGGGCCCGGACCGACGAGGCCATCGACGCCCTCCGGGCCTGCTGGGAGGAGCGCCCCACCAACTTCACGGGTGCATCGTTCGAGCTGGTCGACCTGGTGGTGCTGCCCCAGCCCACCCGCCGGGTGCCAATCCTCGTCGGGGGCTCGTCGGCGGCCGCGGTGCAGCGGGCCGCGTCGAAGGGCGACGGCTGGCACGGGCTCGGCTCCCCCGAGCAGCTGGCGCCGGTGGCCGCCGCCGTCCGGGCCCTGCGCCCGGAGCCGTCGTTCGTCCTGTCGGCCCGCACCGACTGGGACGGCCTCGCCACCGACGCCGACGTCGTGCGCCGCCAGCTCGACGACTACCTCGAGCTGGGCTTCACCCACGTCGTCGGCGTCCCGGCCCAGCGGGACCTCGACAGCTGGCTGCGCTCGGTCGAGGCGCTCCACGCCATCGTCACCTCCCGCTGAGCCGCCCCATCCCGTCCTTGCCGACTCGTGCGGATCAACCCCCGCCGGGTCGACAAGGAACGGTCAGGTGGCGGCGGCCACGTCGCGGCGGACGAAGCCGGCCAGGCCGGCGAGGACGACCACCGTGGCGTAGGTGCCGAGGGCGGCCGCGGCCACGACCGGCGTCCGTGACGCGGTCCCGGCGTCGAGCCGGGCCCAGGTGAGGACGGTGCCGATGTTCTCGGCCAGGAGGTGGGGGGTGATCGACGGCCGCAGCCCCCGCAGCAGTCCCTCGCCGACCGTGAGCCAGCCGAAGACGGCCATCACCCCGAAGGCGGTGTTGCGGCCGACCGTCGCCAGCGACGCGCCGAGCACGGCCGCCGCCGCCGTCAGCACCGACACCCGGAGCGTGGCCAGCGCCAGCCCCGTCCACCAGGCGCCGTCGACGCCGTCCGCCGTGCCGTGGGCCAGGACGGCGGGGAGCAGGGACGACAGGTAGACCACCTGCAGCAACCAGGCGATCCCCGCCGCGCAGGCGGCGCAGGCGCCGAGCCGGGCCAGATGCGCCCGCGCCCGGCGGGGCTCCCAGGTGAGGAGCGTGGTGATCGTGCCGGCCCGCCACTCGGCTCCCGCCACCGACGCGCCCCCGAACAGGCCGCCGAGCAGCAGGAAGAGGGCGGCGATGGTGAGGGCGCCGTCGCCGGCCAGGTCGGACCAGGTCGCCATGGCCGCCGGGTGCACCTCCTCGGCCAGCTCGGCCGGTGTCGTCGCACCGCTCGTGGCGAAGGCGATCACGCCGGTCGTCCCGCACAGGGCGAGGGCCAGCAGCACGAGCGTCCACACGACCCGCCGGTGCAGCGAGCGGCGGATCTCCACCCCCAGCAGCCTCATGCCGGCACCGCCTCCCGCTCGACGGCCTCGCCGGGCTCCGGCCCGGCGTCGCCGGTGAGCTCGAAGAAGCGCTCCTCCAGTGACCGGCGGACGGGTCGGAGCTCGCGCACCCAGAGGCCCCGCGCGCCCAGGGCCCGGCTCACCTCCTCCGACCGGTCGGGGTGGAGGTCCACCCGGAGGTGGTCCCCGTCGACGACGGCGGCCAGGCCGGCCCGACCGAGCGCCTCCAACCCGGCGGCCGGGTCGGCGACGCGGGCCAAGACGGCCGGCGCGCCGAGCACGTCGGCCACCGGTCCGGTCTCGACCAGCCGCCCCCGGGAGAGGATGGCCACCCGGTCGCAGGTCACCTCGACCTCCTGCAGCTGGTGGCTCGACACGAACACGGTGCGGCCCTCGGCGCCGAGGCGGCGCAGGAGCACCCGGACCTGGGCGATGCCGGCCGGGTCGAGGCCGTTGGCGGGCTCGTCGAGCACGACCAGGGCCGGGTCCTTGAGGAGGGCGGCGGCCAGCCCGAGCCGCTGTCGCATCCCGAGCGAGTACTTCCGCACCGCGTCGCCGGCCGCCGCGGCCAGGCCGAGCTCGTCGAGGAGGTCGTCGACCCTCGCCGGCGGGATCCCGTCGATGGCGCCGAGGAGCCGGAGGTTCTCCCGCCCCGTCATGGTGGGGAACATGGCCGGCGCTTCGACGATGGCGCCGACCGAGCGGGCCGCGTCCGCCAGGCCGCCCGGGACAGGCCGGCCGAGGAGCCGGAGCCGCCCGCCGCTGGGTCGGACCAGCCCGAGCAGGCACCGGATGGTGGTGGTCTTGCCCGACCCGTTCGGGCCGCAGAACCCGAACACGCCGCCCTCGGGCACGGTCAGGTCGAGCCCGTCGACGGCCACCGACCGCCCACCCCGCCGCCGGTACTCCTTGCGGAGCCCTTCGATCTCGATCACTGCGCCCATGCCCGGACTGACGGCCGGGCCGGTCCGGCCGGGTGACGCGCCGACTCCCTCGTCCTGCATCGCCGACGACCGCAGGAGTCCTCGGCGGTGCAGGAAGGGCGGCCTACGGGCGCTGGCGGGGGACGCAGCCGGTGGCGCCGAGCCATTCGGTGAAGTCCTCGCAACTGCCCTCGAAGCGGTACACGACGGAGGACACGGTCGGGAACTGGAAGACGGTGGCGTCGAGCTGGGCCAGCAGCAGGGCCGGGCCGGTGCCGGTGGCCGCCTCGGCCAGCCGCCTGCGGAGGTCGACGAGGTCGACCGTGGCCGCGCCGTCGGGATCGAGGTCCACGCTCCGGACGCTGCCGAAGGTCTCCGCCGAGAACGAGGAGCGGTAGCCGAGGGCCCGCTCGGCCGCGGTGGGTCCGGCGACGAGCTGGTCGAGCGCGGCCCGGAGCAGGGCGGTGGTGGCGGGGACGATCCGGTACCGCGCCCGGGGCGGCGCCGGGGGGTCGCCGCAGGTGAAGTAGACCCGCACCTCGCTCTGGCCGGCGCCGAGCGGTGGGCGGGCCGGCGCCTCGTCGCAGGCGGCGCCGACCCTGGCCTCCGACGCCTCCGACGCCTCCGGCTGGCGGTCGCCGAAGCGGACCCGCACGACGGTCGCCTCGGCGAGGCGGCCGTTCTCGGCCGAGTGGATGGCGAGGACGATGGCACCGTTGGCGGCGTCGCCGGGGGACTCGAAGGCGATCTCGCCGGCGAAGGGCCCGAGCTCGGCCGTGGCGCCGCCGGTGACGAACGACCGGGCCAAGGGCTCGGAGCGGTCGTCGGCCCTGACCTCGACCTGCACCGTGCCCTCGAACGCGGTGGACCGGCCCCGCAGCGACACGGGCGACGCGATCGCGTCGATCGGCTCCGGCTCCTCGAGCTCGATGTTCGCCGTGGTGGCGCCGACCACCCACCAGTCGTCGTCCGGCTCGAGCCGGCGCAGCTCGACGACCGTCGGCGTCGGGGCGTTGGCCCTCGACCGGACCTCGAGGTCGCCGGTGCCGTCCGCCCCCCGCCGGAAGGGTCCGACCACCGGCTCGGCGAAGCCGAGGTAGTCGGTGGCGAAGCTGCGGGCCGCCGCCGCCGGGTCGGTGAACCGCTCGCCGGACGCGGCGGTGGGCCACACGACCGCGGTGGTGTCGAGCGGGGTGACTCCCCGCGGCAGGGTGGTGGTCGTCGAGCCCGGCGAGGCGGGACCCCCGGGACCCCCGCCGGCATCGTCGTCGTCGGACGTGGTGAGCCACGCCGTGCCAGCACCGACGGCCAGCAGCACCACGACCGCGACCACGGCGATCCAGCTGCGTCTGCTCACCGGGACCTCCGTCCACCTTCGCCGATCCGAATCATGCCCACCCGCAAGGGGGGACGACGGGATCGCCGCGGTGCCGGTCGGCCCTGCGACGATGGGACGGTGCCCGCCGGCCGGTTCGCCCCGAGCCCGACCGCCCCGTTGCACCTCGGCAACCTCCGCACCGCGCTGGCGGCGTGGCTGTTCGCCCGCTCGTCGTCGAGCCGGTTCCTCCTGCGGGTCGAGGACCTCGACCCGGTGGCGGCCCGGGCCGAGCACGTGGCGTCGCACCTCGCCGACCTGGCCGCCCTGGGCCTCGACTGGGACGGCCCGGTCGTCCACCAGTCCGACCGCCGGGACCGCCACGACGAGGCCCTGGCCGCTCTGGTCGTGGCCGGTCGCACCTACCCCTGCTACTGCACCCGGCGGGAGGTCGCCGAGGCGTCGGCGGCCCCGCACGGCGAGCAGGTCGAGGGCGCCTATCCGGGGACCTGCCGCCACCTCTCGGCGGGGGAGCGGGCCGCCCGGGAGGCGTCCGGCCGGCGACCGGCGCTCCGGCTCCGGGCCGAGGGGTCCCGGGCCGTCGCCGTCGACCGCCTGCTCGGCCGGCTGGCGGTCGAGGTCGACGACTTCGTGCTCCGCCGGGCCGACGGCACGCCCGCCTACAACCTCGCGGTGGTCGTCGACGACGCCGACCAGGGCGTCGGCGAGGTCGTCCGGGGCGACGACCTCTGGCCCACCACGCCCCGCCAGGTCCACCTCGCCGGGCTCCTCGGGTTGGCCGTGCCCGCCTATGCCCACGTGCCGCTCGTGCTCGGCCCCGACGGCGAGCGGCTGGCCAAGCGGCACGGCGCGGTCGGCCTGGCCGACCGGGCCGCGGTCGGCGAGCCCGCGCGCCGCGTCCGGTCCCGCCTGGCCGCCAGCCTCGGCCTGTGCGACCCCGCCGACGACCCGTCGCTCGACGACCTCCTCGCCGCCTTCGACCCGGACCGCCTCACCCGCACCCCCTGGATCCTCCCCGACCCCTGAACCCCCTCCCGCCCCCTTCGTTGTCGACCGGGCCGGAACGACCCCCCGCTCAGTCGACGGAGAACGGGGTCCTAGAGGTGGGCGAGGGCGGTGCGGGCGGCCCAGTAGCCGCTCATGCCGTGGACGCCGGGGCCGGGTGGCGTCGACGCCGAGCACAGGTAGATCCCCTCGGCCGGGGTGCGGTAGGGATCGAGGGCGAGGCGGGGGCGGAAGACGAGCTGCAGCCCGTCAGTGGCCCCCCCGCCGATGTCCCCGCCGACGTAGTTCTCGTTGTGGGCCTCGAGCTCGGCCGGTCCCCAGGCCGAGCGGGCCAGGACGAGGTCGCGCCAACCGGGGGCGAAGCGGTCGAGCTGGGCCTCGATGCGACCGGTCATGTCGACGGTCGACCCGGCCGGCACGTGGCAGTACGTCCAGAGCGTGTGCTTGCCCGCGGGCGCACGGGTGTCGTCGAACAGCGACTGTTGGGCCACCAGCACCATCGGCCGCTCGGGGATGCGCCCGCCGGCCACGTCCCGCTCGGCCGCGGCGACCTCCCGGGCCGCGCCGCCGAGGTGCACGGTGCCGGCCGACCGGGCCGCCTCGGCGGTCCAGGGCATCGGCCCGTCGAGGGCGTAGTCGACCTTGAAGGACGCGCTGCCGTAGCGGAACCGCCGATAGGCGCCGTCGGGCAGCCGGTCGCCGGCGATCCGCACAAGCTGGCTCGGCGTGGTGTCGAAGAGCAGGGCCCGGGCCCGGGGCAGGTCGTCCAGCGTGCGGACCGGGCGACCGCACTCGACGGTCCCGCCGAGCGACTCGAGGTGGGCGACGAGGGCGTCGGCGATGGCCGAGCTCCCGCCCCGGGCGGCGGGCCAGCCGGCGTCGTGGCCGGCCGCGACCAGGACCGCGCCCGCCGCCGACGACAGGGGCCGACCGAGGGAGGTGATGGCGTGGGCGGCGATCCCGGCCCACACCGCCCGGGTCGACGACCGCCCGAGGAGGCGCCCGAGCAGCGACGCCGGGGCCGCGGCCCGGGGGCCGAAGCGGGCGAAGGTCACCGGGCTGGCGGGGACGCGGACCGGCGGTCGCAGCAGGTCGGCGGCCAGCGCCGGCCAGCCCGCCACCAGCGGGCCGAAGACCCGGCGCCAGCCCGGCCCGAGCTCGGCCACCGTCCGCTCGAACGAACGATGGACGACGCCGGCGGTGCCGTCGTCGAGGGGATGGGCCAGGGCCACCTCGGGGTGCACCCACTCGAGGCCGTGGTCGCCGAGGGGCAGGTCGGCAAAGAACGGCGAGGCCGCCCCCATGGGGTGGATCGCCGAGCAGACGTCGTGGCGGAACCCGGGGAGGGTCAGCTCCCGGGTGCGGGTGCCGCCGCCCGGCTCGGGCCCGGCTTCGACGACCAGCACCGAGCACCCGGCGCGGGCCAGCTCGATCGCGGCCGACAGGCCGTTCGGGCCGCTGCCGACCACCACGGCGTCGTACGCCGCCTGCAGCGTGGGGGCCACGTCCCCATGCGTACCACCACCGCCCCGGGTCCACGGCCGATCCGGCCAGGCCACCCGTGCGCCACGGGACGGCGGGCACCCCTAGCCTTGGGACGATGCCCGTCGTCACCGTCACCGAGTCGGCCCGGAAGGTCGTCCTCGAGCTCCGCGACGCCGAGGCCGACGCCGCCGACCTGGCCCTGCGCATCGACGTGGTCGGCCTCGGGAACGGTGGCCGCGAGTACGCCTACGAGCTCCTGTTCGACCGCGTCGCCGACGCCGGGCCGGGCGACCTGGTCGACGAGGTCGACGGCCTGGCCGTGCTGGTGCCCGAGGACTCGGTCGACCGCCTGCGGGGCGCCACCCTCGACCACGACGGTCCCGTCGGCCTGGTGCTGCGCAACCCCAACCGCCCCTCGCCCACGATCGCCGGCGGGACGACCCACCTCGAGGGCTCCGTCGAGCACCGCCTCCAGTCGCTGCTCGACGGGGAGATCAACCCGTCGCTGGCCATGCACGGCGGCTTCGCCCAGCTCCAGCGGGTCGAGGACGACGTCGCCTACGTGATCATGGGCGGTGGCTGCCAGGGCTGCGGCCTGGCCCAGCTCACCCTCACCGAGGGCATCAAGGCCACCATCGAGGACCGCATCCCCGAGATCCGCGAGGTGGTCGACGTCACCGACCACGCGTCGGGCGAGAACCCCTTCTACGAGGCGGCCGCCAAGTAGTCCCAGTCGCCCCGGCACCGGCGCAGACCCCCCGTTCTTTGTCGCGCCCTGCACCCTGGAGGTGCGGGGCGCGACAAAGAACGAGGGGCGTCAGCCGATGGAACGGGTGGGGGCCAGCGCCTTCAGCGTCGCCGCGGCCACGCCGGGGCCGTCGAGGCCGAGGTCGGCGAGGATCCGGTCGGGCTTGCCGTGGGGCAGGAAGGCAGACGGGATGCCGAGCGTGAGGGTGGGCGGGATCGTCCGTGACTCCTCGAGCCCGCTCATGCCGTCGACGATCTGCGAGCCGATCCCGCCCTGGACGATGCCGTCCTCGACGGTGACGACCAGGCGGTGGCCGGCCGCGGCCGCCAGCATCCGCCTGTCGAGCGGCTTCACCACCCGCACGTCCCACACCGACGCCTCGATGCCGTCGGCGAGCAGCAGGTCGGCGGCCTCGATCGCGGCGGCCAGCATCTTGCCCACGGCGAGGAAGCAGACCTCGCCGCTGCCGGCCCGCACCTCCCGGGCCGAGAGGCCCTGGCCGACCTCGCCGGCCGCCGACTGGGGGGCGGTGGTCTTCGGCCACCGGATGGCGACCGGCCCGCTCTCGATGGTCATGGCCTCGCGGAACATGACGGCCAGCTCCTGGGCCGACGACGGGGCGAACATGGTGAGGCCGGGCACCTTGGTGAGCAGGGCCATGTCGAGCAGCCCGTGGTGGCTGGCCCCGTCGTCGCCGGTGATGCCGGCCCGGTCGATGCAGAACACCACCGGCTGGCCGTGGAGGCCGGCGTCGTAGGTGACCTGGTCGAAGGCCCGGGTGAGGAACGTCGAGTAGATCGCCACCACCGGTCGAAGCCCGAGCATGGCCATGCCGGTGGCGGCGGTGACGGCGTGCTGCTCGGCGATGCCGACGTCGAGGAACCGGTCGGGGAACCGGTCCTGGAAGGGGAGCAGGCCGGTCGAGCCGGGCATGGCGGCCGTGATGGCGACGATCCGGGGGTCGGTCTCGGCCGCGGCCAGCAGCGCCTCGGTGAACGCGGCCCCGTAGGACGGGGCGGACGACTTCACGACCTCGCCGGTGGCGGCGTCGAGCACGCCCGAGATGTCGTGGAGGTTCTTCTCCTCGTCCATCTCGGCCGGGCCGTAGCCCCGCCCCTTCTGGGTGAAGACGTGCACGACGATCGGGCCCTCGTAGGTGGCGGCGTTGGCGAGGGCCGACTCGAGCCCTTCGATGTCGTGCCCGTCGAGGGGCCCGATGTAGCGCACGCCGAGCTGCTCGAAGAAGGCCGGCGGCTCCCACATCTCGCGCACCGCCGCCTCGGCCGAGCTGAGCCCCCGGTTGATGCGCTTCCCGAAGGGCAGCGAGTCGATGAGGCTCGCCAACCGGGCCCGGTTGCGGACGAACCGGGGGTCGACGCGGAGCCGGGCCAGGCTCTCGCTCAGCTTCGTGGACGTGGGTGCGTACGACCGGCCGTTGTCGTTCAGCACGATCACGACCCGCCGGCCGCTGTGGCCGAGGTTGTTGAGGCCCTCGTAGGCCATGCCGCCCGTCATGGAGCCGTCGCCGATCACCGCCACGACCCGGCGGTCGAGGCCCTTCAGCTCGGTGGCGGTGGCGAGGCCGTGGGCGTAGCTGAGCACGGTCGAGGCGTGGCTGTTCTCGATCCAGTCGTGCTCGGACTCGAGGCGGTTGGGATAGCCCGAGAGGCCGCCGGCCTGGCGCAGGTGCTCGAAGCCGGCCTGGCGGCCCGTCACCAGCTTGTGCACGTAGGCCTGGTGGCCGGTGTCCCAGAGGAGGATGTCGCGGGGCGAGTCGAAGACCCGGTGCAGCGCCAGGGTGAGCTCGACGGCGCCGAGGTTCGAGCCCAGGTGCCCGCCGGCGGGCGACGACGCCACGGCCAGGACGATGAACTGCCGGATCTCGGCGGCCAGCTCGTCGAGCTCGGCGTAGGTCAGCTGCCGGAGGTCGGCGGGTTGGCCGATCCGCTCGAGGAGGGGCATCGGGACGACGCTACCGCCGCCCGCTCCACCACCGCCCCGCGGCCACGCCGGGCGCCAGGACCAGGGCCCCCCCGGCGGCATCGAGCCAGTAGTGGTTGGCCGTGACGACGATGGCGAACAGGGTGAGCACCGGGTAGGCGATCGCCAGCGCCCGCAACCAGGGCCGGCGCAGGGTGGGCACGAGGACCAGGGTGCACCACATCGACCAGGCGAAGTGGAGGCTCGGCATGGCCGCGTACTGGTTCGACACCTTCTGCATGGCCCCGCTGTCGAACGACCAGAGCCCGCCGAACTCGGCCAGGGTGTCGACGAAGCCGAACTGCTCGGGCAGGAGGCGGGGCGGCAGCAGGGGGAAGGTGGCGAAGCCGACCAGCGCCAGCGCGGTCGTGCAGGCCAGGGTGGTGCGCCACTGGACGTAGCGATCCGGGAAGCGGGTGAACAGCCACACCAGGCAGAAGGCCGTGACGGCGAAGTGGAAGGTGCCGTAGAAGAGGTTCCAGAACTGGATGAAGGGTCGCCAGTCGAGGAACCAGCTCTGGATCTCCTGCTCGTGGAAGCTCCGGAGGTCGCGCTCGACGCGGATCACCCATTCGGCGTGGCGCAGCGCGGTCGACGCCGGCACGGAGGCGGAGCCGAACTGGTTCCGGATCAGCGAGTAGATCCCGTAGAAGATCCCGATGTAGAGCAGCTCCCGCCACCAGCGCAGCCCGTGGGCGGCGCCGGCCCGGGCCGGCGGGGCCGCCTCCGGATCGTCGCCCTGCTGAGGGGTGCCGGCGGTGGTGGACGGGGAGGCGTCGCTCACCGGGGCCGCTCCACCGTGGGATGGGGACCGGGGTCGGCGGAGGCGGCGAACTCGTCGGCGGTGACCGGCCCGGCGGGGACGAGTCCGTCGGCGTGCCGGCGCCGGCCGCCGAGCGCGAACGAGGGGGCCCCGGCCAGGCTCACGAGCAGGTTGAGTCCGTAGACGAGGAAGCCGAGCGCCATCGCCTGACCAGCCTGCACCCCGAGGGGTTGCAGGAACAGCACCAGGCTCCACTCCCGCATGCCGAGGCCGCCCAGGGTGACCGGGAGGACCTGCACGACGGCCACGGCCGGGAAGAAGGCGAGGGTGGCGGTCAGGCCGACGGCGTCGAGGCCGAGGGCCCGCGCCGCGCAGAAGGCGGCCAGCGTGACCGTCACCTGGTAGGCGAGGCCGGTGGCGACCATGGCGACCGCGGAGGCGGGGTGGCGGTGGAGGCGGTCGACGCCGAGGTGCACGGCGGCGGCGAAGCGGCGCCAGCCCGGGCTCCCGTCGAGGCGCCCCCCGGTCCGGGGGTGGCCCACCGCCACGAGCACGGCCGCCAGGACCACCAGGGTGGCGACGGCGATGGCCGCGGCCAGCGCCGAGGCCCGGCCCAGCTCCCGCAGGCCCGGGTTGGCGGCGAGGGCGACGAGCGTGATGAGGGGCAGGACCACCCAGCCCGTGAGCCGTTCGAGCACGACGGAGGCGAAGCTGTCGGCCACCAGGCCGTTGGGCTGGGCCAGCCGCCGGACCCGCACCACGTCGCCCCCGATGGTCGACGGGAGGAAGTTCCCCACGAACTGGCCGGCGAGGTAGTGGTGGCCGAGCGCCCGCAGGTCGCGGTCCCTGCCGGCGCCGAAGTCCATGCCGTCGAGCACGGTCCGCCAGCGGAGCACGGCGAGGAACATGCCGAGCGCCGTCGCCAGCACGGCGGCGAGGAGCCAGAGCCCGATGGCGGTGCTCCAGCCGGGGAGCAGCGACGACAGGTGGACCCGGGGCAGGAGCACGGCCAGCATCACGGCGCTGGCGACGATCCGCAGCGCGAGGAGCCGCGGGCGGCGGTCCCCCACGGGGGCTCCTTTCGGACGGGTGCCGGTCGGCAACGGTAGGGCCGGCCATGGTAGGGCCGTAGCCTCGGATCCCGATGGCGACCGGCCCGATGGCGACCGGCCCGGTGCCGGCAGATCCGACGGCGAACCGCCCGACGGCCGGGACGGGGCTCGAGCGCACGGCGGTCGGTGCCGTGCCGCTCGCCTACGCCGAGGAGGGCCGGGGCGGCCGGCCGCTGCTCGCGGTCCACGGGTTCACCGGGGCCAAGGAGGACTTCGCCGCCCAGGCCCGCCGGCTGGCCCGGTCGGGCTGGCACACCGTCATGCCCGATCTCCGGGGCCACGGGGCGAGCCCGACGCCGGCGACCGGCTACGACCTCACGACCATGGCGGCCGACCTGGCCGGCCTGGTCGATTCGCTCGGGTGGACCCGCTTCGCCCTGCTCGGCCACTCGATGGGCGGGATGGTGGCGCAGCGGCTCGCCGTCGACCTGGCCGCCCGGGCCGGCCGCGCCTCGTCGCCGGTGGCCGCGCTGGTGCTGGTTGGCACCACCGACGGCCCGGTGCCGATCGAGCGGTCGCTCGTCGAGCTGGCCTGCACCGTCGTCGCCGACGGCGGCATGCCGGCCCTCTTGGCGGCCCAGAAGGCCCTCGGGACCGCGCTCGTCACGTCATCGGCGTCGGCCGACCGCCTGCGGGTGCTGCACCCCGACTGGGACGGCTACCGCGACCGCAGCCTGCTGGCCTGCGCGCCGGCGATGTACGTCGAGGCGGCCCGCGGCCTGCTCGACACCCCGAGCCGCCTCGACGAGCTGGCCGGGCTCCGGGTGCCGGTCCTCGTGGTGGTCGGCGACGAGGACACCGTCATGCTGCCGGGGTCGCGCCGTCTGGCGGCGGGCATCCCGGGGGCCCGGCTGGTCGTGGTCGAAGGCGCCGGGCACCATCCCCAGGCCGAGCACCCGGAGGCCTTCGCGGCGACGGTCGCCGACTTCCTCGACGCCGCCCTGCCCGGCGCCGGTCGGGCTAGTGGGCCCGCTCCATGAAGCGGTCGGTGTCGACGATCACCCGGGTGATCTTGCCGGCGGCCACCAGGCCCCGGTTGTCCGTGACGGTGACCGTGAACGTGAGGCGGCGGCCGGCAACCTTCTGCAGGGTGGCCTCGGCCCGGACCCGTCCCCCCACCCTGGTCGGGGCCACGTGGTCGAGCTGCACCGCGTGGCCGACGGTGGTCTCGTTGGCGTCGAGCCGACCCTCGACGGCGGCCATCGAGGCTTGCTCGCAGAGAGCGATCACCCGCGGGGTGGCCAGCACCGGCACCTCGCCCGAGTGCATGGCGAGCGCGGTGTCGGCCTCGCCGACGGTCAACTCGACCTCGGCCGACAGTCCGGGCTCCACGGGCACGGCGGGAGGCTAGCGACCACGCGCCGGGTCGTCGCCGTCTGATCCGGGCCGGCCGCCGGTCGCCGCCGACCCCGTGCGCTCGCCGGGGGCCCGCGGGGGCGACGGTACGCTCCCGCCGCCGTGCCGGTCCTCCACGCCATCGTCCTCGGGATCGTCCAGGGACTCTCGGAGTTCCTCCCGATCTCGTCGAGCGGGCACCTGAAGCTGGTCCCCTGGCTGTTCGGCTGGGACGACTTCCGGGGCCAGGCCGACCTCGAGCAGAGCTTCGACGTGGCCCTCCACCTCGGGACGCTGGTCGGGGCCTGCGCCTACTTCCGGCGCGACATCGTCAACCTGGCCCGGGGCGCGCTGGCGGTCCTGGGCCGGGACGGTCGGGCCCGCCTCCGGGCCGCGGACGCCGGGGCGGAGACCGGTGACGGGGCGGGGACCGGTGACCGGGGTGCGGGGACCGGCGACACTGGCGCAGGGACCGGCGACACTGGCGCGGGGACTGGCGACACTGGCGCGGGGACTGGCGACACTGGCGCGGGGACTGGTGATCTGGGCGCGGGGACTGGTGACGGGGCGGATCCCGACCTCGCCGTGGCCGTCGAAGGGCGCCTGGCCTGGCTCCTCCTGGCGTCGGCGCTGCCCGCCGCCCTGGTGGGATCGGTGCTGAACGACACCGTGGCCGGGCTCGGGGACCACGAGTGGCTCGTCGCCGTGATGCTCGTCCTGTTCGGCGGCGTCCTCCTCCTCGCCGATCGCCTCCTCGGCCGTCGGCCGGCCGAGAGCTTCCGGGGCCGGGACGCTCTGGTGATGGGGGCGGCCCAGGCTTTGGCCCTCGTCCCGGGTGTGTCGCGGTCCGGGGCGACGATCACCGCGTCCCGCTCGATCGGCTTCTCACGCGACGCCGCGGCCCGGCTGTCGTTCCTGATGAGCCTGCCGATCATCGCCGGCGCCCTCCTCTTCGAAGGCGTCGACATGTTCCGCTCTGGCGGCATCCCCGAGGGGTTCGGGCCGGCCTTCGCGTGGGGGATCGTCGCGTCGGGCGTCACCGGCTGGCTGGCGGTCTGGGGGACGCTGCGTTTCGTGCGCACCCACACCTTCACGCCCTTCGTCGTCTACCGGGTGGTGGCCGGCGGGGCCGTGCTGCTGCTCATCGCGACCGGGGTCCGCTGAGGGCCAGCGTCACCAGCCCGGCCGCGGCGGCGAACGCCACCCGCTCCGCGTCGTCGAGGGCGACGGCGACGGTGACGGCGTCGTCGCCGACGTCGAGGACAAGGGCAGACCGGGTGACGGTGGTGGTGGGACGGGCCGTCGCCGGGTCGAGGGTGACGAGCACGTCCACGCGGTCGCCGTCCTCCAGCGGGGGCCCGGCCTCGTTCGGGACGGCGATGCCGCGCGTCCCCGGTGGGAGCCGGGCGGCCAGGGCCGACGAACCGGCCGGCGCCAGCCGGGAGGACACGAGCACCTCGCCGGCGACCAGGTCGGCCGCGGCCACCGCGCCGTTCGGCAACCGGTCGACGGCCTGGGCGGGACGGGCGACGTCGGGCAGCGACCGCCGCTCGACGTCGCCGGCGCGCACGGTGTCACCGGCGGCGACGTCGTGCACGACGACCAGGGTGGCCCGGCCCGGGCCCCACCGGTCCCGTTCGGCACCGGCCTCGGCGGTCAACCGGCCGACGACCAGGGCGGGGAGGAGGGCGGCGCCGGCGACGGCGACCCAGTGGGGAAGCGGGCGGTGCAGGCGGCGTCGGGGCCGCAACGGCGGTCGGGCCGGTGTGGGCATGGGCGAGCTCCCCCGGAGAGAGGCAGGTGGCGGGGAAGCGGGCAGGGGACCGCCGTACAGCGGTCGGCGGCGCTAGGGCTTCCTGTCCGTAGGTTGAGGTTCCAGGTCCACCCGAAGGGTGGGCCCGGTGATGGACCTTGTGTTCCTTCCACAGAGCACGAGGAGTCCATCACCGTGACCCATGACGAGATCATCTACCAGCGGC